>JBEKRG010000014.1:0-55227 GCA_049518955.1 Occallatibacter sp.
CTACGCCAACTTCGCCGCCATCACCGACAGCCTGCACAGCCATGACGCGCTCCGGATTACGGAAAAAGACGATTTGGCCTCGACCTTGATTAAACTCCTCAGCAATCGCTCCGCCGCCGAAGCCATGGGTGCGCGCGCCAAAGAAGTCTTCAACAAGCATGCCGGCGCCACCGATCGCTGCGTTGCTGCCATCCTCGAGTTGCTCGCCGCGAGTTCCAGTCAGGAGCGCGAGTCATGAAGTCCAAATCCGCCGCGCGTCCGCTGCTTTGGCCACTTGTGCCCGTTTACCGGCTCGGCCTCGCGCTGCGCGATCTGCAATTGCGCACGGGCCTCAAGCCGATTCGCCGTCTCCGCTGGCGGGTCGTCAGCATCGGCAATCTCTCTACTGGCGGGGCAGGGAAGACGCCGCTCACGATCGCGCTGGCCAAAGCTCTCACTGCACGCGGCCTGAATGTCGGTGTGCTTTCGCGCGGCTATGGCCGCCGCTCCCCGCTTCCAATTTTGGTTGACCCCAGCGGGGCAGCGCAAGAATTCGGCGACGAACCGTTGCTCATCGCGCGCGAAGCTCACGTCCTCGTCTTTGTCGCCGCCGAACGGTACGAAGCCGGCCTGCTTGCGGAAGCAACGGCTGAAGCGCCGCAAAATGCCGAAAATAGCCTCAGACCCAAAGCTCACATATTGGATGATGGCTTTCAGCATCGCCAGCTCGCCCGCGACATCGACATTCTGCTCCTCAGCCGCCGCGACTTGAGCGACCATCTTCTTCCCGCAGGCAATCTTCGCGAGCCATTGCGTGCGGCGTTGCGCGCTCAGGTGATCGCAATCCCGGCGGACGAGCCCGAAGTTGAAGCTGAACTTAAATCCATGGGCTGGCAGGGAACTGTCTGGCGCATCCGCCGCCGCATGGAAGTCCCCCAACTCGACGGCCCTGTCTCCGCCTTTTGCGGCATCGCGCGCCCCGATCAGTTTTTTGAGGGTCTCGAATCCTCGGGTGTAAAGCTGGCCGCCCGGACCACCTTCGCCGACCACCACAGCTATTCCGCTGCCGACCTCGCTCGCATCGAATCCGCTGCCCGCGCCGCCGGAGCCTCGACCCTCCTGACCACGGAAAAAGACCGCATCCGAATTGGCGCGCTCGCGCAGGCCCTACCCGCGGACATATCGCTTCAAACCGTCAAACTTCGCATTGAGATTGAAGACGAGGGTGCGGCCCTCGACTGGCTGACCGGCGCAATTGCCAAATCGGCTCGATAGTTTGGAGTGCCTTTACTGGGACCGCCCCGGCTTCGCTTGCTACCACACAATCTTGTAAGAATTGCCTCGATTGTCCACGCCAACTGCAGCGTAGTTGTCCAGCGATTCAACCTGAAGAGTGGTTCCCTTGTCTCCGGTGAAGGTTCCGTGCAGGATCTTGTTGCCTGCAACATGGGAGGCGTAGTACCCCGGACCATTGACCAGATCCCAGACACCGGCCAGATTCTGCTGAGGCGAATTGATCTCCGTGTTTGCGGGCCCCGATGCATCCGACGACGCGTCCGCAAGGGACGCGGTCACCCAGGTGCACTTTCCCTTCAGCGTCTCTCCATCGGTATAGGTCCACGATCTGACCCGTCCAAAATCAGACTTGATGGAATACCCATACGTGCCCCCACCTTTCGAGCCTTCGTAAAATGGTCCCGGCGCCTGCAATTCCAGCGGTCCGCGCACGGGATCCATCTGCTGCGCCAAGCAAGGCTTGACGGCAAAAGCTAACCAAACAATGGCAAACGCAACCCGCAGCGGACCCACCATTCCGGGGAAGAGCGCTTTTTGCCTGAACTTCAGATGCAGAGCCTGCATAGGTCCTGGATTCACTGGGATCGACCTCCGGAGTTCGTGTGATTTTCTCGCTGGGGCGCAAGTCCCCGCCCTTTGGGCACGACGGCACGGGTAGCCCGCCATGAACGGGACTCTCCCTAAGGGCTGCTCCCAGTCTCGCGCTCCTTCCCTAAAAAAAGCGTAAAGGACGGGACAAGGGGCCACTAACCTTCAACGGCCGCGCCTCTTCTTACAGACGCTCTTCCAGGGGAATCCACGGTGAAGGATACACCGGCCCAATGTACTCGGCACGCGGCCGGATCAGGCGGTTGTCGTCCAGCTGCTCGATCACGTGCGCGGCCCATCCCGCAATGCGGCTAACCGCAAAGATTGGCGTGTAGAGATCGATATCGATGCCCAGCGTGGCATACGTCGAAGCGGAATAGAAATCCACGTTGGCGTTCAGCTTCTTGTCCTGATTAATGTAGAGCTCGATTGCCCGCGACATCTCAAACCACTTGGGCTGGCCCGAATCCTTGCCCAGTTGCTCGCTCATCTTGCGCAGGTGCGTGGCCCGCGGGTCTTCCGTTTTGTACACGCGGTGCCCGAATCCCGAAATCTTCTGCTTCGCCGCCAGCATGTTCCTCACGTACTCCACCGGATCGGCGCCCTGCTTGTCGATCGTCAGCAGCAGCCGCATCACGCCTTCGTTGGCGCCGCCGTGCAGTGGGCCCTTCAGCGCGCCAATGGCGCCGGTAATTGCGGAGTGGATGTCGGAGAGGGTTGCGGCGATGACGCGGGCTGCGAAAGTGGAGGCGTTCAGTTCGTGGTCGGCATGAAGAATAAGTGCGATATCCAAAGTTCGAGTGGCCGTCTCTGAGGGCTTTTCCCCGTTCAGCATCCACAGGAAATTCCCAGCGTGCGTGAGCGAGCGATCGGGCGGCACAATCTCCTTGCCCTTGCGCAGCCTGTCGTAAATCGCCACAATCATCGCAATCTGCGCGGTCAGGTTGTATGCCTTGCGTACGTTTGCGTCGTGCGAATTGTCTTTTTCGTCGGCGTCGTAAAAGCTCAGTGCCGAAACCGTCGTCCGCAGCACCTCCATGGGAGTGGCCGACGTGGGAAAGCTGCGCAGCATGTCGATCACGCGCTGATCCAGTGACCGCGCCAGCGCCAGTTGCGCCTGGAACTCGCGCAATGCCAGCGCATTCGGCAGCAGTCCGTTCCACAAAAGGTAGGTGCATTCTTCGAAAGTCGAGTGCTCCGCCAGCTCGTGAATGTCGATGCCGCGGTAGGAGAGGATGCCCGCTTCTCCGTCGATCCAGCAGATGCCGGAGTTCGCGGCGACGATTCCTTCCAGGCCCTTTCCTGCGACAGCAGTCGACATAGCCTTTGCTTCTCCCTTTATTTCGATGGCAGTTTGGACGGTGTAGTGGAGTTCCGGGCCGCTCAGCACCCGCCCGGCGCCGAAATATGCAGTAAAGATGTTTATAACGTAGCCGTTCCATCCTTGTCACGGAAGGTGGGACGGCAGCTGCCGCCGTCCGGGCGATGTTACCGATGTGCCCGAAAGCGCACTCATCCCTCAACCATCCGATTTATCCTGTAGATTCACCGAGGGAATAGATTGGAAAACCCGGCTTCTACCGGGGCAGTCCAATCAGTAACATGGTGAATCATGGGGATTTCCGGATCGACTGAGACAATTTCCCCTTTATGCGGCGTCTAACCGGACTAGATGCCATCATGACTCCGGGCAAAATCCGCTCCACACAGAATGCCCGTCGACGAAAGGTAAAACATGAGTGAAATTGAAGAAGCTCCCCGAACTTACTCCGGCGCTCTGTTGGCGGCAATCGCCATCGCATTGCTGGCCGCTGTTGGAAGCCTGGTTTGGTGCTTCACCCTGACCAGCAAGCTGAGCACCGCACAGGCAGAGCTGGCCGATTCCAAGCAGCAGGACACACAAATGGCCGCCGAGCTGCGCGAGACCAATGCCCGCTTGAAAGTGGCCACCGACGAGCTCGGTAAATCCGTCGGCCTGACGCAGAAAGAATTGGACGAGCGCGCGCAAGCCATCGTCCAGCGCGAGGAGGCGGATGAAACCGCCGAGAAGCAGACGGCGCAGCAGGTCAACGGAATTTCGACCGACCTGACGAACGTGAAGACGGATGTGGGTGGCGTCAAAACCGACCTGACCAAGACGCAGGGCGACTTGGCCAACACGAACAGCGAGCTCCAGTCGGTAAAGGGAGATCTAAGCGGTACCAACAGCATCATTGCCCGCAATCACGACGAGCTGGTCCAGCTCGAGCACAAAGGCGATCGCAACTTCTATGAATTCTCGCTCGATAGGGGCCAGAAAAAGCCGGTGGGCACGGTTTCGCTCGAATTGAAAAGGACCGACGCCAGGCACAACAAGTTCACGCTCGACATCTATGCCGACGACAAAGTGTACGAGAAGAAGGATCGCAACGTGAACGAGCCCTTGCAGTTCTACAGCGGCAAGGACCAGGCGCTTTACGAGATCGTGGTCAACAACATCAATTCAAGAAATGAAGTTGCGGGCTATCTCTCCACGCCGAAGGGCGCGCCCGTTCCGCCTACTGTTCAGTGATCGCAACCTGGGGCGCGACCGTTAGGGCTGGCTGGTAACGGAAACTGAAGGTGTAGTCGAGCTTCTTGCGCGCGTCCCAATCCTGTTTCGTCATCTTGAAAGCCGAAACAAATGTGCCCTCAACCGTCTGCCCTGGGTTAATCGTCGTGTCCAGCGGCGATAGAGGAGCGTTGTGCGGCACGGGAATATTCGGATAGGCAATGAAGATCCGCTCGTAGTCGCCTGTGTTGGCCGCGTAGCTCGAGTGAATGCCGTCGGCGAGCGTGGCATTGGTGAGCACATTCGCCAGGTAGAGCGGGTGGTTGGTATGGTTCGTGAGCTTCACCTGGGTGAAGACCATCACCTGGTCCACTTCCTCTTTGGCCATTGGCGCCCCGCTGGCATCAAGCCCCGATGTCTCCGTGTGTTGCGGATGCGCCCAAACCGCTACGATCTCTCCCGACGCGATGGGCGGTGTCCGCTCCATGAACACGTAAGTCCCAATGGCGATGCTCACCACAACGGTCGCTGCGATGGTCGCCCACACCACGTGACTGGACCCTTTGGTCAACTCTTCGCCCAGCGCGGCGTCGTCCACTCCCGCTGCATCTTGTTGTAGCAAGCTCATGGCGGCCATACCTCGTTGGGGATAATGTTAATCCCAATCGATCACAATTAGCCAAGCTTCTCCAGGTTCCGCCACAATCCTTTTGTGCTCAAGACTGGTGACCTTTGGGGGACGGGGGTCAAGCCGCGCAACAGCGGCTTCCAGCCCCTCACGGCCTCGCCCGCAACCCCCTCAGAAATCCCTCTGCCTCCCGCGTATTCAGCACATCCTCAGCCGTGAGCCAGGCTCGTCGCAACTGCTTCGCGCCATAGCCCATCTTTCCCAGATTGCGGCTGTCGTGCGAGTCCGACGACATGACGATCTTGCAGCCCAGCTCTTTGGCCAGCCGCAGATCGTGGTCGTTCAGGTCCAGCCGCTCCGGCGCGGCATTGTGTTCCATGGCCACGCCCAGCTCTGCCGCGCGCTTCAGAACTGCCGGCAGATCCAGCGCGAATGGCTCCCTGCGCAACAGCAGCCGTCCCGTTGGATGCCCCAGAATCCGCACGGTTGGATTCTCAATCGCCTTCAGCACGCGCGCTGTCATCTCCTCGCGGCTTTGTTCAAACCGCGAATGTACGCTGGCGATCACCACATCCATCTGCGCCAGCACCTCATCGTCCAGCGCGAGTGCTCCGTCCGCCAAGATGTCCACTTCAATGCCCGTGTACACGCGGATCTTCCCCTTCATCGCGCGGTCAACCGCGCGCACCTGCTTGATCTGTTCAAGCGCGCGTTTTTCGTCGAGGCCGTTCGTGACGCCAAGAAACTTCGAGTGGTCGGTAATCGCGATATACCCGTACCCGCAAGCCAGCGCCGCCTCGGCCATCTCTCCGATTGAGTTGCGCCCGTCGCTGGCGGTCGTATGCATGTGTACATCGCCACGAATCTCGCCGAGCGAGACCACGCGAGGCAGATCGTGCTCAGCGGCCAAGTCGATCTCGCCCAGGTTCTCGCGCATCTCTGGCGGCATCCAGTCCATCCCCAGCGCGGAGTAGATCGCCTCCTCTGTCTTGGCCGCCACGGTCGATCCGTCGTCAAGCCGCGCCAGCGCCCACTCATTCAACGTGTAGCCCATCTTCAGCGCACGCTGCCGCAGCGTCACATTGTGTGCCTTTGAGCCGGTGAAATACTGTAGCGCGGCGCCGTAGCTCGCCTCGGGCAGCAGCCTCACGTCCACCTGCAAGCCTTGGTCCACGTGAAAGCTCACCTTGTTTTCGCCTTTGGCGATCATGTCGTGAATCCCGGGATACGCGGCCACGTGCTCCACTGCCGCCTGCGTCTTTCCCGGCTCACATGCCGGACCCGTTGCAAGCAAATCCAAATCGCCCTCGGTCTCTCGCCCCCTGCGCAGCGATCCAGCCGGCGTCACTCTCTTAATCCCTTTGAGTTTCAGCAGGTAGGCCGCGATCCTCTCCGCCTCTTCCTCGGCCACGTCGATACGGAACCGCCCCACGCTTCGCTTGTAGTCCTCGATCCCTTTTTGCAGCTTCTCGATCTGCTTCGTGCCCATCCGCGGAAGGCCCTTCAGCCGTCCCGCCGCGATCGCTTCCGCGAGCTGCCCCACGCTGTCCTTGTTGGCGCCGCTGATCACGCCCGCATCCCACAGCAGCGCCACAGTCTTTGGCCCCATCCCCGGCAGCTTCAGCAGCTCCAGCACGCCCGCCCCGTACTTGGTCAGCAGCTCCTCGCGCAGCGGCAGCGTTCCCGTCGCGGCAATGGACTGAAGGTGTGCCGCCATACTCTTGCCGATTCCGTCGATCGCGAGCAGCCGCGCCGTATCGTTCGCCGCCTCCACCAAATCAACCGTCGTCTGCTCGGCGGCATCCGCCGCGCGGCGGTAGCTCCGGATGCGGAAGCTATCCGCCCCGTCAATCTCCATTAGGTCGGCTGTCTCCGCCAACAGCCGCGCCATTGTTTTGTTGTCCATGGATTGGCTCCGCCAGCAGTATGGAGCATTCGCGGCCTTCCGGGCCACTGCAAACACTTCGGCGCGTGAAACCGCGGCAACTTCGTGGTCCCCGGAAAGGGACGGCTGTCAATTCTGTGTGATTGGGAGGCGCGTAACGGGCACAACTCACCCTTTACCGCCGGGCGGCGGTCTTGCGGATACGCCCGGGAGCCCTACCCACGCCTAGGCGGCGTTGTGGGCGCTTGCACTATCCCGATTGCGGATGACGGCGTCCGCCTGCGGGCCTTTCTGTCCTTCAACGATGTCAAATTCGACCTCGTCGCCTTCTTTGAGCGTTTTGTACCCGTCCAACTGGATTGCCGAGTAATGGACGAATACATCCGGCCCGTCTTCGCGTCCGATGAATCCGTAGCCCTTGGCGTTGTTAAACCACTTGACCTTTCCTTTGTACTGAGCCACAGCTTCCTGCCTTCTTTCTTTTTGTGGAATACGGCGGGCCATGAGAGGGAAGTCCCACCGATACTTATTAAGACGCCAAAAAGACGCGAAAGGTTGATTCGATTTCGTTTGTTCCACAAAATGAAACCCACCGAAGCCCCGCCTGAACACGCGGCGATGGGTATTTGCGGGGACTCATTTTGCTGAGAATGGCCGGCTTTTCCTGCTACTTCTTCCCTCGGCGGCCCTTGATTCGGTCGTATAAAAGCACGCTGCTCAGCGTTTTACCGTCCAGAATCGCGCCTTTTTCGATCGCCTTCAGAACGTCCCTGAGCTTTACCAGCCTGAGCTCGATCTGCTCGTCCTCTTCCGGATGGGCCGCGCCGGGTTCGAGCCCCTCGGCAAGGAAAACCTTCATCACTTCGCCCACAAAGCCCGGGCTGGCATAGTACTCAACCAGCGGCCGCCACTTCTTCGCCCTGTATCCGGTCTCCTCGGCCAGCTCCCGCTTGGCTCCCTCCAGCGCATCCTCGCCCGGCTCCTGCTTGCCCGCCGGCAGTTCCCAAAGGTACTGATTCGCAGCGTACCGGTATTGCCGCTCCATCACGATCCACGGATTCTTCTTGCTTTTCGAGTTGTCGATCGCCAGAATCACCACGCTCCCGTTGTGGCGAATCACGTCCCGCTCGTTCCGCTTTCCATCCGGCTCAATCAACTTGTCGTGCAGCACGCGGAACTGCGAACACTGGTACACCACCTCCGAACTCAAGATCGTGGCCCGCTCGATCACCGCGGCCTTCGCGATCTTCCCCGCCTTCACCTTCTTCGCTTTCCCCGTCGATTTCGACGCCATTTCATCCCCTTTTCGTCGCGAACATTCGTTGAGCACAATTCATCACGAGTATACGCACCGCCATAATCCGGCCCTGCCAATCCAATCCTTTGTCACAAACACGAGGCGCAAGCGTCGGCCAATCAAATGTTCTTTCTCGAATTGCGCCGTCTGTAGGAACAATCCTTGACTGCAAGCCGTATCGCTCAGCAGGACATCAGGGTTATTGCATGCAATCCTGCGGCCGGGAGGCTCGTTACGTTGAATTCAATCACTAGGCTATCAATCGGCACAGGCCTTCTTGCCGTCGTTCTAACAACCTCCTCCATCGCATCGGGCCAAATCCCTATAGCCTCGACGACTTTCGGTGCAATATCCGGGATACGCGAGGGCGGCTTGAGTGTATACAGAGGCGTCCCATTCGCGGCTCCTCCCTTGGGTGACTTGCGTTGGCAGCCCCCGGTCCCTGTCGCACCCTGGACGGGGACGCGGAAGGCGGACGCGTTTGCCCCGGCGTGTATGCAAACCGGCGTGTCGATGCCCGGCGAGACACCAGCGGCCGTCAGCGAGGACTGTCTCTACCTGAACATCTGGACACCGGTGAAGAACTCGAAGGAACGTTTGCCGGTGATCGTTTGGATCCACGGCGGGGGTTACACCAACGGAGCGGCCTCGATGCCTTTGTACTGGGGAGACAGGCTCGCGCATAAAGGCGTAGTTGTTGTGACGATCGCGTATCGACTCGGCCCGCTCGGCTTTCTTGCGCTCCCGGAGCTGACAAAAGAGTCGCCGCACCACTCATCCGGCAACTACGGCTTGATGGACCAGATTGCCGCGCTCGAGTGGATTCAGAGGAATATTGCGGCATTTGGCGGTAACCCGAACAACGTAACCATTGCCGGTCAATCCTCGGGAGCAATTTCGGTGAGCATCCTGATGGCCTCGCCACTGACCGAGGGATTATTTCAACGTGCCATCGCAGAGAGCGGCGGCTTGTTTGAACCGTTCGAACTCGCGCCAAAATACGCGCTAGCCAACGCAGAACGCGACGGCGAGAAGTACGAAAACTCGCTGGGTGCAACATCGCTTCGAGAGCTGCGTCAGCTGCCGGCTGCCCGGCTCACCGGCAATCCAGGCGACATTGTTCACCCCGTCCTCGAACCGTATGTGCTTCCCATTTCTCCGTACAACGCGTTCGCTTCGGGGCAGCAACTTGATGTCCCGCTCCTTGTAGGTTCAAACGCCGAGGAAGCGCGGTCGTTGACGGATGTCAGCCATGTAAAAGCCGCCACCTTCGACAGCGATATTCAGCACAGTTTTGGTCAGCTTCCGGCTCCTCTTTTCGCGGCCTATCCCCATTCGACTGACGAAGAGGCGCGGCAGGCCCGGCTTGACTTGGAGCGGGATCTTCGTTTTGGTTGGGACATGTGGGCGTGGGCGCGGCTGCAAGCCACAAGCGGGCATATGCCTGTCTATTTCTACTCGTTTCGACAACAACCACCCTTCCCGCCCGGTTCGGTGTATGAGGGCTGGGGCGCGAGCCACTTCGCGGAGCTTTGGTACGTCTTCGACCATCTGGACCAGGAGCCTTGGCGCTGGAGCAAAGCAGATCGGAGAGTGGCTCAGGAAATGTCCAGCTACTGGGTCAACTTCGCAAAGTCTGGTAATCCAAACGGGCCGGGGCTTCCCCCTTGGCCGGCGTTTACTGTTGCGGGCCGCAAGACACTGTATATTGGCGATCCCACGACCGTTGGTGAAGTGCCGAATATGAATAGCCTCAGCGTTATCGATAGCATCTACACATCCCTGCGTGGCAAGCCATTTGCCGCGCGTTAGCTGCTAAAGCGCGTTAGCTGCTAAAGATTGATAAGAACGTTGCAGCGTTTCCGCGTCGCAGCGCCGTCGCAGAGGACGCATTCCTGCATCGCCCCGCCCCGCCGTGGCATCCTTAACACAGCACCAAATTCAAAATTCCGCGCCAGTGCTTTTACCCCATCCAAACGAGCCACGTGTGAACGAATCCTTGAAAGCCGATTGTTATCCAGTAACTCTCATGCCGGGCCAGAGCCGCCTCTTTCTCGACCTTTGTGCCGGCGCGCTCCGTTCCTTTTTGCCCTTGGATGAAATCGCGCAAGCACCTCCGCCGCGACCCGCACACTGGCCTGAGCTCGTCCATCTCTTGGCCGAACAAAACCGTTCCTCCACTGCGGAAGATTCGCTGGCTGCACTCGCCCAGGGCGCCGGCGCCATCCTCACCGGCCAGCAGGTGGGTCTCTTCGGTGGCCCTCTTTATTCTCCACTCAAATCCGCCACCGCGATCGCTCGCGCTCGCAAGTCCACTGCCGCGGGCCATCCCCACGTCGCCATCTTCTGGCTCGCAAGTGAAGATCACGATTTCGCCGAAGTCGATCACGTCACCTTTCCCGCCGGCCGCGAGCTAGCCACGCTCACCTACGACAAAGCTCCCGAATCCGCAATTCCCGCCGGCCGCATCATCTTCGACGAATCCGTCACGCCCCTTGTCGAACGCGCTGCCGAGCTCCTCGGGCCGTCCGAAACCACAAACGCGCTCGTCGCTGCCTACAGGCCGGGCCGCACCTTCGCGCAGGCCTTTGGCGATCTCTACGCCACACTCTTCGCCGCGCAGGGCCTTCTCATCGTCGACGCCGCCGGCCGCGACTTCCATCGCCTCGGCGCGCCCGTCCTCCGCGCCGCCATCGAGCGCGCCGACGAGTTTCACACCGCACTCACTGAGCGCGGCTTGGCCCTTGAAGCCGCGGGCTATCACGTTCAGGTCGCCGTCGCTCCGCAGTCGAGCCTCTTGTTCCTCATCGATGAAGAATCCGGCGCACGCACCGCGCTTCGTCGCACCGCGCCCTCGGCCGCCGAGCCAAAGGGCCTCTGGCACGCAGGAGAGCAGGCCTACTCCACATCCGATCTCCTCGGAATCCTCTCGGCTGAGCCCGAGCGCATCTCGCCTGCGGCACTCCTTCGCCCTGTCTTTCAGGATTTTCTGTTTGGGACAACGGCGCAGGTTGGCGGGCCCGCCGAGATCGCCTACCTCGCGCAGTCTACCGTTCTCTTCGAGCGCATTCTCGGCCGCCAAACCCCGCCCATCGCGCGTTTCTCCGCCACCCTCATCGAGCCGTCCATTGCCGAGCTACTGCGCAAACACGATCTCTCCATCGAGCAGGTATTTGCCGAGGAGAATGCCTCCACGCTCGCTCTGCGCCTCGCCGCCCGATCCATGCCCATTGAGACGAAACAGAAACTAGCCGCGGCAGGCAACGCCCTCGACGCCGAATTAAACACCCTCGTCGAATGGTTACAGTCGCAGGACAAGGGCCTCGGCCAATCGGCCGATACCGCCGCCGGAAAGATGCGCTACCAGATGAACCGCCTGCGCACTCTCGCCGCCAACTTCCAGCTCCAGCGCGAGAGCACTCTCACCCGCCACGCCAACTCCATCTTCAACGCGCTTTACCCCGGCGGAGTTCTTCAGGAGCGCGTTCACGGCGGAGCGTACTATCTCGCCCGCTATGGCGCCGAGCTGGCCGAAACACTCTGCGTCCAGGCCGCCAGCCTCTGCCCCGGCCACTCCGCGATCTGGCTGTGAGCGAAGCAGGCGACTCGCCGCGGTCCCCGTTTTCTTGTCAATCCCTCTCTGCTTAAATTCGTTCGCTCGCGTACCCTCCAATTCACTCATTCCTTTTCACTTACTCACTTCTTCACTTTTTTCCGCAAGTTTGCCGATCATTTCCCGCTTTCGGCGCATACTCGTTTCATGGCGCTGAATCAGGATTCTGTTTCCGGGCCTCAATACGGGGCCATCGTCAACCCTCGTCACACCGCCTCTGCGGGCCTGTCGCGCAAATCGCCGCGCGGAAATTTTTTTGAAAATTGCCCTGATTTAGGTTCACTTTTCCAGTACTTAAGTCACGTTGATCAACAGAATCAATAGCTTGGATGTTTACCAATCAACAAACAACTATTAACTTATCGATAAACTTTTTCGCAAAGTCTTCGCGATGAAGAAGAGTCCTCCGCGCCTGATCTCCGTTCTCTGATCTCTTATCCCCGCTCCCTTGTTCCCTCGGTCCCTTGGTCCCGGCCTTATACTTCTCGCGAATCGCTCCGAGGTTTCCATGAAGCAACTCTTTGCATTCCTCATCGCCGCCCCGATCCTGGCATTGGCGGCCATCCCTGCAGCCCACGCGCAGTTGGCCAATTGCGCCACTGTCGGTACCGACAACAACTTCCTCGGCATCCAGACCATCCGCCTCTGGCCCGGAACTCCGCCGGGAGCTAAGACGCCGGGAGTTGTGACATCGCCCGCAACGAAGAGTGAACCGTGCAGCGACACGCCCGCGCTCACCATCCTCGGGCCTCGGCAGGGGACCGATAACGGTTCGGCCGTCATCATCTTTCCCGGTGGCGCATACCTTCACCTCGCCGCCGACCTCGAAGGCCGAGAAGTGGCCGACTGGTTCACGGCGCGCGGATTCCACGCCTTCATCCTCAGCTACCGCCTCAGCTCGCAGGGTTACCTGCTGCCGGTCCCGCTTCTCGATGCGCGTCGCGCCATCCAGACAATCCGCGCCCGCGCTGCGGATTACCATATCAATCCCAATCGCATCGTCGTGATTGGTTTCTCCGCAGGAGGCCACCTCGCCGCACTCGCCGGAACTCAATTTGTTCCCGGCAACCCCGATGCTGAGGATCCGATCGACCGCGCATCAAGCAGACCCGACTATCTCGTCCTTGGCTATCCCTGGCTCGACGCCATCACCAAGGACACCACGTTCCTGAGTTACTGCAAGATCCTCAACCTCATGGACCAGTGCGATGCGCTCCGCGCGAAGTACGATCCGATTCTGTTCGTCACGAAAGACACGCCGCCGACCTTCATCTACCAGACCTTTGCCGACAGGACGGTCTCGCCGGCAGTGAGTGTCGAGTTCTATCAGGAGCTGCTCAAAGCCGGAGTTCCCTCGGAGCTGCACGTCTTCCCCAACGGCTCTCACGGAAGCGGCCTCGGCAAAGGCGATCCCGTGCTCGATCAGTGGCCCGGCCTGCTGGAAGCATGGTTGCGTGCTCAAGGGCTACTGACGCCTATGCCAACTCCAACAGCAAAATTGGAAGATTCTCAGGGCGTTCCCTTCAAGGGAGGGGTCGAGGTGAGCATCAACGGGCGAGGCCCCTATCGCTTCGGCCTGGATACCGGATCGTCACCGGCGTTTCTGATCGATCCGCAACTGGCTCACCAATTGAATTTGCCTATGACCTCTCAAACGCATATGCACGACTTCGGTGGTCGTGAAAGCGGTCCGCCCGTGGACGTTCTGCGGATCGATACGCTCCAGTTGGCTGGACACCCATTCCATCACGCCATCGGCATCGGTTACGGGAACAGCTCCCCCCTGGTCAAGGACGGACAGGGCACGCTGGGCATGGGCCTGTTCAAAGACGTAGTGCTCAAGCTCGATTATCCAGGCGACAGATTGTCGGTCGCGGATGAAGACCTGCCGGAGGCGGACGGAAAGCAGGTGCTGGCCTATACGGATGAGCACCTACACCCGATCGTTCCGGTCGTTCTTGGCGGCATTCCCGTCCAGGCCAAGCTGGATTCAGGCGCGCGGGGCACCGGCGCCGATGTCTCCATTCCCACGCAGCTTGCCCCGCAACTCAAACTATTGAATCGTCAGGAGGGGAAGGGAACGGTGAGCGATATTTTGGGCCATAGCTATAGCTATTCGATAGCGACGCTGGACGGAGACCTGACCATCGGCGATCTTGCCGTCCATCATCGCACACTCTTCATTAGTGACGCGCTTGGATACGTAAATATGGGGGGCATCGTCAACCGCATGGTGGTTTCCATCGATCAAAAAAACCACCGGCTCAAACTGGAAATGCCCCGTGAGAACTAAACTGTCAAAGATTCTCAAAGAATGAACGGCTTGCTTTGCGTTTTTCTTGCCGAAGGAATTCAGCAGGACGAAAGCGAGGGTGCCGATTGCCTCAATCGCAGAAGTCCGGATCGGGAAAGCCCCCAGAAAGTAAGAGGCGGGCCACCGGCCTCGGGAGTGGAAGGATATCCCGAAACCGGGTGCCCGCTGGACCCTGGACCGGGTCTAGGTGGTAATTCCAGTGTAGGACTGTTTTGGGCAATAGCAAGCCCTTTTTTATGTGAAATTCCCGTTTCGTGACTCGTGTCACAGAATGCGGTTTCGGCGGCCCTCCTCGCGTTGACTTGCTCGCTTGCCCCTGATACAAAAAGGGGTTCCACATGCGAAAATTGTCAGTGAAGAGGGCCAGCACTTCAGTACCTCCATGCAAGACATCCTTCAAGCAATCGAAAAGTATCTGATTGGCGCCATGCCGACGGCAGCGCTGTTCATCGTGCTGGTCATCGCCTATCAATTCCTGGTGCAAGGCCCGCTTACGGCCATGCTTGCCAAGCGCCGCGCTCTCACCGAGGGCGCTATGGAGGATGCCCGCAAAGCGGTTGATGAGGCTGAAGCCAAGACCGCCGAGTATGCTGAGCGCCTCCGCCTCGCCCGAGCCGACGCCTACAAGCTCCGCGAGCAGCGCGTTAAGCAGTGGAACGCTGAGCGCGACACGGCCCTCGACACCGCCCGCAAGGCAGCCGGCGAAAAGGTCCGTCAGGCCAAGGCTGAGTTCGACGCCGAAGCCGACTCTGCCCGCAAAACGATCCAGTCCGCCGCTGCCGATCTTGCCGGCCTCGCTGTCCGCGCCGTTCTGCCTGCAACTGCCGGGGGTTCCCATTGAGAAACTGCGTTTGGAGAAATCCCCTTCAGAGAATGCGAATCTCCACCTTCTTCCTTTTCGCGGTCTTTGCCGCCGCGCTGGCCCTCGTGCCTTTCCGCGCCTCCGCTCAGGCGTCGAACGCCGCTCCAGCCAATTCAACAGCCGCCAGCGCACCCTCTTCGGACTCAGCCGGCACTCCGCCTCACAAGGAAGAAGCAGAGCAGGAACAGGAACTTCTGCATGCGCCCGTGGTGCAATCGCTGGCCCGCATGCTGCATCTCAACCTCGAAACAACGATTACACTTTTGCTGGCGATTAACTTCGCCATCATCTTCTTCGCCATTGCCATTCCGCTTGTCCGGATCATGCCCAGGATCATTCGCAAGCGCTCTCAGACCTTGAGCCAGGATCTCCAGACCGCGCGCGCGGCCACCGCCGACGCCCAGTCCCGCCTCAGCGCTGTCGAGGCCAAGCTCGCCGGCCTCGGCCAGGAGATGGAGAAATTCCGCGCGCAGGTCGAGCAGGACAGCCTGGAAGACGAAAAGCGCATCAAGGCCGCACTCAGCGAAGAAAGCACCCGTATTGTCGCCGCGGCCGAGCAGGAAATCAGCGTCGCTGCCGCCCAGATTCGCCGCGGCCTGCGTGATTTCGCCGCTGATCTCGCCATCGACCAGGCGTCCAAACAACTCGCGCTCACGCCCGAGACCGATCGCGCTCTCATCGCCGAGTTTGTTGCCGGTGTTTCCGCCGACGCGCCGGGCAATGGAGGCCAGAACTAAATGCCTGCCTTTGTTGTTCGATATGCCGAAGCCTTCGCCGACGTCGTAACCGATGCCAGACTCGACACCGCCGCCATCGACCACCGATTCTCTGACTTTCTTGCCACCTGGGAAGGCAGCGTCGAGCTACGCACGTTTTTTGTGAATCCAGCTGTCCCAGCGCCGCAGAAGATCGCCATTCTCGACAAGCTCAACGCGACGCTCGGTATGCAAAAGGAGCTGCGCAACCTCATCGCCGTGCTCATCCAGAACGATCGCATCGGCCACGTCGTCGAAGTGGCGGCAGCTTATCGCAGCATTCTCCAGCAACAGTTGGGAATCCGCCCCGCCGAAATCGTTACCGCGCGCGAGTTAAGCGCCGGCGAACGCAGTTCGCTGGTCGCGGAACTGATCAAGGTTGCCGGCGCAAAAATCGACCCCAGTTTCAAACTCGACTCATCCATTCTCGGCGGCGCCGTGGTGCGTATTGGCTCCACGGTCTTCGACGGCAGCGTACGCGGCCGCCTCGACCGCCTGAGAGATGCATTAACTGCCGGCTGAAGCCGGAACCTCGCAGTCTCGTAACTGCGAACTAAGAACGATGAACTAAGAACTGCAAGGAACCTGCACAATGGCTCAAATCAAGGCAGACGAAATCACGCAACTCCTTCGCGCGCAGATCGCGAACTATGACTCCAAGGTCCAGGTCGACGAGGTTGGCACCATCACCTCGCTCGGTGACGGCATCGCCCGCATCTACGGCCTCGACAAAGTCATGGCTGGCGAGTTGCTCAGCTTCCCGCACGGCATCGCCGGTCTCGCCCTCTCGCTTGAAGAGGACCAGGTGGGTTCGGTCGTCCTCGGCGATTACACCGAGCTGAAGGAAGGCGAAGAGGTCAAACGCACCGGCAAAATCCTCTCCGTCCCCGTCGGCACCGCCATGATCGGCCGCGTGGTCAACGCTCTCGGCGCGCCCATTGACGACAAGGGCCCCATCGCCACCACCGAATTCCTTCCCATCGAGCGACTGGCCCCCGGCATCATCGACCGCCAGCCCGTGCGCGAGCCCATGGCCACAGGCCTCAAAGCCATTGACGCCATGATTCCCATCGGCCGAGGCCAGCGCGAGCTCATCATCGGCGACCGTCAGACCGGCAAGACCGCCGTACTGCTTGACACCATCATCAACAACGCCAAGAACGACCTCATCTGCATCTACTGCGCCATCGGCCAGAAGCGCTCCTCCATCGCGCAGGTTGTGCAGACGCTCACCGAGCATGGCGCAATGGGCCACACAATCGTCGTCGCCGCTTCGGCTTCCGAGCCCGCGCCCCTGCTTTATCTCGCGCCCTACGCGGCAACCGCGATGGGCGAGTTTTTCCGCGACAGCGGCAAGCATGCCCTCGTCATGTACGACGATCTTTCCAAGCACGCCATGGCCTATCGCGAAATCTCGCTCCTGCTGCGCCGCCCGCCGGGCCGCGAGGCGTACCCTGGTGACGTCTTCTATCTCCACTCCCGCCTCCTCGAGCGCTCGTCCAAGATGAGCGACAAGCGGGGCGGTGGATCGCTCACAGCATTGCCGGTCATTGAAACCCAGGCCGGCGACGTCTCCGCCTACATTCCCACCAACGTCATCTCCATCACCGATGGCCAGATCTTTTTGGAAACCGATCTCTTCAACTCCGGTGTCCGCCCGGCCGTCAACGTAGGCCTCTCCGTTTCGCGCGTCGGATTCTCGGCCGCCATCAAGGCCGTCAAGCAGGTAGGTTCCACGCTCAAGCTCGACCTCGCGCAGTACCGCGAGCTCGCAGCCTTCGCGCAGTTCGGCTCCGACCTCGATCCGCTCACGCAGAAACAATTAGCCCGCGGCGTCCGCCTCACGGAGCTCCTCAAGCAGCCGCAGTTCCACCCGCTTACCTGGCAGCAGCAGATGGTGGTTCTCTTTGCCGGCACGCAGGGCTATCTCGACGATTTTCAGGTCTCCGACATTCGCGCTTTCGAAGATGGCCTCTACAAATACATCGACGACTCGCAGCAGGCGCTCATCGCCGACATCACGCAAAAGAAGGCACTTGACGACGATCTCCGCAGCCGTCTGCATGCGGCTCTGAAGGAGTATTCAGCAAACTTCAAGGCGGACCTGGCCGCGAAGGAGCCGGCCGCCGCAAAGGCATGAAGGAGAGTTCACAGTTCGTAGTTCATAGTTCAAAGCAATCCGGCTTGAACGAAGAACAACGAACCGCGAACTAAGAACTACGAACTAAGAACTGTGAACTGAACTATGGCCAACGTACTCGATCTCCGGCGTCGCATCCGCAGCGTGAAAAACACGCGGCAGATCACCAAGGCCATGAAGATGGTCGCCGCCGCCAAGCTGCGCCGCGCGCAGGAGCGTGCCCTCGCGGCTCGTCCCTACGCCCGCATGATCGTCAGCGTGCTTGAGTCGCTCCGCCGCCGCGTCGATCTCTACGACGAGAAAACCGGGAATCTTTGTAATGCGCTTTTCCTCACGAGACCGGAAAAGCGCGTTTTGCTCATCGTGATCAGCGGTGACAAGGGTTTTGCCGGCGCTTTCAACGCCAACATTCTCAAGACCGCCTACCAGTTCATCGCCGGCAACCCCGACAAGGAAATCGATATCGAGGCTATCGGCCGCAAAGGCCGCGACCAGTTGCGCCGCCGCTATCCGACCGCTAGCTATACCGAAGAGCCAGTACAGAGAGACAGTGAATCGGCCGGCAGCCTAACGCAGTTGCACAAGGTCCGCAGCCCAAGGCAAGGTCCTGTCGAAGTCACTGGCGATCATCCCGGCCTGTTGGTCAAGCTTGAAGCCTCACGCGTCCAGGGTCTGGCGCATGTGATCGTCTCCCGCTACATCCACGAGGAGATTGACGCCGCCTACCTCGTCTACAACGAGTTCAAGTCGGTTATCGCGCAGCGCCTCGTCGTTGAGCGCCTGCTTCCGCTCATTGATCTTGAGAGTCCTCAGATTACCGGTGTCGCCGAGCCCTCCGCCGAAGAAAAGGAGCGCGTAGCCGAAGCCGCCCTTTCGGCGGGCATCGACATTGAGGCTGCCGACACCACCGAGGCCGACGAGGAAGCCAGGAAATTCGGCACCGCCGAAGTCGACTATATCTACGAGCAGCCCGCCGAGCAACTCTTCGCCGGCCTACTTCCGCAGTACATTTTTTCCGTGCTCTTCCACGCCATGACCGAGTCGGTCGCCGCCGAACACGCGGCCCGCATGACGGCGATGGATTCGGCTACCAACAACGCCTCCGACATGATCGACGCCCTCACGTTGCACATGAACCGCGTGCGCCAGGCCGCTATCACCAAGGAGATCATCGAAATCGTTTCCGGCGCAGCTGCGCTCTAGGTAAGCAAAGTTATGGCAGAAAACATCGGCAAAGTTATCCAGGTCTCCGGCCCCGCCGTAGACGTTCAATTCGAAGAAGCCACCATGCCGCCCATCTATCAGGCGCTGCGCGTCGTCAGCGACGGCTTCACGGTCCCCACGCCCATCAACGTGATCCTCGAAGTGCAGCAGCACCTTGGCGAGGGCCGCGTGCGCACCGTGGCCATGGAGGCCACTGACGGCATGGTTCGTGGCATGAATGCCATCGACCTTGGCGGGCCCATCCGCATGCCCGTAGGCAAGGAGACGCTGGGCCGCGTGCTCAACGTCATCGGCGAGCCAGTCGACAATCTCGGCCCCGTCGGCGAAAAAACGCGCATGCCCATTCACCGCCCCGCGCCGCTCTTCGACGAGCAATCCACGAGTGAGGAAATGTTCGAGACCGGCATCAAGGTCATCGACCTCATCCAGCCCTTCCTCAAGGGCGGAAAGATCGGCCTCTTCGGCGGCGCCGGCGTTGGCAAGACCGTCGTCATCATGGAACTCATCAACAATGTCGCCAAGAACCACGGCGGCTTCTCCGTCTTCGGCGGCGTCGGCGAGCGCACCCGCGAGGGCAACGACCTCTGGCTCGAAATGACCGAGTCCGGCGTCATCAAGCCAGGCCATTGGCAGGACTCGAAATGCGCCCTCGTCTACGGCCAGATGACCGAGCCGCCGGGAGCCCGCCTCCGCGTGGCCCTGAGCGCGCTCACCGTGGCCGAGTACTTCCGTGACGTTGAAGGCGCCGACACGCTTCTCTTCATCGACAACATCTTCCGCTTCACGCAAGCCGGCTCTGAGGTTTCCACGCTTCTCGGCCGCATGCCCTCGGCTGTCGGCTACCAGCCCAACCTCGCCACGGAAATGGGTGAGCTGCAGGAGCGCATTACTTCCACGAGCAAAGGGTCCGTCACATCCGTCCAGGCGGTCTACGTTCCGGCTGACGACCTCACCGACCCTGCGCCGGCCACCACCTTCGCTCACCTCGACGCCACCACCGTGCTCAGCCGTCCGCTGTCGGAGCTCGGCATCTATCCCGCCGTCGATCCGCTGGCCTCCACTTCGCGCATTCTCACCGCGCGCGTCGTCGGCGACGAGCACTACGATGTGGCGCAGGGCGTGAAGCGCATTCTGCAGCGGTACAAGGATCTCCAGGACATTATCGCCATTCTGGGCATCGATGAGCTCTCCGAAGACGACAAGCTCACCGTGGCCCGGGCGCGCAAGGTGCAAAAATTCCTCTCGCAGCCGTTCCATGTGGCCGAAACGTTCACGGGCATCCCCGGCAAGTACGTCAAGATCGCCGACACGGTCCGCGCATTCAAGGAGATTATCGAAGGCAAGCACGATGACGTTCCCGAGCAGGCGTTTTATATGATGGGCGGCATCGAGGAAGTCCTCGAAACCGCCGAGAAACTGAAGGCAACGGTGTAAGAACGGTGGCCGTTAGCTCTTAGCTGTTGGCCATTAGCTCGCATTCGCAACATGAAGCTAATTGCTAATAGCTAAAAGCTAAAGGCTTGGAGCTTTTCCAAATGGCCGAAGAATCGAACCAACTCCGCGTCCGTCTCGTCACCCCCGAGCGCACTCTTTTCGAGCATGCGGCCACGGCGGTCGAGCTGCCCTCGAAGTCCGGCTACATGGAAGTGCTCTTTGGCCACGCTCCGCTCATGGCCGAGCTGGGCGCAGGCGACGTCATTGTGCACTGTGCGCCGGAGAGCGCCTCTGACGTGGACAAGTGCGGCCCCGAGGGCGAATCCCGCTACAACGTCAGTTGGGGATTCGTGGAGGTTCTGCCCGGCCGCGTCACCATCCTCGCCTCCGACGCGCTCAAGCCCGAAGAGATCGACATCCAGCGCGCCCAGCAGCAGCTCGACCGCGGCCAGAAAATGTGGAATGAAGCCGGCGAGAGCGAAGAAGCCTACGACGAGGCTCTCCGCGTCATCTCCGAAGCCGAAGCCAAAATCTCTTCAGCCACTGAAGTTGCCAAGCCGCACTAATCTCGATTTGCTCGACACGTTTCAACAAGAAGCCCTGCTCCATGAGCAGGGCTTCTTGCTTGCGTCAGTGCTTTCCTATGATTCTGCTGCTTCAACCTCCCGGCCCACTCAACTTAATTCTGGGCTCGCTTCAGCACCAGAGGAAGCTTGACATTGCCTTGCGTGTAGGAGCCGTCAATCAATCCCAGATCCCCGCTGACCGCGCCCTCGAATGTAGCTCCAATCCCATTCATGGTGATAATCAACGTGGCGCCGACCCGGGTCACTGAAGTTGCCGGAATCCAGATCGGGCTTTGATCGGGGACTTGCATCTGGGCCGTCAGACCCTCCTGCGTGTTGACGACTTTGAAGATCACATGGAGCACGGTCGTGCCGGGATTTAGGGTGCCTGTCCATGTGCCATCGATATCAGTCGGTGGCGCGGGTTTGGGCGGAGCCGGCGGCGGCAGAGGCGTCGCGGAGCGGTGGAAATTGAGATCGATCGGCTGGCCCTGCGACCATGTGCCGTCAATCTCACTCGCGTCCTTGTTGACCGTCCCGTCGTACGTTCCATGTACAGCATCGACGACCAGGCTGAACTTGGAATCCTTGAGCGTCACCGTGGTCACCGGAATCCCGTAGGCGCCCTGGTCCACACTATCGAGTGTTGCCGTCATACTTCCGTCCTTGGCTGCCGTTACGTGCAGGACGAGCCGAAGTTGGACGCCCCCGGCGTTCAGCGTTCCCTGCCAGTCTCCGGCCAGTTGTGCCTGTGCCCGGCACGCGGGAGCCAGCATCGAAACCAGGCCTGCGAGCAGCGCCAAACTACGAATCATGAATCTTCTCATCGTCATTCCCCTCTTGAGCGAAGCATCCTAGCAGAAACGCGCAAGCCCGTCCCTGCGCGCCATCACTTGCTCTTTCTGGGTCCCCCCGCTAAGGCTTCTGCCAAGGTTCCCTCTTGGTGAACGCCGCCTGAGGGGTCCCCTGGACCCCGAGTCATAACTCCCCGCGGTGTTCGAGCCGCTTGTAGAAAACCAGCGAATAAATGACTGGGGCCAGCGCACCGGCCAGAATCACGACAATGGGCCCAATTTGCGCCCCGGCCAGGGCCATCGCCAGTCCCAGCAGGCCCGCAACCACGAAGCACTTGCCAGCAAACCGGTGCGTCGCGTACCACACCCGCTCGTTGGAGAGTGTCCACGGCGTGCGCACGCCGATGTAGAAATTGCGGCGCACCTTGCTCAGCACATTGCCGATTGCCGCGATGAGGAGGCAGGCGCCCCCGATCACGAGGTGCGCAATGTCGATGTGAAGACCGGCTCCGGCCGAGAGGATAATCGCGTAGCAATACGCCATCATAAGGAAGACGGCGAGCATGATGAAGTTGTATGTGGAGCGGAAGGCATCAACGTCAAGGCGGTGGGGCGAGAGCCAGGGCGTCACGGCGCCCAGAACCAGGATGAGGATCAGGACTCCGGGCCCGAGCACCCACAGTGCGCCCTTGGGCGAAAAACCGTTGGGCTGGCCGTTAAGGCCCCAATGCGTGGCCACGCGCGCCGGAAAGTGCGGATAAAGCAGAACCGTCGCGATAATGGCCACCGCAATCATCATCAATTCGAAGATGAGAAGTTTTCGCGTCATAACCTTTTCCCTTTCGAGTGATTCCCGTCTTTGAGCAGGTCCATCGTCCAAGCCATCAAGTCCTGCACGACCGTGGTATTCAGCCCGTACCAGATTTGCTGGCCTTCCCGACGGCTGGTGATCAGGTCGGCCTCCTTGAGGACCGCGAAGTGATGCGACATGGAGGGCTTGCTCATGTCGAACCGTTCCGCCAGGTCCCCGGCTTTCATCTCTCCCCGGCGCAGCAGGGCGAGTATCTCCCGCCGGGTTGGATCCGCGAGCGCCTTGAATGCCGCATTGCTGCTCATTGTTAATTAGCCAATCATGTAATTAGAAAGCTGTCTAAATATATTGCCGGTTGATTTCCCTGTCAAGAGGCTGTTCGCAAAATAATCGAATCCTTGCTGCCGAGTTGTTCGCTTGCTGACCAGCCGACTTGCTCTGTTTGCCTCTCACCCGATAAAGTTTCAGCCGAGGCCTCTTCCGCTCCTAAATCCTGGGTGCCCCATCCTTGGCGTGACGTTGTTCTTGCGCCAAGGGTGGGATAGCACTCCCAACGCTCTCCACTAAAGGACCCTGCATGTCTTCCACGCCTTTTTCCGTCGCCAACCGGGATATCGACTCCACGCTGCGCGAAAACCGCGTCTTTCCTCCTCCTCCGGAGTTCAGCGCCAAGGCCCACATCAAGAGCCTCGACGAATACGAAGCTCTCTATAAGCAATCCATCGAAGATCCCGAAAAATTTTGGGCCGGAGTAGCGAAGGAACTGCATTGGTTCAAGCCCTGGGACAAAGTTCTTGAGTGGAATCTTCCCTGGGCCAAGTGGTTTGTCGGCGGCAAAATGAATCTCAGCTACAACTGTGTCGACCGGCACGCGCTCGGGGCCCGCGCCAGTAAAACCGCGCTCATCTGGGAGGGCGAGCCCGGCGAGATTCGCCGTCTCACCTACGCCGAGCTCCATGCTGAAGTCCAGCGTTTTGCCAGTGCTTTCAAGTCTCTCGGCATCAAGAAAGGCGATCGCGTCGCCATTTACATGGGCATGACGCCCGAGCTCGCCATCGCTTTGCTCGCCTGCGCGCGCATCGGCGCCGTCCACTCCGTCATCTTTGGCGGGTTTGCCGCCAACGCCATCGCCGACCGCGTTGCCGACTGCGGCTGCGTCGCCATCATCACCCAGGACACAAGCTACCGCCGCGGCAACGAAATCAAGCTGAAGGCGACCGTCGACGAGGCCATGCCCGCCTGCCCCACCGTGAAGCACGTCGTGGTCTACAAGCGAACCGGCTCCGCAGTGAACATGGTTGCCGGCCGCGATCATTGGTGGCACGACCTCGTCGCGAAAGCCGCGCCTGAATGTCCTGCTGAGCCCATGGACTCCGAGGATCCGCTCTACATCCTTTACACATCCGGATCGACAGGAAAACCGAAGGGCCTGCTCCACACTACCGGCGGCTACGCCGTGCAAACCTATCTCACCGCCAAATACGTCTTCGACCTTCACGACGACGACATCTATTGGTGCACGGCCGACATCGGCTGGGTCACCGGCCACTCCTATGTCGTCTACGGGCCGCTCCAGAACGGCGCCACCGTCCTCATGTACGAGGGCGCTCCCAACTTTCCCGACTTTTCGCGCTTCTGGAAGATCGTCGATGATCATCGCGTCACCATCTTCTACACCGCCCCCACCGCCATCCGCGCCTTCATCAAGTGGGGCAGTGAATTTGTCGACAAATTCGATCTCCGATCTCTCAGGCTCCTCGGAACTGTGGGAGAACCAATCAATCCTGAAGCATGGATGTGGTATCGCGAGAAGGTCGGCCGCAATCGCTGCCCCATCGTCGACACCTGGTGGCAGACTGAAACCGGCGCCATCATGATCGCGCCCATTCCCGGCGCGGTCCCTACCAAGCCCGGCTCGGCCACGCGTCCTTTCTTCGGCATCCAGCCTGAAGTTGTCACGCGCCCCGATGCGAATGGTCACTTCGAATCTGTCCCTGCCGGCCACGGCGGCCTGCTTGTGATACGCAAGCCGTGGCCTTCGATGGCCCGCACGATCTACGGCGACAATGAGCGCTTTCAGAAGACTTACTGGTCCGATGTTCCCGGCTGCTACTTCACCGGCGACGGCGCGCGCCAGGACGCCGACGGCTACTTCTGGCTCATGGGCCGAGTCGACGACGTCATCAACGTTTCGGGTCATCGTCTCGGCACCATGGAAGTCGAGTCCGCGCTTGTTGCCCACCCCAAAGTTGCTGAAGCAGCGGTCGTTGGCCGTCCCGACGATCTCAAGGGCCAGGCCATCGCCGCATTTGTCACGCTCGAGTCCGGCAACCAACCTACGAACGAGCTCAAAGACGAGCTGCGCAAATGGGTCACGAAGGAAATCGGCGCCTTGGCTCGCCCCGACGATATCCGCTTCACCGAAGCGTTGCCGAAAACCCGCAGCGGCAAAATCATGCGCCGCCTGCTGCGCGACCTCGCCACCCACGGCGAAATCAAGGGCGACGTCACCACGCTCGAAGACTTCACCGTCATCGCCAAGCTGCGCGAAGCGGAAGAGGGTTAAGCAATTCATGGCCGCACTGATTGATGCAATCACCGTAAAACGCAAGATGGTCTTTGAGCTTGAAGGCACGCCCTATTACTGCCTTGAAGCCGAGATTTCCACGCCCACGGCCCGCGGCGGGCAAACTCTCGTCCGCCTCAAAATGCGCAACCTGCTCACTCGTGCCGTCTTCGACAAGACCTTCAAAGCCCAGGAAAAGTTCAAGGAGCCGGACTTGGAGCTTGTCGAGTCGTCCTACCTCTACAGCGATGGAGAAGGCTCGCATTTTCTTGACCAGGAGACCTTCGATACGCACACGCTCTCTCCGAGCATGGTCGGAGATGCGCTGGAATTCCTGGTCGAAGGCGCGCTGATTAAGTTGCACAAGTTCAACGGCAACCCCATCGGTTTGGAGTTGCCCGCGCAGGTCGAGCTCAAAGTTGCGTACACTGAGCCTGGAGCGCGCGGCAACACATCGGGCGACGTCACCAAGCACGCCCGCCTCGAGACGGGCCTCGAGATCAAGGTTCCTCTCTTCATTCAAGAGGGCGAGAAGGTCAGGGTCTACACCGAAACCAGGGAATTCGCCGGCCGCGCCTGAACGCCTTTCTTTGAACGCAGAGGAAGCCGATTGACCCCTCGGTTCGCGCAGACCCTCCCGCTGCCGGCTGTGAACTGCGAACTACGAACTGTGAGCTGCTTCTCGTAATCCTGCACCCCTCTTTTCCCGTCCATCCTTGTGTGAGTTCTGCGGTCGAAGTGCGGTTCCGTTGCCCCTGCTGCGGAAACAAGACTCTCGATTTCCCGGCCGCCCTCAAACTTTGTCCCGTCTGCTGGTGGGAGGACGACGGTCAGGAAGACGAAGACGCCTCCGACGTCCGCCTAACCGTCAACGGCCAGCTCAGTCTCAAAGAAGCCCGCGCCAACTACGCCAAGTGCGGCGCCGCCCATCCACGATTTCTGCCCTACGTTCGCAAGCCCCAACTCACCGAGCGCTGACCCGATTCCGCATCGGTTCCCCGGCCGCTCCATGATTTCGTTCATAGCTGGTTCGCTTGCTCCCTCGCTCCCTTGTTCCCTGTTTTCCGCGGTTTGACCCTTCCTCGAAACCCCCGTACCATTGAGAGAGGCATTCCACCGGCCAAACGGCGCTGTATTTCCTTCATTTTCAGCCCGTGGCCGCAACATCGGCGAACGCGCCCGGAAGGTACAATCTTGAGTTCCAGCGGCACCCTCGAAAGCAAACCTGAAACGGCTGAATCCGAGCACGAACACGATCACGCCGAAGCAACTCACGACCATCAGCACGGCCCGGTTTTGAACCCCGATTGCACCCGTGAACTGGTCATCGATGTCCCCGCCGACGAAGTCGCCGCGGCTTTCCGCAAAGTCGCCGCCAACTATCGGAAATATGCCAAAATTCCCGGTTTCCGTGCCGGAAAGGTGCCGGAATCCATCATCCGCCGTCGCTTCGGTGCTGAAATTCGCAAGGAAGTCATCGACAGCTTGCTTCCCGAGCGCTTCAACAAAGGTGTCAACGAGCTGAACTTGAGGCCCGTTGGCCAGCCCCAGGTCACCGACCTTACGCTCGACGATGGTGGCCCGTTGCACGCCAAGGCCGTCTTCGAAATCCTCCCCGCTTTCTCCATCGACGGCTACAAGGACGTCAAGGTCGACAAGCCATCGGTCGAAATCACCGAAGAAGAGTTCAAGCATGAGCTCGGGCATCTCCGCGACTCCCGCGCCACCATCGAGCCGGTCGAAGAAGACCGTTCGCTCCAGGACGGCGATTGGGCCGAGATCACCTACAAGGGCCAGATCCAGCCCACCCCGGCCGACGCCTCTACCGACGCCGCCCCTGAAGCCGCTACCGAATCCGGATCCCAGCCCGTTGAGTCTGAACCGATTGGGGGCGAAAACACCCTGGTCGAAATTGGCGGCAAAGACACGGTCGAGGCCTTCACCAACTCCCTCCGCGGCGCCAAGCCCGGCCAGGAGCTGAAGCTTGAAGTCATCTATCCAGCCGACTATGCCGAGAACAAGCTGGCCGGCAAAACCGTCACTTACGATGTCGAAGTCAAGGCCATCAAGAAGCGCATTCTTCCCGAGCTGAACGACGACTTCGCTAAAGAGCTCGGCCACTACGAGAGCTACGCCGATCTCGAGAAAAGCGTTCGCGATTACCTCGAGGCCCGCAAACGCCGCAGCGTCGAGGCCGAAACCAAGGACCATCTCTTCGCCGCGATGGCCGAGCGCTTCACCTTCCCCGTTCCCGAGTCGCTCGTCCAGGACCAGATTGACACGCGTCTCGAGCGTGGCCTGCGCGCCCTCGCCGCACAGGGAATGCAGCCCGAACAGATGCGCAAGCTCGACTTCACCCGCCTCCGCGCCGCCCAGCGTGACAGCGCCGTGGCCGAAGTCAAAACAAATATCCTCCTCGATCGCATTGCGGGTGAGGAAAACATCACGGTCAGTGACGAGGATTTGGATAAGGAATTGCAGATAGTATCTATCCAGTCACGCGAACCCCTCGATGCCCTGAAAGTACGATTGACCAAGGACGGCGGACTGGCTAGGATCAGGGAACAGCTCAGACGGGACAAAACCGCCTCCATTTTGTATGAACGCCTGCCCGCATAAATGGACGAAGAACTTGGGGCTCCGATGCTGGAACCCTTGAAAACACAGCAGAAGCAGCAACAACAAAGCAGAAAGACAAAAGCTGAAAGCTAGGAGCTAACGAGGTAATGGCATTGGTTCCCATGGTGGTTGAGCAGACGAGCCGGGGCGAGCGCGCCTACGACATCTACTCCCGTCTGCTGCGCGACAACATTATCTTTCTTGGTACCCCCATCGACGACCAGATCGCGAATCTCATCGTTGCCCAGATGCTCTTCCTCCAGGGCGAGGACCCCGAGAAAGACGTCTCTCTTTACATCAATTCTCCAGGCGGATCCATCACCGCAGGCCTCGCCATTTACGACACCATGCAGTTCATCAAGAACAACGTCGTTACTTACTGCATCGGCCAGGCCGCCAGCATGGGAGCGTTCCTTCTTCTCGCCGGAAACAAGGGAAAACGCTTCGCCCTGCCCAATTCCCGCATTCTTATTCATCAGCCATCGATGGGTGGCCTGAGCGGCCAGGCAACCGACATCGACATTCATGCGCGCGAGATCCTTCGCATCCGCGAAATCACCAACAACATCATCGCCCGCCACACCGGCCAGCCTCTCGAACGCATCGAGCGCGACGTCGAGCGGGACTTCATCATGAACGCTGAGCAAGCCAAGGAATACGGAATCGTGGACGAAATCATAGATCGTCCCCGAACTTAGCCCGGCCCCGCCGTACGTAGCCGGATTTCAGGAATTGGACTAAACTCTTTCAGGGGGAGCCATCACCATGAAGACGCGCACAGGGCCGGAGGAAGCGCTACGCTGCTCGTTCTGCCATAAATCGCAGGACGCCGTAGCCAAGTTGATCTCCTCGCCCAGCGATTATCCACGCGCCTATATCTGCGACGAGTGCGTTGCCGTATGCAACTCCATCCTCGACGACGATCGCAGCGGCGAAGTTCCCGCCACCACCGCCGGCCATCTCCCCAAGCCCACTGAGGTCAAGGCCTTCCTCGACGATTACGTCATCGGTCAGGACCAGACCAAGAAAAAGCTCGCTGTCTCCGTTTACAACCATTACAAGCGCATCCAGATGAATAAGGCGCGCAACAACGAAGTCGAGCTTTCGAAGTCCAACATCCTCCTCATCGGCCCCACCGGCTCCGGCAAAACGCTTCTCGCCCATACTCTTGCGAAGATGCTCGACGTTCCCTTCGCCATTGTTGACGCCACCACGCTCACTGAGGCGGGCTACGTCGGCGAGGATGTTGAAAACATCATCCTCAAGCTCCTCCAGGCTGCCGACGGCGACGTCAACCGCGCCCAGCAGGGCATCATCTACATCGACGAAATCGACAAGATCGGCCGTAAAGACGAGAACCCCTCCATCACCCGCGACGTTTCCGGCGAAGGCGTGCAGCAGGCTCTGCTCAAGATTCTCGAAGGCACCGTCGCCAATGTGCCTCCGCAGGGTGGCCGCAAGCATCCGCATCAGGAGTTCACTGCGGTCGACACCACCAACATTCTCTTCATCTGTGGCGGCGCATTTGTCGGCCTCGAGCGTGTTGTCGGCCGTCGGATCGGCAAAAAGGCTCTCGGCTTCCGCACTGCCGACGCCGATGCCGATCAGGCCACTACGCGCTCGCATCGTGATACCGAGCTGCTCCGCAAAACCGAGCCCCAGGATCTCATCAAGTACGGCCTCATTCCCGAGTTTGTCGGCCGCCTGCCTGTCATGGGCATCCTCGACGAACTCGACGAAGCCGCGCTCATCGAGATTCTCACCAAGCCGCGCAACGCCATCCTCAAGCAGTACCAGCGCCTCTTTGAATACGAGAATGTTCGCTTGCACTTTACCACCGAAGCGGCCTGTGCTGTGGCCCGCGAAGCAATGGCCCGCAAGGTCGGCGCTCGCGGCCTGCGCATGATCCTTGAAGAGCTCATGCTCGACCTCATGTACCATCTGCCCTCGAACAAGCGCGTCCGCGATCTCGAGATCACCAAGGATATGGTCGAGCGCCGCGATCTCTCTCTCTGCCTGCTGGAAAAAGCCGGCTGATCGCCTGTTCAAGTTGTCATCCTGAACGAAAAGGCCGCGCGTTGCGCGGCCTTTTCAGTCGAAAACCCGCCCTGAGCGCAGAGTCTCGTTAAATGAAGAGAGCCATTGTTTTTGGATCAACCGGATTCGTAGGTTCGCATCTTCTTGGCGAACTGTTGAACAGCCCTGATTACGGACAGGTCATCGCGGTCGTTCGGAAGGGTCTGAATATCAATCATCCAAAGCTTAGGACATTGATAGGCGACTACAACTCCCTGGCGGGTGTGAAATCAGAAATCGCCGCGGATGAAGTCTTCCTTGCTCTTGGCACAACCCAAAAAAACTCGCCTAAGGAGGCAGAGTACTACCAAGTGGATCACGATTATCCGGTCCTGGCGGCACGGATAGCAAAAGAAAGAGGGGCGAAATCGGTCTTTCTGGTCACAGCAGTTGGCGCCAATCCCAATTCGAAATTCTTCTATGTGCGCACCAAAGGCGAAGCCGAGCGGGACGTGATCGCGCTCAATTTCGAGCATACGCATATCTTTCGTCCCTCAATGATCTTGGGAAACAGGAAAGAAAAACGTTCACTGCTGGAAGCAGCACTGATGAGTTTTTGGTCTGCTTTAAATCCTCTCCTAACCTGGAAGGCCGATAAGTATAAGGGCATAACTGGGCAAGATATTGCGAAAGCAATGATGAAGTCGGCGAAGAATCAGACAGAGAAGCTAAAGAATTACCACTGGAGAGAAATGCACGAGTTGCTGCAGAGCTGATTTGAGCCTGGACTGTAAGAAAGCTCGGAGCGATCAGCCGTCGGGTAGTGGTGGCCGGTCACAAGATATCGATCGTAAATCGCTCTCGTATGCAGGATCCGAATTGCGGGACAACTGTACCCGCATTAGGCGAGCGAACACCTCGCAAAAAGCGCGCTATCGCACTTGAGTTGAATCGTCTCATCCGACCGGCTGATCGCTGCAAGGTTCATTGCAAGACTTCACAAACAAATTCCTTTACCTTGAGGCTGCTTGACAGTAGCATTCGATCAAGCTTCGAGTGTCTGCGCTTTCTCGTCCCCCCTTGACTCTGCCCGCAGCGAACCTCCGAGCCGATCCCCGAAAACTACTTTTCCGCGACCAAAGGCGGCGATGATCGACACTGAGGTTCAGCAGCATTTTCGTGAAGCCGAGCACGAGGTGGAGCGCCACAGCGGCGAACTCCGCAAGGAGCTGTGCCTGGGCGACATCGTCCTCTCGCAACTCACCTACATCGTCGGCCTTACGTGGCTGGGCACTGCGGGCAAGCTCGGTCCTGAGCAGTTCATGTATTGGATTCCCGCTGTTTTTCTCTTCTACATTCCCACCGGCATCGTCGTCGTCCATCTCAACAACGAAATGCCGCTCGAAGGCGGCCTCTACCAATGGTCCAAGCTCCGCTTCGGAGAGATGATCGGCTTTCTCGTCGCTCTAAACACTTGGGCTTCGATAGTCCTTCTGCTGTCGTCGCTGATCTCGATGATCACCGACAGTGCGGCCTATGCGGCCGGACCTTCCGGCGCGTGGATCGCGAGCAACCATCTTGTGAATTCGGTCTGTGCTGCCTTAGTGATCGGAGGGTTGATGGCTTTGGCCGCGCGCGGACTGAGCCTCGCCAAATGGATTCACAACTCTGGCGGTTTCATGCTCCTTCTTGTGTTTGTCGGGTTGCTCGCATTCGCTCTGCCGCGCTGGATCCACGGCAACGCCGCTACCGCTCCGGTTTCCTTCGTCATTCCCGCCGTCAACCTGCTCAATCTCAACATTGCTGGCAAAATGGCATTCGGCGCATTCTGTGGGCTTGAGGGCTGCTCGGTGTTTTCGGGCGAAGTCCGCGATCCGCAGGTAGCGCGCACGCTGCGCCGTGCCATCTGGATCGCCGGGCCGCTGATCGCATTCATCTACATTCTGGGCACCTGCTGCGTGCTCGCCTTCACGCGCCCAGCCGAATTGGATCTGGTCTCTCCGGCAATGGAGGCGCTCAGCCGTGGTTCGGCAGGCACATCGTTGGGGCTGATCGTTCCCGCAGTTGCTGCCGTGCTCCTCGTGTGGTCATTCTGCGCAAGCGCAAGCATCTATAACAACGCCGTGGTTCGGCTTCCCATGGTTGCCGGTTGGGACCACCTATTGCCCGCATGGTTGAGCCGGCTGCATCCGCGCTTCAAGACGCCCACCGGCTCCATCATCACGGTCGGCGCCGCATCCTTTGTCCTGACGATCCTCGCCAACTCGGGCGTTGGCGCGCAGGAGGGGTTCCAGATTCTGCTGAATGGCGGAATCATCTTCTGGGCGCTGACCAACATGGTCATGTTCGCTATTCCACTATTCGCTCCCGGAGAGAAGCCCTCGCTCGGAGTTCGCGCCGCGGCACTTTCAGCGTTGGGTATGACGCTGCTCTACGTCATTCTGGCCATCTTTCCAATCATCGACGTAAGAAATCCCGCATCATTTACTTTGAAGGTCGTCGTACTCATTCTGGGAATCAACGGAGGCGGTGCGTGGTATTTTCATCGCGCGAGCCGCCGGCGTCTCGCGCTGGCGTTAGACGCAGAAACCGAGCGCTTAGACCCATGTATTCGTCCTTGATTTAACCCACTTCAACTAGTCGATTGACCCCGCCGCTCCCATTGCAACTTTCCCTCTCGCATGCGTGTCTACACACGCAACGGCCACGAATTTTCAAGGCCACAAGGGAGAATCCAAATGAACCGAACCAAGGCAACCATCATTCTGGGCGCATTGCTTTCAGCGAGCGTTATGTTCGCGCAGGCGCCTGACTCGAGCCAAGCGCCGGCTGCCAACGCCCCGCAAGGGCAGCCCGGCGACCAGCACCGCAACTTTGACCCCAGCCGGTTTGCCGCGCATCTCGGTCAGCGCCTGGGATTGACGAGCGATCAGGTGGCGCAGATTACGCCCATCCTCACCGCGCGCCAGCAGCAGATGCAGACTCTGCGCGCCAACACTTCGCTTAGCATGCAGGATCGCCACACCAAGGCACGGGCCATCAGGCAGGATACGAACTCGAAAATCGAAGCACTCCTGAATGATCAGCAGAAGCAGCAGTTTGAACAAATGCTTGCCCAACGCCGAGCGCACCACAACCACCAGCCGCAATCCTCGCAGCCCCAGGCGTAAGCGCAATATCAACTGAGGCCCAGGTCTCGAAATTGAGACCTGGGAATGCGGTCGTCCCGCCGTCACCGCCCCTACTGGATCGGCTCGTCCTTTTCGACTACAAGCGTGGTGTTGACCAGGTGCATCTCAATGGGCAGGCCGCCTACCGTCGAAGCCACGCCGCGCACGATGGTTTCAAAGTCGCTTACCATCGTGGCATTGTTCCAGGTGCCGTCGCTTACGACGAAGGCAATCGTCGTCCCATTGTCCTTCGTCAAAAACACATTGGCTCCCTTGCCCTCGAAAAATCCAATCGTCGTAAACTGGTTTCCGAGCGCCTGTGCATCTGCCTGGGTAGCAGTGCCCTCGTAGATCACGGCGTCGCCGCCGCTGAAATCCACTTCGCCCACCGTGCCCGATTTTTCCACGACCTTCGTATTGTTCAACAGTTGCACCTGTATGGGTAAGCCGCCCACAGTCGACGCCACACCACGCACAACCTCCTCAAACTGCGACATAATGCCCGGATTGTTCCAGTAACCGTCTTGAACCACGAACCCGATCGTCGTGCCAGACGTTCCCTTACTGAGCAGCACATTCACACCGCGGTCCTGGAAGTATCCTGCGGCCTTCAGTGCGTTGCCCAGCGCTGTTGCATCGGCCTGCGTCGCGGTGCCGGAGTAAATTACCTGGTCTTTCGTACCGATCGTCACCGCAGTCGGTCCGACTCCGTATCGCGCGCCGAAACTCTGCCATTGTCCGGTGTAGACGAGGTAACCGATCAACGCACAGCCAAGAACCAGCGCCGTCGCGATAGCAACACCGAAAGCGCGCAATTTGGAATAGAGCTGCCCGCCCCACGCGACATGCGTCTTGATTGCGTCACCCTGCAACTGGTACGCCGCCGCCGAGGTGCAAACAAGCAGGACAAGCGTCGCAACCCACGGATTCATCGTGGTCTTCAGCGCCATGTAGATCAAGCCCACAGACGCCGCTGCTCCCAGCACGAGCGCGAGAACCCCTTCATTGCCTTGGCCCAGCTTGCGGTAGTTTGAAGCCATCAGAACGGTTCCCGCGAGCGGACCGCCGAAGAAGGTTGCAACGGCCACCGAAATCCAGTCGTGAAGGCGGTAGGCAGGGGGTGCGTATTGTGGGGCCGGGTAGCCCCCAACCTGGGGATAAGCAGTGGACATAGTTTCCTCTTTCCGGGGAGTAGTGGTGCTGAAAGACTAATCCCTCCGCAAGCCTCGCGCCAGAAAAAACTGTGCGACCCACCGTCAGAAACCTATTCTGCCGGGCTGCCCCGTTCTCCAGTCGTTCATTTCGCCCAAACCCCGCTTCTTCTTCCCTGCGCCCGGGAATATGATGGGGTCATACGGTTTGTTGAGGAGGGGAAGAATGAAAGATCAGGATCAGCTTTCCGCGCGCAGGCAAGGGCGTCGCGAATTCTTGAAGGCCGGCGGCGCAGTCACCGCCGCATTACTGGCGCAGTCTGCAATGGCCGAAGCTCCCAAAACCCTTCCCGCTCTTCCTTCGAATCCCGTCACGCCCAGCGCCATGCCCACCCGCAATCTGGGCAAAACCGGCTACAAGGTCGGGATCTTCTCACTTGGCGGGCAGGCCGCTCTCGAGCAGGTGAACAACTTCGACGTGGCTGTGCCCATCGTCGAGCGCGCTCTCGACCTCGGCGTCAACTACATCGATACATCGTCCATCTACGGAGGTCCCGATCGCTGGAGTGAGCAGTATGTCGGCAAGGTGATGGCTCACCGTCGCAACATGGCTTTTCTCGCCACCAAGACCAAGGAGCGCACCCGCGACGGCTCAATGCGCATGATTGAGAAATCGCTCGAGCTTCTTCAGACCGACCACGTCGACCTCTGGCAGTTGCATGATATCGGCACCATGACCGACGTGGACGAAGTCTTCGCCAAAGGCGGCGCCATGGAAGCGCTCTTGGAGATGAAGGAGCAGAAGGTCGTCCGCTTTCTCGGACTCACGGGCCACTACCGCCCCGACGCTCTCATCGAAGGCATCCAGCGCTATCCATTCGACACGATTCTGATGGCAATGAATGCTGCCGACCCGCACTTCTACAGCTTCAACTCGGTGCTTTTGCCGCGAGCCGTCGAGCGCCAGATGGGCATCATCGGCATGAAAGTCCCCGCCCGCGGACGCCTACTTTCCAACTGGACTCCAGAACCCCTCTCGGTACAGGCGCACATGTGGGAGGGAATGGTTCCGGCGCCCACGTCCGGCACCCTCACCATGCGTGAGGCCATGTATTACACGCTCTCGCGTCCGGTGAGCACCATCATCATCGGCTGCGACACCATCGCGCAGCTCGAAGAGAACGTAAATCTTGCCCGCGAGTTCACGCCGCTCAGCGATACCCAGGCGGATTCGCTTGTCGCCAGGGCGGAGCCTGTTGCCAAGCCATCGCTATTCTTCCGCTTCTACGACAGGCCATAGGCGCGCGCGGTTACAAATGATTGATCAGCGACGCGATGCAGGCCGCGCCGAATCCGTTGTCGATGTTCACCACCGACACATTTGGCGCACAAGTGTTCAGCATACCCAGGAGCGCAGCTATTCCGCCCAACGACGCCCCATAACCCACGCTGGTCGGAACGGCGATCACTGGCGCTTGCACCAGCCCGCCCACCACAGTCGGCAGTGCGCCTTCCATGCCCGCGCAAACAATCAGCACGCGTGCCGAGGTGAGCGTCTTTTGCTGTGCCACCAACCTGTGAATCCCCGCCACGCCCACGTCTGCGACTAGCTCAACCGTGTTGCCCATCAGTCGCGCCGTCACTGCGGCCTCCTCGGCCACAGGCAGGTCGCTCGTCCCAGCGCAAACCACCCCCACGGTTCCTTTGCCAGCAGGTGGCTCTGTTTGCATCAACGTGATGGCCCGCGCCGCTTCGTGGAACTCCGCGCGCGGTTCCGCGCCCCGCACCGCCTCAAATACTTCGCGCGAAGCGCGCGTTGCCAGCACATTTCCGCCGGCATTCGCCATGCGCGCGAAGATCGTCTCCACCTGCGACGGCGTCTTGCTCTCGGCAAAGATGACCTCCGGCATACCGGTGCGCAGCGCGCGATGATGGTCCAGCTTGGCAAACCCCAGATCCTCGAATGGCAGATTACGCAGACGTTCCAACGCTTCGCCCACGCTCGTCGACCCCGAGCGCACTTCGTTCAAAACCGCTTCAATCTGCGAGCGATCCATCAGCGCCCCTTTTCTTCGGTCGTCGCGCGTTCTGTCTCCGCATACGCCCGCATCGCCTCCTGCGTTACGCGCTTCAGCGGTACTCCATGCCGCCGCGCAATGTTGCGGCACACCTCATACTCCGGCGACGCGTTGGCAACCTCGCCCGAAGGCCAGCGCGCAATCTTGATTCGAACCTTCCCCCACTCCGTATCAACCTCCACAAACTCGCGCGCCAGCGCCAGTTTGTTCTCCATCCGCCAGCGCAATCCAATCGTGGTTGTCTCGCGCAGCAGCAGGTCCCGCAGCACAGGCATCAGTTCGGGACTCGACAGCACAATCATCTGCACGCCCGCCCGCCCCTTTTTCATCTGCACTGGCGCCCTGTAAACGTCCCACGCGCCCGCCTCCAGCAAGAGCTCGCTTACATAAGCCAGAAGCTGTGGAGTCGCGTCGTCAATCACCGTTTCAATTACCGCAATTGCGTCGTAGCCCTCTGCTGTCTCCTGCGCCTCGCCCACCAGAATTCTCAACAGATTTGGTTCGCCTGCCGTGTCACGTCCTCCCGCCCCATAGCCGCGCGCCTTCACGCTCATCGCGGGCAGCGTCCCGTAGGTCACCTCGAGCATACGCAGCAAAGCAGCGCCGGTCGGCGTTACCCGCTCCATCGGGGGGCCCGCAGCGTAGACGGGCGCGCCGCCAAGCAGCGCCAACGTCGCCGGTGCCGGAACAGGCAGCGTCCCGTGCGCGCACTTCACCGTGCCGCTTCCCACGTTGAGCGGCGAAGCCATCCAGCGGTCCACGCCCAACGCCTCGCATCCCGCCGCCGCGCACACAATGTCCACGATCGTGTCGACCGCGCCCACTTCGTGGAAGTGCACTTTCTCAATGGGGATAGTATGGATCGCCGCCTCCGCCTCGCCAAGCATCTGGAAGGCGCGTGCTGCGCGCTGCTTCACCGTGTCCTTCAGCGGCGCGGCGTCAATGATCCCAAGGATTGTCTTGAGCGACCGATGCTCCACATGCTCGTGGCCATGGTCCGCTTGCTTCGCCTCATGCGTGTGGTGTTCATGATCGTGGTGCTCGTGCGCCTTTTGTGCGTGGCCACCATGCGAGTGTTCGTGCCCATGCCCGTCTTCTGACTCCGGACCCTTGATCCCTGATCCCTCGGTCGTTACCACGTCCACTTTCACCGCCGCCAGTCCGCCGCGGCTCACTTTGCGCATCTCCAGATGCGCACCGACGTTCAACGCCGCTGTCGTCTCGGCGAGCAAGTCGAAAGGCACGCCTGCATCCACCAGCGCGCCCAGCAACATGTCCCCGCTGATCCCGGAAAAGCACTCCAGATAGCCGATTTTCATCGCCCTGTGATTCTAAATTGTTTCGGGCTGAATTGTGTCGGGTCTGAGAAGGGAATTCATGCCGGAGAAGGGAAGTGACGGCAGGTTACGCGCCCCGCCGCGCCAGTACCTCGACGGGCAGAACCGCATTCATTGCCCCCGAGCGGAATCCCTGGCAATCGAGCGTGACGTACTTGAATCCTGCCTGTTTCAGCGCCGCCGTGATCGCGTCCATCATCTCCATCGTCAGCGCGCGCGGCAGCTCATTGCGCGCGATCTCCACGCGCGCCAGCTCACCATGATGGCGCACGCGCATCTCTCTGAAGCCCAACTCTCGCAAGCTTGCCTCGCCGCGTTCCACCTGCTCCAGCACTTCGCGCGTCACCGTGCGACCGTACTCCACGCGTGAGCTCAGGCATGGCGCAGCCGGCCTGTCCCATACTGGGTATCCGGCCGCCTTGGCCAGTGTCCGCACCTCAAGTTTCGTTAGCCCTGCCTCGGCGAGCGGTGCCAGCACGGTATGGTCCTCGGCTGCGCGCTGGCCGGGGCGAAAATCTCGCGTGTCGTCGGCATTCATCCCGTAAGCGATATTCGCGAATCCCAACTTGGCCCCCAGCTCCTCCATCACCCGAAACAGTTCATCTTTGCAGTGGAAGCAGCGGTTCGCATCGTTGCGCGCGTACTCTTCGCGGTCCAGCTCATCGGTGGCAACCACGCGCAAGGGCATTCCGATCGACTCCGCAAAAGCGCACGCTTGCTCCATGTCCAGTCGCGCCAGCGAGGGTGAATCCGCGAGCACCGCCAACATCCGTTCGCCCAATACGCGATGCGCCGTAGCCGCCAGAAAGGCCGAATCCACTCCACCCGAGTAAGCCACCATCAGGCTTCCTGATTCACTAATCCGTGCTTCGAGCGTGCGGAGCTTTTCCGTCGCAACCGCCGCACCAAGGTCCGCGCCGCTCATCGCGCTCAGTCGCTCCTCTGTTCCTTTGCTCGCTTGCTCCCTGGTTTCCGCGCTCGCCACCATGCGTCCGATTATACCCTTGGCCGTTTTTCCATCTGCCACGAAGCTTATTCCTCTCGCCGCCTTCGTGTTTGACGGCTCAGGCTCCGGGCAATAGCTTGGAAGAGAGCGAACAAACTTCAATTCAGTGTTCTGGTTCGAGGAGGTTGGATGCGGCACAGGTCAGTCCCGGGCATTTCAACCGGTTTGTGGCTCCTTGTCCTTCTTCTGGCAGGCGCCGCCGCCTCGGCCCAGGATTTGCAAAGCTTCGAAAAACGGATCACCGTCAAAGTGCTTCCCAACGGACTCACGTTGGTCATTTGTGAGCGTCATGACGCGCCGGTCTTCAGCTACACCACATTCGTTGATGCTGGCGACGTGAACGACCCGTCGGGCGAAAGCGGTCTCGCCCACATGTTCGAGCATCTCGCTTTCAAAGGCACAAGCCAAATTGGCACCACCGACTACACCCAAGAAAAGATTGCGCTCGCAAAGGTCGAAGCGGCCAACGACGCCTATGAGGCCGAGTACCTGAAGCAAGTTGGGCGCGATGAAAAAAAGCTTGTCCAGCTGCATCAGGCTTTTCTTGACGCTCAGGCCGAAGCGGAGAAATATGTCATCCCCAACCAGTTCACTGAGGTTGCTGAAGCCAACGGTGCAGACAATTTGAATGCGGGGACCGGCCTCGACGACACGCAGTATTACTGGTCGATGCCGGAGAACCGGCTCGAGCTCTGGGCGTGGATGGAATCGAGCCGCCTGGCCGATGTTGTCCCGCGCGAGTTCTATAAGGAGCGCGATGTGGTGATGGAAGAGCGCCGCATGCGCGTCGATTCAGATCCCACCGGGCGACTTGAGGAGCAGCTTCTGGCCACGGCGTACGTCGCGCATAACTACGGCCGCAGCGACATTGGCTGGCCCAGTGAGGTTAACCAGATTACGGCCACTGAGGCCATGGCCTTCCATAGCAAGTTCTACGTCGGCGGCAACATCGTCATCGCCATCGTCGGCGACGTCGATCCCAAAACCGATCTGCCGATGCTGGAGAAATATTTCAGCCGCGTTCCCGCCGGCCCCAAGCCCGAGGACATGACCACCGTCGAACCGCCGCAGTTTGCCGAGAAGTCTGTCATCATTCGCGATCAAACCCAGCCGTTCTATATGGAGGGTTATCACCGTCCCAGCTACCACGATCCCGACGACGCCGTTTACGACGCCATCAGCGACATCTTTTCCAATGGCCGCGTATCCCGCCTCTATCGCAGTCTCGTGGAGCAGCAGCAGATTGCCGCTGATGCTCTAGGCTACAGCCAGTTCCCCGGCGAGAAGTATCCCAGCCTCTTTGCCTTCTATGCTGAACCGCTGCCCGGCCACACGCCCGCCGAGATGCGCCTTGCAATTCACAAGGAGATCGACAAGCTCAAAGCAGCCGACGTGACCGATGCTGAGCTTCAGATGTACAAGACACGTGCGCGCGCCGATCTTCTGCGCGGCCTCGCCGACAATCAGGGCCTCGCCGATTCTCTCGCTGAATACCAGACGCGCTACGGAGACTGGCGCCAGCTATTTCTGCAACTGAACGAGATCGACAAAGTTACTAAGGCCGACATTCGCCGCGTCGCAAATAGGATCTTTGTGCCCTCCAACCGAACCAGCGCGGAGATCGACACCGAGGCGCCGCCCCCAGCCGGCAAATCGGATGGTGGCGCGCCGTGAGAGCACCGCTACCCAGCTCGAAATCGCGATACCTGCTTGCCGCCGGGATCTTTGCCTTCCTCGTGCTGCCCCACTCGTCGGTCGCGCAGCAATCCAAACCGTGGGAGCAGATTCCCATTCCTCCGCTGCACCCCTTTCATCCGCAGCAACCCAAACGTATCGAGTTGAAGAACGGCATCGTCATCTTTCTGCAGGAAGATCACGAGTTGCCGTTTATCTACGGTTCGGTGCTCGTTCCTGGCGGATCGGAAGATGAAGATCCTGCCAAAGTGGGATTGGCTGGTCTCTACTCGCAGGCGTGGCGCACCAGCGGTACCGCGACCATGGACGGCGACGCCATGGACGACTTGCTCGAATCAAAAGCAGCGCACATCGAAACCAATGGCGACGAAGATTCCACCTCGATCTCCTGGGATTCGTTGAAAGGCGATGCCGACCAGGTCTTTTCTTTGGCGATCGACCTTTTCTTCCATCCCAAATTCAGCGCGGAGAAGCTCGAGCTGGCAAAGCAGCAGGACGCCACCGCAATCGTCCGCCGCAACGACGACGAGGACGCGATCGCCGGCCGAGAGTCGGCCAAGCTGGTCTACGGCGCGAACAGCCCCTACACTCGCCAGCCTGAGCTGGTCACCATCGGAGCGGTCACGCTCTCCGATCTCGGGGCTTGGCACGACCGCACGCTCAAGGGAAAACTGATCGTCGGCATCTACGGTGACTTCGATCCTGCGGCCATGGAGGCCAAGATGCGCGCGGCCTTTGAAGGTCTTCCTGCGGTTACGCCCGCGGCGCCTCGACACGATGAATTCCCCGGCCCCAAGCCCGGCGTGTACTTCATTGACAAGGAAGATGTAAACCAATCCAACGTGCAGATCGTGGGCATTGGCATTGACCGCCGCAACCCCGACGCGGCGGCAATCGCGGTCATGAATGAAGTTCTGGGCGGTGGCTACGGCAGCCGGCTCTTCGTGAAAATCCGCACCCAGCAAGCCTTGGCATACGACGTCGGCGGAGGCTTCGGCCTCACCTACGACCACCCCGGCACTTTCCAGGTGAACGTCCTCACCAGGAGCGAAAAAACAGTCGACGCCACCAAACTTGCGCTCACTGAAATCGCCGCCCTCAACACTCAGCCCTTCACCGCAGCCGAGCTCGAGCGCGCCAAGGACGACATCCTCAACTCTTTTCTCTTTCAATACGACACCAAAGACAAAGTCCTTAGTGAGAGCGAGGAACTCGAGTTCTATGGCTATCCCGCCGATTATCTCGAGACCTACCGCGCGGCCCTCGAGAAAGTTTCTCTTGCCGATCTCGCAGCGGTCGCCAAAAAGTACATTCACCCCGAGAAGCTCGCCGTCCTCGTCGTCGGAAACGGTCCGGAAATCAAACCGCCCCTTGATGCCCTTGGCCTCGGTACGCCAATCTCAATTGACATCACCATTCCTCAACCGTTCGGCCCGCTGGTGGCTGCAGGTGCGCCGCAATGATTCATTACACGCGACCCCATCGCGGGCCATTCCCATCGGTTCTCGGCTTTGCCCGCCATTCAGTCAGGAGAAGTCAGTAACCCAGGAGAAAGTGAAATGAATACAACTTCAAATCAACCGGCAACCCCGCCAAACTCTCCCGGCCACGCCACGCAGCTCGCTGCGCAGCAGGCAGCGGTTGCGCGCCTCGTCGCAGCCGGTGTCACCATCGACCGTCCTGACACCTGCGTCATCGATCCCGAGGTTGAAGTCGCGCCCGGCACAGTCATCGAGCCGTTCGCGCAGTTGCTCGGCCGCACGCGCGTCGGCGCAGGCTGCCGTATCCGTTCCTTCTCCGTTATCGAAAACTGCACACTGGGCGATCGCGTTCAGATTCTTCAGAGCTGCGTCCTCGAAGATTCCACCATCGCCGACGGCGCGCGCATCGGGCCATTCACTCACATGCGGCCCGGCAACGAAGTCGGCGAAAACGCCCACGTCGGCAACTTCGTTGAATTGAAAAAGTCGCGTATCGGCAAAGGCGCCAAGGCCAACCACCTCACCTACCTCGGCGACGCCGAAATCGGCGAAGCCAGTAACATCGGTGCCGGAACCATCACCTGCAATTACGATGGCGTCTCGAAGCACGTCACGCGCGTCGGCAAAGGCGCATTTGTGGGCAGCGACACCACGCTCGTGGCGCCCGTTTCAATCGGCGACGGAGCCTACATCGGCGCCGGCTCTTGCATCACCAAAGACGTCCCCGCCGACGCCCTGGCCGTCAGCCGCAGCCGCCAGGTCACCAAGGAAGGCTGGGCCGGCGCTCGCCGCGCCAAGCGCGAGGCGAAGAAGTCCTGATGCTCCGGCGCATCACCCCTTCGCTGTCCCTTGTGCTTGCCGCTCTTCTTTTCTCGGCGCCCGCTCGGGCCGCGCAGCCCGCCAAGCTCATCGCGCAAAAAATCGCGCCCGGCGTCTGGTTCCTGCTTGGCGATTCATCCAAAGGCTACTGCAACAATATCGTCATCGAGATGAAGGACTACCTCATCGTCGTCGATGCCAACTATCCCGGCCGCGCCCTCGAACTTGTCAGTCAGATCGGTCAGCTCTCGCCCAAGCCGGTGCGTTTCGTCTTTGACACTCATGCGCATCGCGATCACTCCTATGGCAACATCATCTGGACGCGTGCCGGTGCCACCACCATCGGCTATCAGGGCGTCGTTGACGAAATGGATCGCTACGAACCCGGGCGTTGGCTCGCCACTGCGGCCGAGCGCGAAGATGTTCGCTCCCTCAATCTTCAGGACGCTCCCCGCCCTCAACTCGTCTTCCGCGACAGCCCCTTCGTCCTCAAAGACGCCACCCGCGAAGTTCGCTTTTACTTTTTCGGCTGGGCGCACACCCGCGGCGACGGTTTTGTCTGGTTGCCAAAGGAGCGCATCCTGTGCACCGGAGATGCAGCCGTCAACGGCCCGCGCAATAAGCTTTGGGACGCAAACCTCGCCAATTGGCCGCGCGTCCTGGACCAGGCTCTCGCTCTCCAACCTCTTCACGTTCTTCCCGGTCACGGCGAGGCCGGCGGTCCCGAGATTCTCCTTGGCCAAAAGCTCTTCCTTCAAGACCTTTATGCGGCCGTCCAGCAACAGGTTGCGGTGGGCAGGACTCTCAGCCAAATTACGCCGGCTCTTCCCCAGCGCGACCGCAACTGGATTCCCGCCAACCTCAGCTCTGACATCGCCATTGCCTACGCTGAAATCACTCAGCATAAGCCCGCGGGCGACATTCCCCACCAATGGCAGTGATGCTACAGGTTCGTCACAACACGGTGCCACGTTCGGGTGATTGAGACGGGATAACCCGGATGATACTCTCACGAAAAGACTTGCCCCCGTCCATTCTGTCAGTACTGCGGCGGTCGGCAAGCTTAGGCGATATCTCGTTAGTTTTGTGGAACTTTCAGCCTGCGCCAGCGTCAAAAGCTTGTGACGGCGTCGGCGTATCGAGTCCGAGGCCATTGGAGCGTTTCAGCAAGCTGCACCAGTGCACGGAACCCCGGGGCGAGCGCGCTGCATGACCGGCGCGGAAGGAACCACGTCTCGCAGTTTGAAATTTGCAGTAGTACCGGCGCAAGAGGGTTTGGAACAAGCGTGCAGCGTGGGTACCCGAAGTTGCATCAGGCTTCACGGGCCGCACGGGCATAATAAAACGGAGGCTGCCGTTTGGCATTATCTTTGGCAGACGTAAAAGCGATGGGCACAGCGAGAAGCCCGCGAAACGAAGGCGACGCACGTGCGCGGAAGCCGGCGCGCGTTCTCGTTGTCGACGACGAATCCTCCGTTCGCACCATGATTGCTGCTGCCCTCGAGCGCCAGGGCTATACCGTTGAACAGGCCTGCGACGGCCGCGACGCTCTCGAAGTTCTCGAAATGAACACCTTCAACTTGGTGCTCACTGACATTGTCATGAACGACGTCAGCGGCATCACCCTGCTCGAGCGGGTTCACGCCCTTCAGCCCAATCTTCCCGTGGTCATGGTCACCGCCGTACACGACATCGGCGTCGCCATCGACTCCATGCGCCGCGGCGCCTATGACTACCTCCTCAAGCCCTTTGAGCGCGACCAGTTGTTGAACACCGTCGAGCGCGCCCTCAGTCACCGCCAGGCGCTCGAAGAAACCCAGAACTACCACCAGAGCCTCGAAGAAATGGTTCGCGCCCGCACCGAAATGCTGCGCCACGCCATGGAAGATCTCGAGCATTCTTACGACGTCACGCTTGAGGCCCTGGGCGACGCGCTCGACTTGAAGGACTCTGAAACCGAGGGCCACTCCAAGCGCGTCACCGCCTACGCCATCGCGCTCGCTCGCGCCATGAGCATTCCTCCCGAGGAAATCAAGATCATCGCGCGCGGAGCCTTCCTGCACGACATCGGCAAGATGGCCATCCCCGACGAAATCCTGCGCAAGCCCGGTAAATTGACTGAGGAAGAGCAGACGCTCATGCGCGAGCACTGCGCCCGCGGCTACAACATGCTGCGCAAAATTCCGTTCCTCGCCGGCGCGGCCGAAATCGTCTTTTGCCACCAGGAGCACTACGACGGCAACGGCTACCCCAATCGCCTCGCTGGCCGCGAGATCCCCATCGGCGCGCGCATCTTTGCCGTCGCCGACACTCTCGACGCCATTACCAGTGACCGCCCCTACCGCAAAGCACGCGGCTTTGACTCCGCGCGCGAAGAAATTTTGCGCTGCTCGGGAACGCAATTCGATCCCGCAGTGGTCGAAATCTTTTTGAAAATTCCCAATGAGCTTTGGCAGGAGCTTCGCTCCGAGATCAGCGGCCAGCACATGCGTTTCTCCACCTTCGAAATGGCCCGCACCCAGGCCGCCTCGTAAAACACCCAAAATCCCGATTAGGTCTAGAATGGTCCCATGGAGTTCTGGGCCGCGATCGCTCTTCTCGCGCTTGCCATGCCCGCCCTTGCGCAACATGGCGGCGCCCACGCCGGATCTTTTGGCGGTCGGGGATTCTCAGGGGCCTCCGGCTTCTCTTCGCACTCCGCCTTCTCGCACCCTGCTTTCTCTCAATCGCCTGGCTTTGCGCGGCCTGCGCCTCCGGTTCGCTACGGCGCCTTCCCCGGCGTGAGGTTTCGAGCGTTCGGTCCTCAGAACTACTCGGGCCCGAGAAATTATTCGAGCCTGAGATCTCCCTACAACAGAAATCGATTTGCGGCAGGCCGGCTGTCTTATGATCCGCGCGCTGCCGCCCTCTCTCGCGGCTTTGATCGCGACCGAGGCCGGAATCCAGATCGTGATCGCTTCGACAGACGCCGGCGCGACTTCCAGAACTGGGTCGTCAACACCTACCCATATTGGCCCGGATACCCTTATCTGTACGATCCCAATTCTTACGATCTCGGCTTCGACGACTGGGATGATTCCGAGGCCGCCGCGTCCGATACATCTCAGTCCGGCAGCTACGAGCCAGACCAAGCCCCCGGCAACTACGCATCTGATCAGAACGGCCCGGCTCTTCTTTACCCGCCCTATCCGAACCAGGGCTATGCCGCGCCCGTTGGAGAAGCTGGCACCGCAGCCCCGGCCATCTCCGGCATGCCTCTCACCGTAATTTTCAAAAATGGTCGCGCTCCCATCACGGTGCGGAATTACCTCATGACCTCAAGAGTCCTCACCGATCTTGACTGCCAGCATTACGAACAGATTCCGCTCGATCAGATCGATCTCGCCGCAACCAAGCGCTTCAACACCTTCGCCGGCGTCGACTTCCAGGTTCCCGGCGCATAGCTTCCCCCTGACCTCTGATCACTGACCACTGTTTCTCAGGCCATCAGGCCCTGCGGCTCCCGCCTGCAATTATCAGGCTTTTAGCCCTGCCACCTTGCTGGCCCCACCCCGCGCACAAGGGCAAAAGAAATTGCCATTTCGTGAACCGTCTCCCCGCATCACTCGTATACCCATCCATGAATTCCGAAAAACCTCATGACCCGATTCTGTGGAGTACTGTCTCCATTGCCCTCCTGGTCGCACTCACGGCCGTCGCCGGAATCTGGTGGCCGGCAACCTATGCGCGCGAGACGCTCTATACCCGAGCCGGTGCCATCGCCAGCGATCTAGTCGATCTGTTTCTCGTCGTGCCCGTCCTGCTCATAAGCGGATTCAAAGCTTGGCGAGGATCGGTGTTTGCGCGTCTCATCTGGTTGGGCACTCAGGGCTACCTCTTTTACAACCTCGTGATCTACGCGTTTGGCGTGCACTTCAACGCTCTGGTCTTTGTCTACTGCGCCACGCTCGGCCTGTGTTTCTACGCCACCGTGTTCAATCTGTCTTTTATTCCCCTCGAACAGATCGCGGCCACTTATGTTCCTCGTGTTCCGCGAAAAACCATCGCCATCGCGTTTCTCGTGCTAGCCCTTCCCACCGTCATTTTCGATCTGCGCGAAGACATAACAGCCCTACTCGCAGGGATCGTCCCTCAAAGCGTCCTCGCCGCCAACGAGCCCGTAAACTTCGTGCACATTCTCGATCTCGCGTTTCTGCTGCCCGCCCTGTGCATCACCGCGGTTCTTCTCTTCCGCAGGAAACCGGCCGGCTACGCGCTGGCGCCCGCACTTCTGGCTCTGTTGGCCATAATGAGTGTCGAGCTTGCCAGCCTCATGATAGTCATGTCTCACATGGGCTGTTTCCCAACGTTCTACCCCATGGTCGTCTCTTTTGTGGTGCTCTCCATCGGTTTCATGGTCCTGCTGGGCTTCTGCTTCCCTAGAGCAGGTCAGGCCATCTGAAACCGGCCTTCCACCGAATCGCTCTCGCGGCTCCTCTTGCTCCCGTCTTCCGTGCAACTCCTCCTGCCTGCTGAGTATCATCCCCTGCAGGAGGTCATATGCCCATCCTTTCCCCTGATGCCGCTCAATCGCGTCTCTCCAAACTCCCCGGCTGGCAAATCGAATCCGGCGAGCTCGTTCGCAGCTTCGAGTTCAAGGACTTCGTTGCCGCCCTCGCCTTCGTCAACAAGGTCGGCGAACTCGCCGAACAGGCCGGCCACCACCCAGACATCGACGTTCGCTATAACCGCGTCCGCCTCGCGCTCGTCACCCACTCTGCCGGCGGCCTCACCGAGAAAGACTTCGACCTGGCTGCGCAGGCACAGAGCTTGGCTCCGTAGCAGTGAGTCGGCCATGCGGGACGCTTCGGAAGCGTCTGGCTATAATCCAGCCCAGAGGTCAAACGATGAAGAGCATCACCCTTTACAAATATGACGGCGAGATTTTCCGCACGTTCACCGACATCTTTTCCGTGGCGACAGAAAACGGTGTCTTGACGTTTCGCTGGATGCGGAAGCCGGGAGACCAGGGCACAGCCTCGAAGGTGATGACAACTCTCCCCTTCTACGTTGAGGATGATCTGGAGTCCTGACGAAGATTATTGCGAGCGTCTCCGAATCCGCGACACGAGAAACCCGCCCCCCAAAGGCAGTCTGTTGGCGCGAACTTCATGCCTGATCCAATCCCGGGCTGCATCTTCATCGGGGAAGTCGTTCACCAGTTCATCCTGAATGCCGGGTGGCATCATCCGGACAATTTCGACCCGCTCGGATTGCGAATTGTAGTTTAGATAGCAGTTGAGGGGCACACCGTCCGCGAACAGCTCCTCGCAATGCGGACCCGCCCCGGCACTGTTTTTTCCGCCTGCTGCGTCCGTCATGGGATTCCTCCTTGACTCGGGACGACAGAACCGAATGAGCGTAATTTAGATCACACCCGATTCGTAGGCCCGACGGCACGCCCTGTCAATGCGCTCTTCAGGCGGACGGTACGCCTTGGGGTAGTGTCTTAAAAGTGCGTTGGCGGTACATTTCTTGTTAATCGCGCAAAGAATACCATATTCGCCTTTCGTTCGCTTTTCAACTAACGCCTTCTGGGAATTGCAGTCAAACTATTAAAAGGGATTTACTAAATTGGTATTGACGCCGACGGGTCGGCAGGTACAAACTGGGCATCCAAAGAATTTGGACGATTTGAGGTAGCCATGAAAAGCGTAGAGCGTATTCTCGCGCTTACGATCCTGGCGCTCATCTCAACGTTGCCGACGTTAGCGCAGACGCCTGGAAACGCTCCTCCTGAGCGAGTCGTAATCAACTTCATGCTTCCAATTGCACCAGAGACCATGAATGCTCTGGTGAACGTCGTCAATGCGCAGGTTGCGCGTGGCGTGAAGAAGATCACTATCGTTGTTTCATCCCACGGTGGCGATACCGCGTCTGGATTCGCGGCTTACAATATGCTGACGAAACTTCCGCCAGATGTGGAACTCACTACTTTTAACACTGGGATTATTGACTCTGCCGCAATGCTTCTCTTCTGTGCAGGAAAACATAGATATTCATTTCCAGATCCCGCACGTTTTCTCATCCACGGTAACTCTCTGGACATTATGGGGAATGCGTCGTATGACGCAAATGGTTTAGGAGCCCAACTCGCTCAACTCAATAACTTGAACCAAATGTCTCTCAATGTGATTGCCGCAATAGTGCATCCAGACAAGAAAAAAGATATTGAAGCGGCGATGCACGGGCAGATTATCCTCTCACCAAAAGATGCAGAGAGTTGGGGGCTTATCGATGCGGTTCGCACGAATTTCATGGAGGAAGGTGCTGTGTTTGTCTCTGTAAATGCGCCCGCATCATCTGAACCATTGAAGACGGATACGCAACCAGTGATTACTTCAACGTCTATAACGAAATAAGCTCTGCAATCGTCCAAACATGATTCTCTATCCCAGCCTCCATGGAGGGAGTAACGCGAAGCGTTTTGTGCACGCGGCACCAGTTGTAATAGGCAAACCAAAGCGAGTACGCAGCCTCCAAATGTGACCAGCGCTTGCTGAACGCATTGCTCAGCCGCGTCATTCTCCGCATCCCCATTCTGATTGAAAGATTCTGGCGCTCGATATGCGACGTGCAAATTCTGTCGCGCTTCGGGTATCCCATGACTGGGTATGGAACAGCCCGCACAACTTCCGGCGGGCTATACCTTTGCTCCCCCTTTCTCGGACTGGCGTAAACCTTGACCAACTGGCCGAAGTGAACGCGCCCGGCTAGATTTCTCTTGATTGCCTTGATGTAAGGCTGAAAACCATCAGTTGTGAGTTGATAGGGAAAGCTAGAAGTGGCACGAGCTACCTTGGCGATGAAATGCTCCGTAGACGGCGCATTGCGTTTGCCGACATAGTGCGCAAGGACCAGCTTGGTATTGCGCTCCATTGCTACGAAACAATAGGCATCCCCGATTTCTGCCGCGTCTTGATCTGCCGCTGTACGATGGCCTTCCTTCTTGCCGACGAAACCCCAAATCTCGTCTACTTCAACGTCTCGCACGTCCAGGTTGACCAGCTTCTCATCCATGAGGCGCTGGCAGCGTTCGCCAGCTTTCAGGAGTAGGCTCATGATCGTGTTGCGGTCCATCTGACAGATTCTCTCTGTGCTCCTGATGCTGTTTCCTTCGAGTAAGAGTTGCAGGGCCAGCACTGCGCGATCCTGAGAGATGTACATGGTGTCGCAGACGCGCCGGTGCTGCTCTGTGAATGTGCGTTTGCACTTCGGGCAGCGATAGCGGCGAAGGCCGTTGCGGTGCCTTCCGAAGCGCTGGCACTCGACAGAGCAGCCATCACAGGTCATAGTCGGCGCGGTTTGTGCTTCGTTCATCATGGTTAAAGAATACAGCAAGCGCTCGCTGTTTGTCAAGCGTTGATTTGGGCACGCCCCGGTTGGGGCTGGCTGTATGGTGGCCCTCGGATTCGGACTCTGCCCTGCATGAACAGAGTCTCGGACTCTTCCACGGTAGCCTTGCAAGTGGAAGAAAATAAGTTATTTATACTTGTCTACCATGGTAGACTCTTGGTTCCTACCATGGTAGAAGCGAAGTCTACATGGTAGGTTTTCGAGGAATCGGCCGCTTCTTTGCTTTTAAGAAGGTCTCGAAATTCTTTGCCGTGGTGGAGTTTGCGGGCAATCTGCCTTTCAGCCACTGGTAGAACTCCGGTTTGTAGATGCCAGAGTTACGCGCCTCATAGATTTTCTTGTTCGATGCCCCAGTTGCGGCCTTGTACTCGGATAATAGCTTTGCCCGTTGCGCCACCTCTTCTTGTTCCTGAGGCTGTTCCGCTGCAACTGGTGGCGGAGCCTGCTCCATGCTTTTTCGTTTAGCTTCCGCCTGAGCCATAATCATCAGCGGGGAAGGTGTTCGAATGATATTCCCTGGGGGATTGTCTTGAACTGCGCCCCTATGACCGCGCAATGAACGGCCAACATGCTGAACAATTGCCTTGTGTAACGTGTCAATCCAAGATGCGCCAGGGGGACCAGCACCGAAACTTTCCCAACAGGTAATCGTGATTTGAATCGCCTCTTTTGCGATCAAATCCTCGTAATCCCATGTAAAGATTCTTTGGCTGTAGGCGTCCTTCAATAAGTCGTAGAACGAACACGCATAGGTGCGAAGAAAGTCCTTGGCGCGGGGCAAGTCATAACACCCTAAGTAGTCACTAATGCAGTGCACCGACAACTCACCGTGAAGAAGCGACCTTTTGAGGGTGAGAGCGTTCAATGTGGCGACGTTCTTTGGCGGAAGCTCTGGCTCAGATGGCACAGCTTTCCCTCTTGCCTCAGGCGCAAGAGGGCGCTACGATGTGGGTAACCAGCCGCACCATCGAAATGCCCCGGCCTCGCGCCGGGCTTTTCGTTTGTTGGCTAGATTTTACAGGGATTTCTTGTGGGGACGGCCACCGGCGCGAGTCTTTCGCTTGGCCGCAAGCTGGCGGAAGTATTCACTGCCGCGCTTGGCCGTCTGAGAGCCACCCTTTGCGCCTAGCTCTGCCGCTGCCGATGAGTGATCCTGCTTCAACAGGTCGCCAATGAGGGCCAGGGATGCTGTGAATAGCTCTGCGCCTCTCTCCCGCTGCGCGGCTGGCACCGCACGATCCGAATAGACCATCTCCGCTTGGGTGATTAGGCGCTTGAGGGCGAGAAGTGAGGCACGTTCGGCTGACATGCCACAAACATAGAGGCTTACCTATCAAAAAGCAAGCGTTTGCTGTTTTCTATCAACGCAGATTTAAGACACTACCCGCCTTGGTACCCAACTGAATCCGCTCCGGAATTCCGGATTCTCCGATGTTTTTCCCATATTGCGGTACATGGTTCGCGTAGCTCCGCTGCCCTGTTCGCTCACTTCCTTCTTGGGAATGCCGCTGGGGCGGGGATGAGCATCCTGATTCATCCCGGCTGTCGATCGTTGGCTCGGGCGCTTTTCAGTGCGAAGGCAGCTTATTCTAAGGATTTTACCCACACTGGAGGTATCTTGCGCATCGCCACAACCTGGCCCATCGGCGCTCGAGATTCCGCGTGATGAGCCCTTTTCTCAGCCGCTTTTAGATGCTTGCGAGCCGCAAAGGTTGACCGCGCGAGCCTAAAATAAATTTTGATTTTTGTATTTGCAATTATGCCGATCTATGCTATCGTGTATTTATTCCGGTTGTGAGGCGGTCAGATCCCCTCTCAGCCGGGAGTAGTTTGCGTCACTGGCCTCCCGGCACGAACAGCTTTACCGTTCGTGCCGTCTTTTTTTGCGCGTCCTGATTCGTCCTAACCTCCCTCGCTCTCTTGCTCCCTCGCTCCCTGTCTACTCCCTGTTCTCCTTGTCAAGTCCCTGGACATCCGAATCGTCGATCCAACTTCCCCTAAGTCGTTCTTTCCCTGATTCCTACGCCCTTATATCCCTGCCTCTCCAAGTTTGCCGATTAATTCTTCCAAATCTCTACAATTGAACTTGTATGGCGATTCCAAAACAATTCGAATCGGCTCTCGTGCAGCGACCTATGCAAGCTCCGCTAGCCCTGCTGTTCTCCCCGCGGAAATTAAATAAAGAAATAATTTGGGATGTTTCGCCTAGTTTTCGCAAGATAACCCCTTTGGAATCAGCAAAGCGAATTCGGAAATGCCGAGAATATGCGCGCAATTACGTCCAATTTATGACTCATAACTCCCTTGAAATCAACACGCAATCTGCACCAACGGAGCATGCGCACTTTCGCACCTTAACTCTTTCACTCCTTGACTCTTACACACACGACCCACGATTCACGGCCCGCGATTCACGACTCACGATCCGCCGCCTCGATTCTGGAGATTTCAACTTTGCCTTAAGATAGGAGTCGAGGCGCCATCATGAAGCACTTCTTCAAAACCCGTTGGATCTGGACCCTTGCCGTCTGCACATTAACCGCAGCAAGCTATGCGCAGTGGTCGAATCCGGCCGACGATGTTCCGGCTTACCATCCTTCGGCCCCGCTTGATCTGCATGTCCTGCCGGCCATTCTTCATGGCGCGCAGTTGATGGGATCGAACTTCCGCTTTCACTGGCAGGTGCGCGTCTATCAACTGGCCGCGCAGGTCCCGGCGGTCATCTATCAGCTTCCATGCAACTGCCGCTGCGATCGCGCCCTCGGCCACACCAGCCTGCACAGTTGCTACGAGAACACGCACTCCACCGAGTGCACCACCTGCGCCCAGGAAGGCTTCTACGCCTACTACAAAACCAAGGCGGGATGGACGCCCGCGCAGATTCGCGCCGGCATCGCCCGCCACGAGTACGAATCCATCGACCTCGATAAGCAATAAATAAATATTCCAGGAGGGTCATCATGAAGCTGCGTATTCTTGCCGCATCTCTCGCGACATTTCTGCTCTTGCTCGTCCCTTCGGCCCAGGCGCGGGCTGCGAGCAAAGCGGACGCCTACTTCGGTTACAGCCGCGTTGGCGCCAATCTGTACGCGCCAAATACGTCGGGCATGAATGGCTGGCAGGGAGCATTCCATGTCAAGGCAATTTCGGTCTTCGGCGTCGAAGGCGACGTTTCGCATTACAGCCAGAGTCCGGCTGGCTTCTCCGAGCGCGTAACGAACGTCATGTTCGGCCCCCGCGCAACCGTCGGCCTTGCGGGCTTCAGCGTCTTTGCTCATGCCCTCGCCGGGCTTGCCTTTGAGAGCGCAACTGTAACCACACTTCCTTCGACTTCTTACAACGCTGCCAGCTTGGCCGTCGGCGGAGGCGCGGATTTTCCTCTGTTTCTCGGGCTCAAGCTGCGTGCAACGGGCGATTACCTGGGGAACAGCAAAGCGCCGTCCACAGGCTCCGCGGCTCCCGGGCACTATCGCATTGGCGTTGGCGTCGCCTTCCACTTTTAGCTGGGCCCTTATCCTGCGTCAGCGGGCCAGCTAGAGAAAGCATCCTTCAGAGGTGATGCCACACTCATCATGTGGCACGAATGTTAACGGCCGATTCCGATCCAGTATTGGAAAACGACTGCTCCAAATCCGCCGGCTATTTCGGTTACCTTCGGACCTGGGTCGCCATAGATTTCGAATCCGACTGGCTTACAGACCTCAACCAGCTTGGGCACCCATTGCTGCACCGCCGGTCCCATGAAGTGCGCTTCTAGAGCGCTCGAATCCACGTAGGTCTCGACAAGTCGGAAGTGCTTTCCGTCGGCGCTCGAGAACCACTCATATCCCAGTGTGCCGGGCTCTGCCTGGCTCACCGCAGTCATCGTTTGGGCAATGCTCTTGAACGCTTCCAGTTGCCCGTCATTCACCACCAGGTCGACCGTCAGCCGAACGACTTGCTTTTCCATTCCATTTCCCTTTCCGTCGCCGCCTTGCAAGGCATCCTGCCACGCTATCACCGTCGGCCCGGCTTGGGAATGCAAATCAGCGTAAAATAGGTGTATGTAGCACGAGCCGGTTGCTTCCGGTTCGCTTCCACTTCAGGGGGCGTCACGGTTTCGACGGGATCGATTGCGGCATGGGAGGCATGTCGGGGTGTGGGCACCCGTAATCGCCTGCAAAACTAAAGTTGCCAACGATAATCTGGCACTTGCAGCTTAATTAACTAAGCTGCCGTCTTCCACGGTTTCGCCTATGGGCTGTGAGCGGACGTCATTCAGTAGGCTGGCGTGAACGGCTCGGTCCGTGTCGTTTTGCGCGAGATCATCGGACTAGTTCTCGTCGCATCTTGTCCGTTCTTAAGCGCCGTGAGCGAATCCAATCGAATCGGACACAGCATGGACTCTCCCGGCTGACAGCGATTTCGGACGCGGGTTCGACTCCCGCCGCCTCCACCATACCTAAGTCGTGTTTCATCAGCGACATACCTTCCATAGGCAAATTTGAGGGGCATTTTTGTACGTGATTTGTACGTTGCGCCCATTTTGACCGACCTCTTCCATGCGGGCAAACTCACCTCTGAAGTGGGGAGCCCCATGCTGCTTTCCGTCTTTTCCCGCCATTCGGCCGACTGCAAATTCGCTCACGACCGCTCCTGCCGCAGGTGCAATTGCCCCAAATGGGTGGGCGGGCAGGTGAACGGGTATTACTTTCGACAGAGCGCCAAGACCCGACAGTGGGCTGAAGCCGAAGAGGTGCGGGTAAAGCTCGAGGAGGCGCTCGAAAACATTCCGCCAGGCCCCAAGCCGAATCCCCGCTACTTCTTCTGGAGCGGCAATGGCGATAGTCGTTATCCAGGAGAATCGCCGAAAGGCTGGACGCATCCTCCTCAACCGGTAACGGTGTGAGGTGGCTGCCGTCGGCAACCTGCAGCACATCGGGCTGCCGCGAAAATAACTCCAGCATGAAAGGATAGTCCGCGTTCGTGGGCTTCTGGAAGCGGTAGAACTGTTTCTCGCCGGTTGACTTCTCCTGAACCTCGTAGCCGCCCATGCGTACGAACTCCCAGAATGCCTGTACAAACGCGGCATCCAAAGCCTCGACGTAGAGCACGATGTCCAGGTCCTTTGTGGCCCTGAATGCGAGTCCGGCGGCGGTCATGGCGATGTCGCACGCGGCGCCGCCGATGAGCACGTAG
>JBEKRG010000015.1:0-55194 GCA_049518955.1 Occallatibacter sp.
TTCACCTGGGGATGCGCCGCGAGGTGTGCGCGGACGCGATCGGCGAAATCCGCCTGCTGCAACTCGATTGCGCTCACATTCACGCTTACGGGAAGTTCAAAACCCTCGCCCAGCCACGATTCCATTTGCGTGAGCGCACTATCAATCACCCACTCGCCGAGTTGGACCGCCAAGGGGTGGTCTTCAATCACGGGAAGGAACATGCCCGGCGGCAAAAGTCCACGCTCCGGATGCTGCCAGCGAATCAGGGCTTCGGCGCCGATCACCTTGCCAGTGCGCATGTTCACCTTGGGCTGGTAATAGAGGACGAATTGGTGGGCAGCAAGGGCTTGGCGAATGTGCTCGATATTCTCGAGGCGCCCGCGGACGATCTGGTCCTGATTCGGATCGAACATGCGGAAGCAGTTGCGGCCTGCCAGCTTGGCCTGGTACATCGCTTGTCCCGCCTGGCGCAGCAGCACATCGGCGTCCACATCTTCGTTCTGCGGATAAAAGGTCACGCCCGCGCTGGCTGAAACGCGCAGCATGGCCTCGCCAATCTGCGCTTCTTCGCCGGCGGCTGCAAGCAAACGGTTCAGCGTTGCCAGGCACGCATTACTGTCGTCCAGATCCAGGATCACTGCGGCGAACTCATCTCCGCCCAGCCGGGCCAGCATATCGCCTTCCCGCAGGGCCCGCTTCATCCGGAATGCCAGGGCCGTCAGCAGCCCGTCGCCGGTTGCGTGGCCAAAGCGGTCGTTGATGGCCTTGAAGCCGTCGACGTCGAAGCAGGCTACGGCCAGCATACCTTTCTTCCAGTGCGCATGAACCATGGCTTGGCGCAGTCGGTCCCCGAGCAACGTCCGGTTGGGAAGCCCGGTCAGCGCATCGTAACGCGAGATGTGCTCCAGCCGCTGTTCCTGTTCTTTAAGTTCCGTAATGTCCGTGAACATTCCAACATACTGCTCCACGTCGCCCTTGGCGTTATGGATGGCGTTGATGGTGAGCATTTCCGCATAGATATCTCCGCTTTTGGTGCGGTTCCAAATCTCCCCTGACCAATGACCCTCGCGATTCAGCGAGCCCCACATGTTCTCGTAGAACTCCCCGCTGTGCAGGCCCGATTGGAGCATGCGCGGATTGAGCCCGAGCACCTCTTCGCGCGTGTATCCGGTGATCCGGCTAAAGGCGTCGTTCACCTCGAGAATTGTCCCCGTGCGATCGGTGATCGTGATGCCTTCGCGCGCGCCGGTAAACACCGTTGCGCCGAGGCGCAGCCGGTCTTCGACCGCCTTTCGTTCAGTGATGTCCTCGGCGAAAAGGACGATTCCGCCCACGGAGCCATCGCCAGTCCGCCAAGGGATTACCTCCCAGCGCCTCCATTCCACCTTGCCATCCGCGCGATCGAATCGGTCTTCTTCGACATGCACCCGCTCCCCTGCCAGTCCGCGACGGTGGCCTTCCTTCCACCGTTCCGGCATGTCCGGAACCACTTCGTAATGCGACCGCCCGATCACCTCGCGCCCCACCAGCCCATAGTCCTCCAGCCATTTCCGGCTCACAGACACATAGCGCATCTCGCCGTCGAACATCGCCAGCGCCACTGGCGCGTTCTCAATGAAGAGTTGAAGCAGATGCTGGCTCTCTCGGAGCGCTTCCTGGGCCTGCTTGGCTTCGGTAATGTCCTGGATGGTGCCAGGCATCTTCACCGGGCGCCCTTGAGCGTCGAGCTCCAGCCGTCCTATGCCGTGCACCCAACGTACCGCCCCGTCATTCTTACGAATTACCCGATACTCCCGGTCAAAGGGCTTGCAACCGCCAAGCACCTCATCCTTGAAATAGGCAAGCATCGACGATCGTTCGTCGGGATGGATCAGGGCCGCCCAACCCTCAACGGTGTGCTCGTACTCCTTGTCGATTCCGAATATCTGGTCCATGACATCCGAACTCGTCCATCTCCCGGTGTCGATATCGAGCAGATAGCTGCCCAGACCGGCGATTCTCTGTGCCTCCCTGAGCGATTCCTCGCTGTCGCGGAGCGCCGTATCCGCGCGCTTGCGCTCGGTGACGTCCTCGGTGAAGATGATGATCCCACCCACCTGGCCGTCGCCGGTTAACCAGGGTCGAATCTCTCTTCGCATCCACTGCTCGCTGCCGTCTGCTCTCGGCAGAGCGATGTCGCCCAGCGTTACCACTTCTCCGGATTGCGCGGTGCGATGCATTTGCCTAAAACTTTCGGGAAGCTCCGGGAAGATCTCGTAATGAGAGCGCCCGATCAGTTCCAGACCATCGAGATTGTGGATCGTTCGCCATCTGCTGCTTACGGCAACGTAGCGCATCTCCCGATCGAGCATGGCGAGCGCAACGGGCGCGTGGTCAATAAATAATTGCTGGAGGGCCTCGCTTTCGCGCAGCTTGATCCTTCCCTCAATCTGGGCGGTGATGTCGGGAGCCACGCCGAAGATGCCGGCAACCCCGCCGTCCGGCCCTGTGATCGGATACTTGCGGTCGTCGATCCAGCGGTCCGCTCCATCCTGCGCCGTAAGCTGCTGCACTTGGTTCACCCGCCGGTTTTCGGCGATCGCCTGGTTCTCCAGTTGGTACGACAGATCGGCGACGGCTTCGGGGTAAATGTCGTAATCCGTCTTTCCCACGACCTCGGCTGCGTCCTTCGCCGTTTCCGTCAGAAAAGGCATGGCGCGGCTTGCCGCGAGGATCACGTGGTTCCGGTTCTTGACATAGATGTAGTCTTCGGTGTGTTCGATGAGGGCTTTGAAGCTTTTCAGCAGAAAGGCATCGCTGGGTTCGGCCACGTTTCGCGCATCCTCAAGAGTCAGCTCGAGGATCACGTTCTTCCCGGTGCGGGCCGGTTTCTTCGTGAAGTGCCCTTTCACACAACGGATGCGCCCGTTGGCGTGACGCAGCCGGATGTTGACGCAGCCGGACCGGATATCGAGACAATTGGAGAAAACATTCTTCACAATCCCGGCATCGTCCAAGTGGAATAAACCCTTCAAATTGACCTTGGATGTGAGGAGCTCGTGCTGGCTATATCCGAGCAAGGCTTCTGTACCGCCCCGGACAGACACCAGTCGCGGCGGGTCACTTGATGCGAAGCAGAAGGTTGGGTTCGGCATGGGGCCCGGTGCCTCTGCGTCCGTACATGCTCGCGTCCGGGAGCCTAACATATCGTAAATTCCACAAGCAATGAAAATCGTAGAACTTAACTGGAGGCAATGCATGGTGTCATCTGCGCACTGCGGTACGACTTTCCGGCAGTAGTACATGGCGGATGAACACTGACCATTTTGGGCAACATCTGCACATTCGATTCGTGCCCGTTGTCACACGGCTTCTCGTACCCAATTTCCACTTTCCGGTGAGGTCGCAAAAACCACCAGATTTCGAGCGCTTCCCCGCTCCCGCAAGCGCCGCATGAACCAAATCATGTACTCGTTATCCACGAGTTTTTAGTTACTGCATCGGTTCCAGTGCGTTTATTCGCGCGCAGTCTTGGCATAATCGCAATGGGAAAGATTCCTCCGCAACTGTTCCGAGAGCTTTGGTCTGTATCTGATCCGTCGTCTGGGTTTGACCTGCGGTCGGGATCTTGGTTGGAATTCTGAGTACAGCATCCGCATTCTGGATCTGAGTGCGCAACCGAGTTCGAAAGGTTCACCTGGGGGAGCATCCAAGCGTGACCAGTTATCGCCGTCAGGACGTTCTGCGCATCCTTGAAATCAGCGCCCGCCAACTGCAAGCCTGGGAACGAGCTGGGCTGATTCCTCAACAAGAGCTTTATACATTTCAGGACCTCGGGCAACTGCGCACGCTGCACTCGCTGCGCGAAGACGAAGTGCCTGCGGCTTCGATCCGCGAATCCATTCTGGCCATGAAAGCCGTCGCCGGCATGAGCAATCCTCTGCTTGAGGCCTGCGTGGTCCGAACGGGGACGCGCCTTGCTTTTCGTCATCGCGGCGCTATGGTCGACCCCATACGCCGCCAGTTGCTCTTCGACTTTGAGCGCATGAGCGGCGCGCAGAACGACGTCGCCGGCCCCTCTGCGATGCGCCGCATCGGTACGCCCGATCTCCGCGGCCTTCAGGAGCGCTTCCATGCTGCGGTTCAGGCCGAGGAAGCCGGCGAGAAGCAACACGCCATCAATCTTTATCAGGAGATTCTGTCCATCGATCCGCAGTATGCGGCAGCCTGCATCAACCTGGGCACGCTGTTCTTCCACTTGCGCCAGTTCGGCCGCGCAGAGGAACTCTACCGCCGCGCCACCGAAGCCGACCCTGGATATGTGCTGGCCTACTTCGATCTCGGCAACGTGCTCGACGAACTTGAGCGCATCGACGAATCCATCGCCGCCTACCTGAAGGCCGTCACCCTCTCGCCTCGCTATGCCGACGCCCACTACAACCTGGCCCTCGCATACGAGCGCACTGGCGAGCATCGCAACGCTCTGCGTCATTGGCGCGCGTACGTCAAGCTCGACAACCGCGGGCCCTGGGCCGACCATGCCCGCGGCCAGGTTCGCAAGCTCCTCAGCCGCGAAGGCATCGCCATCGCCTCCCGCGCCGACCACTTTATTGCGCCCCGCAAGGGAAGAGCCGCGCTGGAGCTCGTTTCCTAGCGCTCCCCCGGATTCTTCTGGCGCGCCGTCTCGGCGAACCCTATGCGGTCCCTGATTGCGCCTTTCTTGACAATCTTCTGCTGGCTCGGCGCTATACTGCGGCCATGAAAAATATGGCACTCGCGTTGCTCTGCGGCTTGGTGGGCATACCCGGTGCTGTATCTCAGCAACAAGAGTCCCCCGTGATCGATGGCTACGTGACACGCGTAGCGTCCAGTTCAGATTTCGACGTCAACGGGTACCGCGTAATCTGTGGGACCGGTACCCAAACAACTATTGGCCAGCCCCAATCGAAGGAGGTCCTGAGCAGCCAGGGCTGCCCGCAAGATCGGCTCTATCTGGGCGAGCCCGTGAAGATTTACGGCTCCGTGAAAAAGAAGGAGCACGCCGTAGAAGCCGGGCAGATCGAAGCCCAACCCGTGGTCCGCGGTGAGATAACCGGCTCCGCGGTCATCGATGCGCTGCCGGCGCACGATTCCGCCGGCGCGCAATCGGGAAGTCTTATCGTGCGCGCCGATGGTTACCGGATTCTGATCGGAAGCGTAACCACGATCGCATGGGATCCGCCGCCAAATTCGGTCGCCGCCGTTGTGCCCGGAGATTGGATCGAATACAAGGGCAAGCAGCGGGCCGACGGCATCATCGTTGCGGAGTCGGCAAAGCTAAGCCGTACTTACGTTAGTAACAGCGATGAAAAGCTGCACAAGAAGTACGACTTCGTCGACCCGAACGACACCACCAAGGGCGTGCGGGTCCTTACTGGGACCATTCGGCCGTATCCCGACGCCGCGATGCGGGCAAGGGTCAACGCAATTGGCGACAAGCTGGTTCCTGCTTACCAGCGCGCTCTGCCCGATACCGATCCGGCCAAAATCAACTTTCGCTTTCTGGTGGTCGACAAGAAACACTGGCACGACGCGCTCACGTTGCCCGGAGGTATCATTCTGGTGCCGCGTCAGGTGGTTGAGCGCATGCAGAATGACTCGCAACTCGCTACAGTGCTCGCCGACAACATCTCTTGCTTGCTCGAGAAGCAACCCGACAGGGACCTACCTGCGTCGGTGGAGTTGACTGCCGTTGGCGTTGGCGCGGACTTTGTGGGCATCTTCGTCCCTGGCGTGGGGCTCGCCGCAACGGCAGCGGGCATTAGCGAAGAGGAGATGGTGATCAAGGCAGAGCAGCAGAGCGGACGCGTCAGCCTCGGCCTGCTCCGCGATGCCGGCTACGACATCAATCAGGCCCCGGTGGCTTGGTGGCTTCTCGCCGCAAGTAAGCCAGAGCCCACTTCCAAAATCTTGCTGCCCTACCGCGCCGCCTATGTCTATCGCGCGCTTGGCGAAAACTGGCAAACCTCCAACGCCGATCTGCAGAAACCCTGACTTCGTCAGACTTTGACGCGCACCTCTGCCCCCGCTCCGAAAGAGGACTTCAAACCGCCTCTCATGGGCGGCGATTTTTATGCGGCGTCTTTCTGACGGGTGGCCTTAACGGCCGACAACAGGCCAATGCCGATCATCACGATCGCGCCTACAAGAATCCAGTGCGAGGGTATATGCACGAGGTGGGCGGCGTAGACCAGCCCGGCAATTACGATTGCGTAGCCGGCAGCATAAAGTCCGAACGACATAGGATCTCCTTGGCCAGTTCCTGCGCAGTCTCGCGGAATCTCGCACTCTATTCCAGCCTTGCACGGCAATCGGCAAGAGTCTGAGCAGTACAGACCAGCATTTGCGTTTCCGAAGCAGCGTATCGCGGTCGGGGCCCGACCCGGCGACTGCGACGCTGAATGTTTTTTAGGATGCCTTTTCTGGCAGGACGTCGACTGACTGTTGAAGGAGCTAACAGCTAAAGGCTAATAGCTGCTGTCACACCTTCTGCGTCCGTATCACTTGCCGCACACCTTCCACGCGCCGCAGTCCCAGCACCATGCGGTTCAGATGGCGCACATCCTCGGCTTCCACCACGAATTCGATGATGGCTTCACCCTCTTCGTCGCGGCTCAAATCTACGGCGCGAATGTCGGTGTTCTCGTCGGAAATGACGGCGGTCAATTCCTTCAGCATGCCAGTGCGGTCCTCGCAGTGGACGATGATTTTGACCGGGTAGCGCAGCGGCTGCCCGACTCCCTCAGCGGCACGCGACCATTCAACGTTGATGCGCCGGTCGCTCTCGTAGAGCAGGTTCTGCACATTGGGGCAACTGCGCGCGTGCACGGCCACGCCCTTGCCACGCGTTACGTAGCCCACAATCTCCTCGCCTCGAATGGGGTTGCAACATCGCGCGCGATAGACGAGAAGGTCGTTCTGGCCCTCCACCTGCAGCGAGTCCGAGCCGGTGAGGTGCAATCTGCGAACCGCATCCGTCATGCCTGCTTCGCCCGATTTTGGCGCCGTGCCCGGCTCTGCTTGAGGCGGAGCGGCGAAGCCCGGCGCGAGCTTGCTCAGCAACTGGTGCGCGGTATTTTTCCCTTGCCCCAGCGTGGCCAGCAGATCGGCGGCCGTGGCTACGCCGAATTCGTTCGCGATGCGCCCCAGATCCTGGTCGCCGATCTGCGCCATCGGCACTTTGAATTTGCGCGCCTCGCGCTCCAGAAGTTTCCTGCCGATATCCACCGCTCGCAGCCGCTGATCTTCATTCAGCCAGTGCTTGATCTTGTTGCGTGCGCGGGGGCTCTTGACGAACGTCAGCCAGTCGCGGCTCGGCTTGTGATCCTTCTGCGTGACAATCTCAACAATGTCGCCCGTGCGCAGCTTGGTGCGCAGCGGCACCATGCGGCCGTTGACCTTCGCGCCCACGCACGAGTGGCCAACATCGGTGTGAATCGTGTAAGCAAAGTCCACTGGTGTTGCCCCAGCCGGAACCACCACTACCTTCCCCTTTGGCGTAAATGTGTAAACCTCGTCGGGGTAGAGGTCCATCTTCAGACTGGAGAGAAATTCGTTGGGATCCGTCATCTCCTTCTGCCATTCGACAAGCTGACGAATCCAGTTCAACCGTTCCTCGTCGCGAGCTGTCACCACGCCGCCGCCCGCCTTGTACTTCCAGTGCGCCGCAATGCCCTCTTCGGCGATGCGGTGCATCTCTTCGGTACGAATCTGCACCTCGAATTGGTGTCCGCTCGCGCTCATCACCGTGGTGTGCAGCGACTGGTACCGATTGGCGCGCGGAATGGCGATGAAGTCCTTGATGCGCCCTGGCACCGGCCGCCACAGCGTGTGAATCAAACCGAAGACTGCGTAACACGAAGCGACGTCCTCGGTGATGACGCGAATCGCAAGCAGGTCGTACACCTGGTCGAACGAAACTTTGGTGCGCTCGATCTTCTGGTGGATGGAGTAAAGCCGCTTGATGCGCCACTCCACGCGCGCCTTGATGCCATTCTCCCTGAGCTGCTCCGCCAGCGTGTCCTCTACGGCGCGCAGAAACTGCTCGCCATCCACGCGCCGCGCTTCCACCGCCGCCGAAACCTGCTCATAGCTCAGAGGGTCGGTGTAGCGGAAGGCCAGATCCTCGAGCTCGCCGCGCACTTTGCCCATGCCCAGTCGGTGCGCCAGCGGAGCGTAGATGTCCAGCGTCTCGCGCGCAATCGCCTCCTGCCGGTCCGCCTTCAGATGTTCCAGGGTGCGCATGTTGTGCAGCCGGTCCGCCAACTTGATCAGCACTACGCGCACGTCGGACACCATGGCCAGCAGCATCTTGCGCACATTCTCGGCCTGGCGGTCCTCGCGGTTGGCAAACTGGATCTTGTCGATCTTGGTTACGCCTTCGACGATGTGCGCTACCTGGTCGCCGAACTTGTCCCCAATCTCCTCGCTTGTTGCCGGCGTATCTTCCACGGCGTCGTGGAGAAGCGCCGCGGCCACGGCGGTTGCGTCCAGCTTCATCTCCACCAGCACCTCCGCCACTTCGAGCGGGTGCACAATGTACGGCTCTCCTGAGGCGCGCGTCTGCCCCCTGTGATGGGAGACGCAGAACTCCCACGCCTTTCGAATCAATGAGATATCTTCACTCGGCCGGTTGGCCTGCGCCTGCTTCAGCAGCGCTTCGATGCGCTCGTCGATGGAGTGTTCATCTATCGGTCGGGACACTACTTTTGGGGTGGGAACAACTGTCTGCGCAGGGGACACCCGTGTGCTCGAATCCTCTGCCGGAATGGTCTGCCGGACAGTCGCCATGCTTTATTATAGGCCGCTTCATTTCGGTGCGAATGAATCGGTCCACCAGCTGGCCTCGCAGCCGGTCCCGCCATGCCACCCATCCTATAGAGACGGTTCAGTTTGGTCAGAACGATGTTCCGTAAGCACTCTGGTAATCAATCGAGCCATCCAATGTGCCGTACGTCACATCCTGGCACGCAAAAAAGGTTGAAATTAAACTCCCTCGGAGGTCAAGAACCGAGGAAAACATGGTGAGAAACCTCTTTTTCGCCGCTTTGGCCGTGGCCCTTCTCGCTGGCATCGGATATGCGAATCAATCGGCCTCTAGCAAGGTCGTCATTCCCGTCAGCAGGACTTCCGCCACCAACGGCAAGCAGATGTATGTGAACTATTGCGCCCCATGTCACGGAGTGGACGGCAGGGGACAAGGCCCTGTCGCTGCAGCTTTGAAGAAACAACCCGCGAACTTGGCGCTCCTGAGCAAGAATAACGGAGGGAAGTTTCCCTCGACTCATATCATGTCGGTGCTCGAATTTGGCGCGGCCAACTCGTCGCACGGAACGGCCGAAATGCCCGTCTGGGGCCCAATGCTTGGCAAGATGGATACGACCATCGCCGAGCCCAACGTTAGGGTTCTCAGGATCAGCAATCTGAGCCAGTACGTGCAGTCGTTGCAGGCAAAATAGGAGCCTCGCTATTAGCTCCCATTCTCAGGCCCAGTTCGAGGATCGATACTGGGAAGAGAGCCGATGGCGAAACGGGACAATTCGAAGGCCGGCGCAAAGCTGAAGCCGCCTCGCGAAGAACGGTCCGTCAGGGCCGAAACTCCGGGTGAACGCGGTGCCGCGCCTGCCGTTCGTCTATCGCAAGCTATCAGTGCATCTGCACGGTCCCTGATTGCTTCGCCAAAAGCCGCAAGCGTGCAACGCCGTCCTGTGCCGCTACCAATTGGCCAAAACCGGCCTAACTCCGCGTCTCCCGGCGCCACCATAAGCCGCCGCGCCTCAGACCGTGTCCGCGCCGGTCATCTTTGGGTCTACGCGTCCGACGTTGTCTCAGTGACGCTGCCAAATCCGGAAGAATCGCTGATCCCCGTCGCCGACAACCGCGGTCTGCTTTTGGGCACGGCGTTCTACAGCCCGTCTTCTCAAATCGCTCTGCGCCTCGTCTCGCGCGAATCCCTCCACCAACCTGCGTGGCTCAAGCTTCTTGCGTCGCGACTGCGCGCAGCCATCGCACGCCGCAAGCCGCACCTTGACGCCGCCAACGACGCCTGCCGCCTGTGCTTCAGCGAGGCCGACGAGTTGCCGGGCCTCATCGCCGACAAATATGGCGACCTCGTGATCCTGCAGTTCCTAACCAAAGGTCTGCTCGCCGCAGGCGTGAGTGAGATCTGTGTGCGCGTTCTGCGCGAGGAGCTTTCGCCAGCGGCCATTCACGAGAGGCCCGATCCGCGTATCCGCGAATTGGAGGGCCTGCCCGCGCCGAGCCTCGACCCGCTCTGGCTCGCTCACCCTGAAAAGCCGGTTGCCGCCACGGAATTCCACCTCAACGGCCTCACCTTTCACTACGACGCAAACGCAGGACAGAAAACCGGTGCATTCCTCGACCAGCGCACCAACTATGCCGCCGCGCGTGACTGGGCGCGGCAAATGGGCCACCCAAAATCCGAATCAGGTCGCCGCGCGCTCGATGTTTGCTGCTACCAGGGCGGATTCGCTCTCCACCTCGCTCAAGTTTGCCGCCGGGTGACGGGCATTGACGTCTCGCGTGCCTCGCTTGAAGTGGCGGAGCGCAATCTCCAGGCCAATCGCTCGCTGATCTCCGCCGAAGTCGACTGGATCGAGGCCGACGCGTTTGAGATTCTCCGCGACTGGTCGCAGGCGGGCGAGCAATTTGACGTCATCGTCCTCGATCCACCGGCCTTCGCAAAGACCAAGCGGGCAGTTGAAGGCGCGTTGCGCGGGTATAAGGAACTGAATCTGCGCGCGCTGAAGATGCTGCGCCCAGGCGGCCTTCTAGTGACCTGCTCCTGCTCGCATCATGTAACCTGGGCCGATCTCGAAGGGGCAGTCGCTGCCGCTGCCGCCGATGCATCGCGGCGCGTGCGCCTGCTCGAGCGCCGCGGCGCCGCCCCCGACCATCCGGTTGTCCTTAATCTCCCCGAGACCGAATACCTCAAATGCCTGGTGCTCGAAGCCGAATAATGGGGCGCGCAGGCGACCGGCAGACACGCCGCCAGCTTTCGCTCCAGCGGACTTCACTCGCTAGGCGCGGCTTGCTGAATGCCTGCCCGGAAAAAACGAGGCCAACCATCCGAACGCCACCCACCCCCAAAATGTCGGTCGCTCCTTCTCTGACGCAGCCGTTTTTTTTTTCGATGCAGTCAACCGCAACTCGGCCAACGCCGTCTTGACCTCCGCACGCAGCGCCTCAGCCTCTATCGTGCACGAACGCAGATATGCCGAAACCGTCAGTCCCGCTTCCGCGGCACGCTGATGAAGGCTCGCGCATTCGGCCTTACTCAGGCGAACCGTCACGCTTGTCGTGCGAAGATCGCGGTCAAATACATCCTCTGGCGCCCGACTTGCCCGCGGCGTCAAGCTCTCGTCAACTCGCGCCGCCCGCCCAAGCTGCCAATCGCTCCGGTCCGTCGGCTGATAGCGGGCGTGCGCGCGCAACACACGATCGTAGCTCAACGTCACGACATCGTCGCCCAGATCACTCTCACTCGATGTTCTCGCCAAGGCCGGATCTTCACGGGCAGGCGAAGCGAGTGCCGCCAGCAGTCCGGCGAAGTTCGCGGTTGCGGAAGAAGGCGGACGCTGCGCCGGTTGCTGCATGCAACGGAGCATACGCCACCGCATACGTACAGTTCTGAGACTCCTCTAACTCAAGAGCCACGCGATTCCCTTTTCGGGAGCGATGTTGCGACAACCCCGCTTCGGAATGCTCCGGGAGCCAAACTACCATCGCGCACTCTCAGATAGCACCGGCTGCAGAATCCACCAGCTCGGGCAAAATGCGTCCAGGGAGCCGCAGCATCTGGCTGATGGTTTCCGCCGTGACGGGACGGGAGAAGAGGAATCCCTGTCCGAATCGGCAGCCCAGCTTCCGCAACAGCGCATATCGCTCGCGCGTCTCGATTCCTTCCGCAACGACGTCCATACCGAGTACGCGTGCCAGTTCCACGATAGTGCGCACAATCTGCAGCGGCTGTTCGCCTCCACCCGTCATGCGTGAAACAAACGAACGATCGATCTTGAGCACGTCGAAGGGCAGCGAGTGCAGGTGGTGCAGCGAGCTGTAACCAGTTCCGAAGTCGTCCATCAGCAGCGAAACTCCAAGCCGCCGCAAGCTGATCAGCACCTCCTGCGGCGTGCCATTGTCCGAGATGAGGCTAGACTCGGTCATCTCCAGGCCAAGAAGCCGGCTTGGGACCCCGGACTGCCGAAGCAGCGCTTCTACGTGGTCAGCCAGCCCTTCGCGCGCGAACTGCCGAGCGGAGAGGTTCACACAAACCCGCGGCGCGCCATTCTCCGGGTCCTCGCGGCACCACCTCTGAATCTGGCCGCATGCCTCTGAAAGCCCCCAATCGCCGATGGGCAGGATGAGCCCGCTCTCTTCCGTCAGAGGAATGAAGTCCATCGGAGAAATTAATCCCCGTTCTGGATGCTGCCAGCGGATCAGCGCCTCTAGCCCCACAACTCTGCGCGTCGATAACTCGACTTCCGGTTGGTAGAAAAGCACAAACTGCCGCTTGTCCAGCGCCTGCCGCAGGTCCGACTTGCGCGGCCAGATGCCGGTCACTGGTTTGGCTTGGCGCGTATGTTGCCCGCGACCACTCTGGAAGGTCTTGCGCATTCTGCGCAGTTCAAGCTGGCTGGCAGCAATATCGGCCAGGCTCTCCAGCATCCGCAGTTCCTCTGCCGCCATTTGGCGCCGCAGTTGACAGGAGAAAACAGCAAGCGCGCCCAGAATCATGCCATCGCCCGAACGAATCGGAACGCCCGCCAACGAAGCGACCTCGAGCCGCCGAAGCGTCAGCCGAGTGCCGGCGAAGTGTGGATGCTTCGACACGTCGGACACCACTACCGGCCCATCTTCGGCCAGTACCATTTCAAACACGCTTCGCTTCCGGGGAAGCTCGCGCACCGGTTCGCCCCAGTAGGACTTGATCCACACGCGGGTTTCGTCGGCAAATTCCAGCAGCACCGTGTCGGCTTTAAAGTACTCAGCGGTCAGGCGCGTGATAGCGTCGAAGCTTGGCTCCGACGCCGAGTCAAGAATTCCCGTTGAAGCCAACGCCGAAAGCCGGGCGCCTTCTCCTTTGCAATCGATTTTGCCGTTCTGCAATTCTGCTTGCGGCATTCTTGCTCCAGGCCCCCTTGTGCCTCCGGCGAAGCCTTTGCCGGCTCGCGTCAACCCGCGGATGATGGTTTCCGAAAACTGGCGATGCCGGCTCCAGCACTTCCCCAGATTCGCCCTCAACGATCCTCTGTGGGCGAAGCTAGAGTGAGCGTGCCTCTGGGCATGCTTTTCCGGTTCTGTACTTGATTTATCGGAGGGTAGCCCTGTGACATGAGGTTACGCGCGCACAATTACCGCTCGCGTCCCACGTTGTCTCGGTGCATCAAAACGACTACTTCTGCGCGGAAGGCTGTCCCGTTTCCGCCCACAGAAACGTCAACTGGTCGGTGACGTCTTGAATCTTCTGTTCCACTCCAACCCCGGCCGAGTGCCCGCCCGACACGCTGTAGTGCAGCAACACCGGCCGTCCGCTGGATGAATCCGTTTGCAAAAGCGCGGTCATCTTCCGCGCATGCAGCGGATCCACCCGCGTGTCGCTCGCCCCGGTAAAAAACAGAACCGCCGGGTACGCCGTGCCCTTTTTCGCGTTCTGGTAGGGCGAGTATTTGAGGAGATACTTAAACTGATCCTCTTTATCCGTCGATCCGTACTCCGTCATCCAGTGCGGGCCCTGCTCAAATTTCTGGTAGCGCAGCATATCCAGCAGCGGATATGCGCAATCCACCGCCGAGAACAGATCCGGCCTCTGCGTAATCGCCGCGCCCATCAGCAACCCGCCATTCGATCCGCCGTAGATGGCGAAATGTTCTGGAGAAGTGTACTTGTTGGCGATCAAGTACTCCGCCGCGGCGTAGAAGTCGTCGAATACATTCTGCTTTTTCTCGAACATCCCCTGTTCGTGCCAGCGCTCGCCGTATTCGTCTCCTCCGCGCAAATTGGGCAGCGCAAACCAGCCGCCCTCCGCAAGCCACCATGCGTACATCGGTTTCCACTGCGGAAGCATGCTTAAGTTGAAGCCACCATAGGCGGTCATCAGCAACCGCTCTGTGCCGTCCTGCTTCAGCCCCTTTTTTCCAGCGACGAACATTGGTACCCTGGTGCCGTCTTTCGACGTGTAGAACACCTGCTTCAGTTCGTATTGACTGGAATCGAACGGGACTTTGGGTTGCGCAAAGATCTCCTGCTTGCCCGTCTGCGTGTCCAGTCGGTAGATGGTGGGCGGAGCAATGAACGACTCAAAGCTATAAAAGCCGAAACGGTCCGTGGCGCGCCCCGCGAGAGTGGTTGCCATCCCGATGCCTTCGTGTTCCACACTGCCCGTCGGTTTCCCGTCGAGCGTGTAGATATCGGTTTCCATCTTCGCGTCGTGCAGATGATCGACGTAGATCTTGTCGCCCACAATGTTGAAGCTATCGATTGCATCCGGTCCCTCGGGTACGATCGTCGTCCACGCGTCGGGCATGATGCCGGGATCGGCCTTCATGATTCTCCAGTTGGGCGATTTGTAGTCCGTGCTCACATACCATGCACCCTTTACATAGTCGGCTGAGAACCGCGAGTCCACACCCCAGATCAGAACTTCAAAGTACGAGCCCGGCTTCGTCAGATCGCGATAAACGATATCCACGCGCTTCGGCGGCACTCCTCGGTCGATCTGGACAACCAGATAGCGATAGTCGTCCGACAGGAATGTTTCCATGAGGTCATTTGGCCCCAGTGCCTCTCCGCGAAACTCCTTCCCGAAGACCAGAGTGTCGTGCGAAACTCTTGCTCCCAATTCGTGCTCGTAGATCAGCGTGCCCTTCTGGTCCATCCGCGAGTAGTAAAGACCCTTGCCATCCGGTGTGAAGGCAACGCTCAGGTAGATCCCGCTGGGCAACTCGTCCTCGAGCGTCTTTCCCGTCTTCAAATTGAAGACCCGTACGGTGCTCTCATCTGCGCCACCCTGGCGCACGTCGTAGGCCACCAGTGTTCCATCGCGCGAGACATCGTACAGGTTTACCGACGTGTTGGGATCGCGGCTGAACTGAGCCGGATCGATAAGCCGCTTGTCTTTCTCCGCCCATCCATGGCGCACATAGATCGAGGATTGCTCCTCGCCCGCCAGCATCTTTTCGAAGAACAAATCGTTCCCGCGTTCAATCGGCACCTTCCACCCGCTCACGTGCTCCAGCGCGTCCATGTCGTCGCTAATCTGCGGTCGGATGCGAGCCTGCTCCATGTAGCGCTGCGTATAGGCGTTCTCGGCGTCGATAAACGTCTTGGTCTCGGGGCTGCCGGCGTTCTCCAGCCAGCGGTAATTGTCTTGAATCTTTGTCCCGAAATAGTCGTCCGTTACCGGAACGGCCTCGACATCTGGTGGAGGCGGAAGGGTGAATCCGCCGCGTGAGTGAATCGCCTGGCTTGTAGCGATCACTCCGGAAAGCGCCCCGAGCAGGGCGCAGGCAAAAACCCGGCGCACGCAGTAGCACATGTGAACAGGATACTCGCGCCGTCTCGCCATCCGAATCGCGTCGCCTGCGCCCAAGCCGCGAAGTGTTTGCTAATGGAGTTCTCAATGATGTTTTCCGAAGCCGAATTCAGTTGTCCTCGATACCTGAGTTCTCAGACAATGAGCGGGATGGCCACGCAAACTGGGTTCGCGAACGCGAAGGCAAACGGCCTGGCCGAGTTTCGGCTGATTCCGCGCATCGAGACCTTTCCTGCGGTGGTGTCCTTCGCACAAACCCCTCTGGGCAAAGTCGCCTTGCTGGCAGTGTTTGGCTTGGGTATGCGTGTCTTCATCCCGGATTTGTGGTCCGTGTTGACGTTGATGGTGCCTCTCGCACTGATCACCTTTTTGCCCGAGTATCGGCGGTTCGTCCTGGCCATCAGTCCCATCGCTTTTGTCGTTGTGCAGACCAACAGTGATCCCCCTCTGCTTGGCCTCACTTTGGCCGTAATAGCCTCGGCGGTGTTTTTGTACTGGTGCGCTATGCGCTGGCCTCGCTCGCGCTTCGGACAAAGGCCGGTTTTGTTTCTTCTCACCGGCTTTGTCGCGCTGATCCTACTCGCTCGCGCGGCTGCTCCACGTTCATTGCCATACTTGATTCTTTGGGGTCTGGTCGGCGCATTGGCAAGTTATCTTTGGTTCATCGCCTACGCTCTTACCGACAGGAATTCGAAACCCGCCAAAGAACTCACTCTGGAGCTCACTGCTTTACGTCCGCTGTGGGGTTCCACGAATACGCCTTTTCCTAAGGGCGCCGCATACCTTCGCCGCATTGAAGCCAAAAACTCAGAGCAGCTCGCAATTGTCCAGTTGAAAGGTTTGAAGCTTCTCCTGTGGGCCATCCTTTTGAAAGTCTGCCAGACTTTGTGGAACCGCTTCTTTCACCAATACCTGCTGATTCCAACTCCCGATCAGTCGCTGGCGATGAGTGTGCATGGAACCCCGGTAGCCCTGCACCTGCGCTGGGCTTGCCAGTTACTCGCCTATTTTGAACTCATATTCACTTTTTCCATCTTCGGACACAGAATTATCGCCTGTTGCCGCATGGCCGGATTCAACGCCTTGCGCAACACCTATCGTCCGCTGTCTTCGACAACCATCATGGAGTTTTTCAACCGCTTTTATTACTACTTCAAGGAATTGCTCGTGGATTTCTTCTTCTACCCCGCGTTCCTCCGGTACTGGAAAAAACATAAAAGGCTGCGCATGGTTTTTGCCACTTTCGCCGCAGCTTTCTTCGGCAATTCCCTTTATCACCTCCTGCGCGACTGGCAGTTCGTTCGGGACAACGGCCTCTGGAGCGATATTTCAAGTTACCAGGTGCTGTTTTTCTACAACGCATTTCTCGCCGCCGGACTATGTGTTTCTCAACTGCGCAAGCGAGATTCGATGCCGGCCGGATTCGTCCGCGGACGCCTGTTGCCCGCAGTTGGTGTTGGATTCTTTTACTGTATTCTGAACGTATTTGATGCCGATGAGCGAATGTTTCCGCTCATCGAGCATTTGAAGTATCTGGCGAGTTTATTCTTCATTCATTTCTAGGAGCGCAATGAAGGGCAGAGCTGAGATACACGAATTTGTGCAGGGCCTACTGACCGCGAGCGGTGATGACGGCCCTCTCGCCGACAGCGATTCCCTGTTGTTTAGCGGACGTTTGCAGTCAATCGATGCTGTGGAGATCGTCGTGTTCCTGGAAGAGAATTTCGGAATCGATTTTGCGCAGGTGGGTTTCGACAAGGAGCAGATCGACAGCGTCGATGCGATCTGCACTCTCACGGAGACAGTTACGAAATCCAATTGAGGCCGGCGAAATGCGTGACCAGCAAGAATCATGAATGGACCCTCTAACCAACAACTCGATTGATGTCGGCCCAAACCGGGAGGCGCAGCGAGCCGAACGGCTAGCCGCAATTGAACGCGCGTTACTCACGCATCCGGGCGTGCGCGAAGCCGCGGTCATTCAAATGAGTGGCAATCATGTTGCCGCGTTTGTCGTACCTGACAGCAAGTTCATCGACAATGATCTGGGCCGAGCGGCGGCAGGGTCGGCCATCGTCGGCAAGTGGCGGAAGATCTTCGATCTGAGCCAACTTTCAAAACAAGCCAACTCGGCATCCGTTGGCTTCAACACCATGGGATGGGATAGCAGTTATACGCGTGGCGCAATTCCCGACGAAGAGATGCATGAGTGGGTCGAAAATACCGTTGGCGATATTCTCAGGCTGAAGCCAAGGTTCCTCTGCGAAATTGGCTGCGGAACTGGCATGCTGGTCATGCGAGTTGCCCCGCATTGTGAGCGGTACGTCGCAGTGGATCAATCTCCAGCCGTGCTCGGACGGCTCAGAGAGCAATTACGGACAGCACCTGATGTGGCGGCGCGAGTTGAAGTGGTGGAGAGCCAGGCGGCCCAATTGGATCGTTTCAGCGAGAACACCTTCGATACGCTCGTACTTAGTTCCGTCGTGCAGTTCTTCCCCAATGTCGACTATCTCTCCAAAGTGCTGGAAAACGCCATCAACATCGTGAGGCCCGGAGGCCATGTCTACGTCGGCGATGTCAGAAGCCTGCCGCTCTTTCGGCTTTTTGCTACCTCGGTGGAACTGTTTCAGTCCGCCGATCAGTTGAGTGCCGCAGAGCTGCGTGAGCGGATTCGCCGGCGAGTCGACAGGGAGCCGGAACTGGTCCTCTCTCCGGCGTTCTTCCTCTCGTTGCCGCGCAGATTTCCAAAAGTGTCGAGAGTGGATATAAGGCCGCTCCGTGGCCGCGCGGACAACGAGATGACTCGCTTTCGCTATGAGGCGATTCTGCATGTCGGCCACGACAACGCGCCAGTCTTCGACAGTGAATTTCTCGACTGGGCTGAGCGCCGGTGGGGACTGGATGAGATTCGCTCGATGTTGAGGCTGCATCCGAGCCAGGCCATCGGCATCAAAGGCATCCGGAACGCCCGGATAGAAAAAGATCTCGCAGCCATGGCGATTCTTGACGGTACTGATGCCGGATTTACCGCAGGTGAACTGCGCAAGAAATCCGAACAGAGTGCGAACAAGGGAATCCACGCGCAGGCGCTTTTCGATCTCGAAAACGAGGACCAGGGATTCGCGGTCTTTCTCAGTTGGGTAGCATGCCGGAATGACGGGACGTTCGATGCCTTTTTTATCCCTAAACAAAATCTGCAAGGATCAACATTCCCCGCAATCAACTGGCCGGCCCCTGATGCTTCAGCGTTCCTCCACCACGCCAATGCGCCGGGACAAGGCAAAATGCGCAACGACCTGACCAATCGGCTGATGGAATTATGCAAGCAAAACCTGCCTCAGGATTCCGTGCCTCGCGAAATCATTCTGGTCGACTCGCTCGAGCACACCTCCTGACTTTGATTTGCGGGTAGTAACTCGACGCATTCCGTCATTGTGCGGCGGCCATCGCGATGCAAATGAGGAGCCTTATAATTCCACCTGATGGATTATGAAACAAGAGATAACAGCAACAATTTTCAGGTAGAACCGGAATCATCCCGATCGCCGGCCCCGCAAGGAAGCCCGATCACAACCGGTGGAGACCTGGGCAAAAGCGACGGCATTACCGGCGGCGCATCGCCCGCAGCGGACCTACAGGCTGAGAAGAACACAGACTCGAGACCGTCAAGCTCCAATTCTTTCCCCGGCGCTCGGAAAACTCCTTTATGGGATCGGCCAATGACCCAATACGATCCCATCCTCTTCGCATTCTCAGCTTGGATTGTTGCCTTGGCGTTAATTTTGATCTTTGGTTCTGACTGGGTCAACATTGCGCTTTTGACGAGCATCTATTTGCAGTTTCGGTCTCGGGCCTCGGTAAACCATTGGCTGGTTTCTGTTCTCCTGGGCTTGCCGATCCTCCTGATAAGCCCAAAATCGAATGCGTTCTTTGCGCTGGCTGCTGGCTGCATTACAGTAACCGCATATCGCGCCGCAAAAAGAGCAATTCCCTTAAACAATCTCCTTCCCCTACCCTTGGCGTTCTTTACTCTCTGCGTTGCCATCGTGGATGCTATCGTGTTGCACTTCACACCGTACACGATCGACGCGCGTATGTCGGCTTTCGACAATCGATGGTTCTTTAATATCAGTACTGCGACTTGGCACTGGGCACAGATGCATCTGCTGGTGGGGGACTTCTTCTATTTCATTTATTTATCGCTGCCTTGCGTGGTCGTTTTGATATTGGTCGACCTTGACGCGAAGAACTGCTGGCGGTTGGTGTTCGTCCTGCTGATGACGTCTGTTTGCGCCGTCCCGTTCTATCTGCTCTTTCCCGCAGTTGGCCCCCTCCATATCGGGGCTCCAAATGCTCACCGTAATTGCCTGCCATCTTTGCATATTACCTGGGCAATTCTGCTCTGGCGCGCCGCAAAGCCCGGATGGAGGAGTCGGGCGATGGCCTTGTTTGTTCTATTGACTGCAATTTCGACTCTCACTACTGGAGAGCATTATTTGATTGATCTGATTGTCGCGCTTCCATATGCGGCTTGCTGGTCTTTGGCAATTCGGCGGAAACCAGAAGCGCAGAATCTTGAGAGCCGGTTGCGGATGAGTGAACTGTGACCCAGTCCCGCTTGAAAAGTCGTTTCCGGCTTTCACGTCGACAGATGTGCTTGCATGGCTTTGGCGCACAGCCCGATGCGGGCCCTCATTTGCCGGCTGTCGGCAATCGGTCTTCGTCGAGCATACGGTAGAGCGCTTTTCGATCGACCTTGCCGGTCGCTCCCAGTGGCATATCGTCCAGGTAGTGGATCCGTTGCGGAACCATGTAATCAGGCACGCGCTTTTTCATCGCATTGCGGGCAGCGTCGCGGGTCACTCCAGCTGCGCAGTGGAAAGCGACAATGCCTGATGCGCGGCTATCGACCAGTGGCCAGGCCACTGCCGCTACCATGTCTGTTCCCAGAATCTCGCGTAAGTGAGCTTCAACTTCCTCAAGCTCGACCCGGTTGCCGAGTATCTTCACTTGGTTGTCGATTCGGCCCAGGTGATGAAAGGTCCCGGAAGCGTCTTCGAAAGCCAGGTCCCCCGTGCGATACCATCGCTCTCCGTTCAACGTGGGAAACCGCGCCGCTGTAAGTTCCGGATCCTCGAAATATCCGCGCGCCGCTTGCCGCGTGGATACCACCAATTCACCCTCCTCACCCCGCGGCAGAAACTTGAGATCCGCATCCACAATCCCCGCCCGCACACCAGGGAAAACCGTTCCAATGGCCAACGTTCCGCGGTTCGGAGTGACATAGGGAGGATCTTCGAGGGTCTGCGCGATGCAGTCGACCGTTAACTCCGTCGGTCCGTAGAAATTCTCAACGATGCTGTTGGGTGCGGCGATCTGCCATGCCTGCGCGGTACTCACAGCGAGCGCCTCCCCGGCAAAAATGGAAATCCTCAAGGATGGAAATGCGCCCGGCTTCAACATCTTCATGCGCCCCATAAACGAAGCGGTTGAGGGCACTGAGAACCATAGCGTCAATTCATGGTCGCGGATGAACTTCGCCGGAGCCATCAGTTGCGAGGCGGGCACTACGTAGAGCGACGCGCCTGTGCTCCAGGCCATGAACATATCGAAGACTGAGGCATCGAAGGTCAGCTCCGATGCTTCAGCCACGCGATCGTCGGCACGAAGCGAGAATCGTTGGTGCATAATCCCGATGAACTGGCATACGCTTTCGTTTTCAATCATCACGCCCTTTGGCGTGCCAGTCGTGCCGGAAGTAAAGATAATGTACGCAAGCGCATCTCCCGCCCGCGTCACAGGCTGATCGGGCCCCCCGTCGGGTAAATCGGCGAAGCTCTCAAAGCTGATGCCCGGGAATCGCAAAGCACTTTGCGACGGTTTTGCGTTTGGCCCGAAGAGTATCCGCTTCGGAGCGTTCTCGAGCACGCGATCCGAAAGCATGTTCAAACCAGCCTGGTCGGCGATCAGCGCGTCCAGCTTTGTTTGCTGAAGAATGCGAATCACTCGGTCTTCGGGGGTGTCAGGCTTGATGGGCACGTACGCCGCGCCCGACCAAAGAGTTCCCAGCACTCCCGCATATGCTTCTATGGTTCTGGACGCCAGAACTCCGACCTTGCCCGAGCGCTCTCCGGCTTTTCTGTCGAGCCAATCCGAGATTCGGCACGCGAGATTCGCGAGCTCGCCGTAGGAGTACCTGGACTCGCCGACGAATAAAGCCAGGGCGTGCGGATATCGAATCGAGCTTTCAAAAAACGGCAACGCAAGATTGTAGTTGTCTCTCCGTGTTGCAATCGCGTCCATTGGCCGAGGGTCTCCGTTGACCAGCATACAACCTAGAAAGCAGATTGCGGGATTGGCCAACTAAGTTCCACTGCGAACAGCCGCCGCATAAGATCCCAGTAGAATCGACAGCAGTGACCGCCGCGCCTTCAGATCGTGATCCTAAGCAGTTGGAGCTCGCCGCCCGGGTTGAAGCCCAGCCGGCGCCGCGCTCATCGTGGCAGCGCGCGCGCGGCCTCCTCCATCCTTCTCACAGGCACAGCGTCTTCTCCGCAACCGTCGTGCTCATGGTGTCCACTTTTCTCTCGCGCATCATTGGCCTTGTGCGGGTCAAATATATCGTCTGGCTCTTCGGCCGCGGCATTGAGGCCGATGCTCTCAACGCCGCCTTCGTCTTGCCCGACACGATCTCCTACTTCCTTGTAGGTGGCGCCGCATCCATCACATTCGTAACCATCCTTACCCGCTATCACGACCAGGACCACGATGCCGAAGGCGAGCGCTCGCTCTCGGTCATCCTTACCACCATGTACCTGGTGCTGGGCGCGGCCATCGTCCTGGCCGAAGTCTTTGCTCCCTGGTACGTGCACTGGTGGTTCAACGGCTTCGATCCGCAAAAGGCCGCGATCTGCGTGCTGCTCACGCGGATTCTTCTGCCCGCGCAGTTGTGCTTCTTCGCCGGCGGCGTCTTTGGGGCAGTGCTCCTGGTGCGCAAGCAGTTCAACGTGCAGGCCATCGCGCCGCTTGTCTACGGTCTCGGTACCATCGTTGGCGGGCTGTTGCTCGTTAGAAAAATCGGCGTCCCATCGCTGGCCATCGGCACTGTGGGCGGCGCCCTCTGCGGTCCCTTTCTCCTCAACTGGTTCTATGCGCATCGTGCCGGCACGCGCTACCACTTCATTCTCGACTGGCACGACCAGGGCCTGGGCGAATGGGTACGCCTCTCCTTGCCGCTCATGGCCGGCGTCTCGCTGGTCACTGCCGACAACTGGATCATCGCCCACTTCGCGTCGCGGATCGGCGGAGCTGTCTCCCTGATGAGCTACGCAAAGCAGGTTTTCACCGCGCCCATGTCCGTTTTGGCCCAGGCCGCCGGCGCCGCCTCCATGCCTTTCTTCGCGAGCCTGTGGACACGCGAATGCCGCTTCGAGTTCGCCACCGGCGTCGCCGATTCCGTCTCCCGCGTGGCCGCGCTCGGTCTTCTCTCGGCCTCCGTCATGGTGGCGCTCGGCTGGCCGGCCATCGATCTGGTCTTTACCGGAGGGCGCTTCTCGCCAGACGATGCGCGGCTGTGTTCCGCCTATTTCGCGGTCTTCTCGGTGTCGCTGTTTCTCTGGTCGGCGCAGGCAATTTACTCGCGCGCCTTTTACGCCGCGGGAAACACTTTTGTGCCCATGGTCGCCAGCACCATCGTCACAACCGTCTCACTGCCCATCTATGACTTGCTCTTCCACTGGCGTGGCGCCATGGGTCTGGCGCTCGCCTCCGACGTCGGCATCGCGCTCCAAACCCTTACCATTGCTTTGCTCCTGCACAAGCGCCGCATGGTCTCTCTCGCCAGTCTCGATTACGTCGAACTGGCCCGCTGTTTGCTAAGCGCTTTTGCCGGTGGCGCGGTTGCGTGGTTCGTTGCCTGGTTCCTCGCCGGTCTGTTCCACCGACTGCCCCGCCTGGCCGAACTTCATCATGCCCGGCCTATCGCCGACACCGCGATTCTCATCGGCGGCATCGCCGTCTGGACCGCCGTCACCATGTGGGTCCTCGACAAATCGGGGTCGGCGCTGCCCCGCGTCGCTATGCGCCGTTTGCGGCTCATCTGAATTCTCGGCCCTCAGAATCCTGTTGCATTTGGCGCCACGCTCCAGGCCTCGACCCGCACAAAAAGCACAAGCGCTTCCGTTGGCACGGAAGCGCTTGTACTCGATGCAGAAACTTGCGGCTGCTCGGGTAATTGCTAGTTGTTGTGCGCCTCGTGAATCGACGGCGCCGGATTCGCCACTGCTACAGGCCCCGATGTCCCTGTCGCCTGCAACGGTTTTGAGTCAGGCTTGCGAATATCGATGCCCCCTTTGAAGAACGCGCCGTCTTCAATGCTGATGCGCGCCGCCGACACGTCGCCGTGGAGCGACCCTTCCGCGCGAATGTCCACGCGATCGGTGGCTGAGACATTGCCCTTCACCTTGCCGAGCACCACAACCTCGCGTGCCGTAATGTTGGCCCCAACTTGGCCGTTGCGGCCCACGGTCACGCGGTTACCGGGAAGGGTGATTGAGCCCTCCACTTTGCCGTCAATATATAAAGATTCCGAACCTGTGATCTCGCCTTTGATAAACAGGCTCTTGCCGAGCGTCGCTTGCTCGGCGTTTCCAGCCTGTACTCTGGCGGGTGTTTCAGGCACGTGTGCCGGGGGCGCCGCGTGCTGCGGCTCCGGCGTAGGATTCGGGATCGATGATCCAGTCTGGCTTGGTTTCCACATTGCGCTCAAGGTTCTCTTCCTATTCTGTCCGCTTCTGGACTGGGGATGCCAAGGCAAGGCCAATGGCTCGAACCCACAAGTGATAAGTCCGCTTGCCGCCGCCGTCGCCGCGGCCATCTCCTGCGCGGCCGGGAATCGGTCGAATCAATCTTCCGGCTCCGCCAGGATGATGCGCAAACCCATTCTACGGCAACTCCGTGTTTTCTGTGCAAGCGCCGCACTCCAAAGTCATCTTGAAGCCGCCGCTTGCCTTATAGCATGCCATTCACTTTGGGGGCGGACGGTGACGGAAGCCAGTATTTCCGAGGTCAAGGAGCGAGGAGCGACGCATACCGGGTGTCTGCTAGCGACGAGCAACGCAGAAATTGGAAATACTGGCCCCGCCCCTTCGGGCTGCGGCGGACATCCGGCCATGCTTCGTTCTCGCCCTTGACGGTGGGCCCGCCACAGCCGGCTGGCTCCGCCTCGCTTGGCCGGATGTCGGCTCGCAGCGCTGCCCGTCCCCAAAGTGAGTGGCATGCTCTAGTCTTGGCGTATGACCGATCGCGAGTTGCTCGCCCGGATCGCCGCCTCCCCCGGGCAAAAAGCCGGATATAAGCAGTTGGTCCGCGAGTTCTCGCTCCCCGGCGGCCGCGCGCGCCGTCTTCTCCTCGAGCAATTGGCCCGGCTCACCGTCCGCGGCCAGCTCATCCAACCCGACCGCGAGCACTGGACCCTACCACGATCGGCGTCGCGCGAGAATCTCGTTGCCGGCCGCCTCGATCTGCACCGTGACGGCTACGGCTTTGTCCGCCCCAATCGCAAACCCTCCCCTGCAGATTCCAAAGTCCCTTCGGCGATACAGGACATCTTCATTCCACCCAGTGAGATCAACGCCGCCATGCAGGGCGATCAGGTTCTTGTCGAGCTCGACCCGCCCAAAGCCGATGGCCGCCAGCAGGGCCGCATCGTGCAGATTCTCGAGCGCCGCAACCCCACCGTAGTCGGCACTTTTCGCCAGGCCCGTCCAGATCGTGGGCGTAACAACGTCGTCATTCCCTTTGACGACCGCATGACTCAGACCATCGTGATCCCTCCCGGCGCGGAAATTCCGCCCGCCTCTGACGCTTCCACACCGCATCGCGTTCTTGGTCATGAAGCGAAACTCCGTCCAAAACCAGGGAGCGCGGAGCGGCCGGAGGACGCGGAGGGCTCGGAAGGCATTGTCGTCGATGTGGAGATCACGAGCTGGCCCACCCCCACGCGTCCCCCTATCGGCCGCGTTATTGAAGTCCTCGGAACGCCCGATGACTTTGGCGTCGATGTGGAGATGATGATCCGCAAGCATCAGCTCCCGCGCATCTTTCCGGAGGCTGTGCTGGCCGAAGCCCGCCGCGTCGCGCACCTCGACCCGGACATCGCCGCCCGTAGGGCCGACTTCCGCTCGCTCCCCATCGTCACCATCGATGGCGAGACCGCGCGCGATTTTGACGACGCCGTCCTCGTCCGCGATCGCGCCGACGGCGGCTACGAGCTCAAGGTCCACATCGCCGACGTATCCGAGTACGTCCTTCCCGGCTCGGCCCTCGATCTCGAGGCCCGCATCCGCGGCACCAGCGTCTACTTTCCCGATCGCGCCGTCCCCATGTTGCCCCAGGAACTTTCGACCGATATCTGCAGCCTTCGCCCCCACGAAGACCGGCTCGTTCTCAGCTGCATCATGCAGCTTGACGCGGCAGGCAACATCGAGAGCTTCGAGGTCGTCGAAGGCGTTATCCGCTCCGCAGCGCGCATGACCTATGCGGCCGTGCACGCAATTCTTGAGGGTGACGAAGAGGCGCGTTCGCGCCACACCGCACTCGTCCCCGAATTTGAAAGGATGAAAAGACTCGCTGCCCTGATGAACCAACGCCGCGAGGAACGCGGCTCCATCGATTTCGATCTTCCCGAGCCGGTCATCGAGTTCGACGAGCACGGCCAGATGCGCGGTGTTACACGCGCCGAACGAACCTGGGCCAATCGCCTTATTGAGGAGTTCATGCTCGCCGCCAACGAATGCGTGGCCACTTGGCTTGAAGACCTCGGCGTCCCTTCGCTCTACCGCATTCACGAGAAGCCCGATCCGCGCCGCGTCGTTCAATTCGAGGAGCTCGCCGCCGGCTTCGGTTATTCGCTTGGTCTTGGGCCACTTCCTGTGAAGCGCGTCGTCACCCGCGCCGAGCGCCGGGAATCGCATGGCCAGGGCCGAAATCCCCGCCAGCACGAGGTGCCGGAAGACATCGCCGTCACGCCCCGCATGTACCAGAAGTTAGCCGCGCGCATCGAGGGCAAACCGGAAGAGCGCATCCTCAGCTACCTCATGCTGCGTTCGCTCTCGCAGGCCCGCTACTCCGAGGTCAACGAGGGGCACTTCGCGCTCGCCGCGCCCACCTACACCCACTTCACCTCGCCTATCCGCCGTTATCCCGACCTCATCGTGCACCGCATCGTCAAAGCGCTTCTGCGCGCCGGCGTCCCCGGCCATCGCACCATCACTGCCTCGCGCCTCAGCTCGCCCTGGTCGCACCCCAACGAAGGTCGAGCACAACATGGGGTGCCCCCGGTCCCTCGCACTTGGGGACCGGGGAAGGGAAGCCCCTCCGTCATCGATCCCCCCATCCCCGAACCCGAACTCGCGGAGATCGCCGAAGAAACCAGCTATACCGAGCGTCGCGCAGCTGAAGCCGAGCGCGAACTGGTTGAATGGAAGAAGGTTCGCTTCATGCAGGACCGCGTGGGTGACGAGTTTGCCGCCCTCGTCCTCAACCCCGCCAAATTCGGCCTCTTTGTCGAGCTCACCGATCTCTTCGTCGAGGGCCTCGTCCCCATCGACACTCTGCGCGCCGACCGCTACACCTGGCGTGAGAACACGCACGAAATCATCGGCGAGCGCACCGGCCGCCGCTTCCGCGCAGGCGATCGCGTCCAGGTCATCCTCGACCGCGTTCTCGCGCAGGAACGCAAACTTCAATTCGCTCTGGTGGAAGAAGAATTGCCGCTCACCGGCAAAAAGGCTCCGCCGTCCCCTTCAAAGCCGAAGAAAAACAAACGGAAAAACACATCGCCGCAGCCCCCGGGAGGGAGCAAGCGGCGATTCAAAAAAGGCAAAAGGCGATGAAACCAGCAGCCTGCGGGCTTATGCGCCCGTTTGTGGCTGCCTAAACGCCCGCCTGCTTGGCGGCTAAAGGCCCAATGACCGGGATGACGAATCTCTTCCCCTGGAACGCCTGGATAATGGCGATGAGCCAGATAATGAACAGGCCAAGCGCCAGGACCAGCATCAGAAGCCATCCGATAATCGGGATAAACGCGAGCACGATGTTGAGGACCCACAGAACGATCCACGTGCAGCCCAGAAAGATCGACTGCCATGCGTGGAACTTGACCTTCGGATTTGTGTTGTACGGCGCGACCACCAGAAAGATGATCGCCGGGATAATCGTCAGATAGGCAAGGCCGCTGGCGGCATCCTCTGACAGTCCAGAGCTGGCTGGTGCTGCTGTGTTGGGTTCATCGGCCATAGCAACTTCTCCTTTTCAAGGAAAACGGTTGAAGGGGAGGGGTTTCTTCGCTTCTGTGTACTCCCCGTGATTCGGGGAGTTCAACTCCTTCGGCCACGAGCATCAAGCGGGGTGGAGATAGGACAACCTGCCGCCCATCTCCTTGTCAAGAGAATTTACGCGCGATCAAGCCGAGTTTGGGTCGCATAAGGGAAGGAGTTGGGCGGGGCGGGCAGCCGGCACACGCAGAAACGGCCTCCTTGCGAAGGCCGTTTCTGCAATCGGTGCTGTTGGGGCAGCTACCGGTTGGCTTGCTTCTCGGCCAGTCCGCCAATGATGAGTAGCATAAACCGCTTGCCGTTAAAAGCACTGACAAACACGATCACCAGCACGACAAAGAAGGCGAGATCCACAAATTGCCACAAGGACAAGGTGAGGAAGACGACCGTCGGAACAAGGTTTTGTACCATCTCGACCAGGATGTGCACCACGGCCCAGGCAACATAAAAGAAAATCGACTGCCAGGCGTTAAAGCGGACAAAAGCGCTTTTCTTGTAGGGCTCAAGGATCAGGAACACAATTGCCGGGACGATCGTGATATAAGAAAGACCGCCGGCGGCGTTGTCAGAGAGGCCAGATACATTGGCGCCAGACACATTTACATCGGACATGGAAGCTCCTTTTTGATCGGGCCGCTCGTTCTCAAATTGCCGGTTCGGGGGTAGATCAAGCGCCAAGATGATTGTGCTTCGAATTGAGAGCGTCGGTCTGGTCAGATTTGCTCAGGCAGAGATGCGCCTCGGAAACTGACTGCCGGTCGCGGACGAAGGAAGCCGACGGCCGCAAGCAGGGACCCTCCCGGTCGTCCAATTACAATGGCATCTGGGAGCAATTTTTATGGCGCACATGGTCTTTTGTGTTCGTAACAAGAAGGAAATGGAGGGCCTCGACGAACCGCCCTTCGACTCGGAGTTTGGCCAGAAGATCTATAAGAATGTCTCTAAAGTGGCCTGGGACGAGTGGCTCGCCCGCCAGAAGATGCTGCTCAACGAGTACCGCCTCCAGCCCTGGCTGCCCCAGGCGCAGCAGTTCCTCGTCGACCAAATGGAGGAGTTTTTCTTCGGCTCCGGCTCAGCTCTGCCTGCCGATTACGTTCCCCCGGCGCATTAATCCCCGAAAAGCTCGTGGTCGAACGACCCTAGTGGTTCGTCGCCCCGCTGTCGTTCGTCTCCATCAGGCTCGACACATTCACCGGCTCAAAATCCGACAGAATCAGGCTGGTCAGGCACGAAAGGTCCGCGTCGTTCCAGCGCGCATCCGGTGTCCCGATCAACCCGCCGCTGTCCCCGTTGTCGGCCAGAATGATTCCGTAATTCCGGAACCCGGTAATAATGATTGCAGCCTGCGGGCTCGTTGCCGCGCAAGCCGGAGTCGCCACTGACGCGTTGAGCCGGTAGATCTCGCCTGCCGCCCCGCTCATCGTGCAGCTTGACGGCGGTGTAGCCTGCGAAATCTCGCTCTCCGTGGAAATTGACGCGCCGCTGCTGTCCTTGCAACTCCCCACGCCAGCCGTTTGCGTGGCGGGCCACACCCAATAGTTCAACATGTGATTGAGCGTGAATCGAATGGGATGCTGTACGGTCCCGTTTGGCGCGGTTGGCGTACCTGTCCCGATCACCTCATCGGCATTGGCCAGGAGCGGTCCCACCGGCAAGCCCGCGGCATCCGACGTTCCCTGCCCCTGCGGTGTCAGCGCATCCGTCGCCACATTCGGCCACTCCGCGTTCGAGGAATCGGTCCACGGCCCGTCCTGATAAATCCCCTGCCACATTTCGTAGAGCGCAGGATTGCTTCCGTTGCCCGGCTCGAGATACACCAGCACGTGCCGGTCACCCGTCGAGTTGCTCGTGCCCTCCACCGGCGCGTAGGCGGGAATCGGTCCCGAAGTAAAGTACTGCTGATACACCGTTGTCGAAATCGAAACATCGGGTTGGTTCGCCGGCACCTCGATCGCCGGAATTCCATTCGGGAACGGCGCATTCGAATTGTTCCCGAAGAACGGCTTGATCGTCTCCGGCAAGTAGCCGCTGTACATCGGCGCCGCGGGCGACGTGTCCACGGGAAGATTCGTTGTCGCCGCATCTACGCGATGGTGGAAGATCGAAGCGGATGTAAAGACGTTTGCCAAAAAAGCATTGCTCCCGTTCATCGCAAAAGCAATCTGCGCCTTCGCTGTCGCGCCCGTCGCATCCGTCACAATGATCTGGGGCGCATACGTTCCCTGGCCACCAATCAATGGGCTCGTGATCTCTCCCGACGCCGCATCCAGCGCCAATCCTTCCGGCAGCGGAGGATAGTGGCCGCTATCGTCGACCGAGAAAGTGTACGGCGGATTCCCGCCGGTTGCCGCGATCGTGCAGCCCGCGTAAGCCGTGTTCTGCGTTCCTCCCGGGCAACTTGTCGTCGTAATCGATAATGCCCCGCCCGATGACGTCAGCGTTACCGTGGCCGACGATGTCACCGATCCCGCCCCGTTTGTCGCTGTCAGAACGTAGGTGGTCGTCGCCTCGGGGCTTACGTTAACGGATCCGGTCGCAGAGGTGGACGCCAGGTTTCCCGGCGCAATGTTCAGCGTGGTCGCGCCTGAAGTTGTCCAGCTCAGCGCGCTGATCCCGCCCAGCGAAATGCTCGTCGGGCTTGCCGTGAATGAGCTGATTGTGGGCAGCGTCGGCTGGGTTACGGTCACCACCAGTGTCGCGGTTGCTGAGCCTGTGGTATTCGTCGCTGTCAGGGTATATTTAGTCGTCGCCGTCGGGCTCAGAATCACCGATCCGCTTGCGGATGTCGATGCAAAAGTTCCCGGCGTAATGGCAACGCTGGTCGCTCCCGAGGCGGTCCAGCTCAGCGTGGTCGTTGAGCCATTAATGATCGACGCCGGGCTCGCGGAAAAAGAGCTGATGGTGGGTGCTGCAACCTGTTTAAGGGTCGGGATCTTCTGCGTGCAACCCGCGAGTCCCGCGAAAGCTGATAGAAGTACGAACGCGCGGACAACAGTCCGAGATCCTTGCCGCTGGGTGAAACTCGATTGCCCTGTGTAGTTCGAGTGGGGAGAGTTCATACGCTGCCTTTCCCTCAATGATCCTGTCGCCGATCCAGGTGCCCGCTCGTCGCCGCGGTTCATTTGCGGTAGCGGCTCTTTAGACCATTCGAGGATGCGCAGTCCTGGGGGTAAATGTTTCTCTTCAGTGTTTGAAAATGCTTGATGAACCGGCCAAACGCGGCCACAAGTCCATGTCGGGTTCTTTGCCCTGTCTCTTCACAATGCGCGAAGAATCTGCTTTTGGGTACATGACAAAAGTCATGTTGGTGCCATGGTCAACAGCCTGCGCGGTGCGAGGGGGACCTCGATTGGGTCGTCCGGGACGGGCAGATTTGGACCGCCGACACCCCGCATCCAAAGCGGCCTATCGCGTTCGTGACTGAATGGGCCAGTGTTCCCGGTCCTGCTGAGCCTTGACTTGAGAATCTGAGAATCCGTCTTGAGAAACATGAGGTCGTTTGCAATGGCGTTCGTCCAACCCGCCGGAACCGGAGCCTACGATCACGGACTCAACCAAGACACAACGGAGTTGCATCCCTGGACTGCGGCGATTTGCAAGACAATGATTTGTTCTTTATGTTGCCGAGTTGATTCTCGTGTCATTCGGTCGAGCCCAATTAGATATCAGACATAAAGAACTCCTATCTCTTTATCAATCCCTAATCAGCGAGAAAAAGGGTCTTAGGAAAGATTGTTGTTTCGTTCATGCTTTCCTGATGCGTTGACTTCGATGCTGAATGCAGCATTGCTGTCTTCACTCTTTTTAAGGGCGGCGCCGATTTGGCCCGCCGCTGCAGGGTCTTTGTAACAGCGAACAGGCAGCCTTCTCATTGCCCGTCGGTGAGCTGACACGCGAGTGCGCTCATCCCACGATTCGTGTGTCTACGAACACACAACGAGTTGATGCTTAATCCGCTGTCGATCCGCTGCACTTATGGAAATCGAACAAAAAGTTTAGGCGCCCCTTACAGGCCGTGCGTTGCAATCGGTCCTGTACTGGAGCGGATCGAGTGGCGGACACAACGGCCAAGGCGAACCAACATCTTTACCACTGATTGAATACGGACTCCTGGTCGCCTTTCTAGGCGAATTGTCACTCGAATCGGTTGGAACACAAGGCAGTACACACATACATCACTCCAGACGAAAGCGAGAGGTCATCATGAGAATCATTCTTTGGAAAGCCATGACGCTCCCGGCGCTCGCCGTTGGGATGACTTGCGCAGTATTTGCGCAATCGGCCACAACCCAATCCACCATGACTGCGCGCGTCGATCCACCTGCGACGCCTGCATCTGCGACGCCAGCACCTGCTTCACCCGCGCCTGCGACACCCGATCCGGCAGCAGACGCTACTCACCCGTCTTCAAGCGCGACTCAACCGGATTTACAGCCGACAGTGACGCAGGAGATAGAGGCACTGAAGAACCGGATCGACCAGCTCGAAAACGAAGTGAAGGAAGAGAAGGCGCGTGCATTAGCGGATAGCACGGATACTGCCGCGCTCAAAGCCGCGGAGACGCAGCTGGTTAACGGAGCCGGCAATGCTTTGGCGAGCACCACAAGCCCAGCGATTAGATTGATCCCTGCCATGCAGGCCGCTACGCCGGCCGCTCCCCCGGAGATAAGCGCTGAGAGACTTACCAAGGAAGCGCCGTTCCCCGGCGACTGGACCTGGCTGAATGACAATGGCCACCAGGTGGACAGCCCCATGGCCACCAAGTACTTCACTCCGGAGTTCCGCGCCGATGCGAACTATTCCTTGGATCTGAACCATCCCGAGGACGACTCGCTGGGTGGCTCCACAGAAACTTTCCGCTCCGACGAATTCCAGTTGGAGCAGGTCAGCATAGGCGGTGACATCCGCATCGACAACGTGCGCGGGCGCATCCTTTTTATGGATGGCTTATTCGCCACCACTACCGTTCGCAACGACGGCAGCCCGAACCGCGGCCAGTGGGATCTGGCCGACGCCTACAAATACATCTCCGAGGGCTGGGGCGGCTATCACTGGGATGTCTCTCATGGCCTGAACGTCGATGCCGGTATCTTCGTCTCCTACATCGGCCTCTTCAGCTATTACAACTTCGACAATTGGACGTACCAGCCCTCCTTCGTTTCTTCGAATACTCCGTGGTTCTTCAATGGCCTTCGCATCCAGTACTTCCCGACTGCGAAGCTGAAGATCGAACCATGGATCATCAATGGCTGGCAGTCCTACGCTCGCTACAACGGCCACGGCGGGTTGGGCGGACAGATTCTTTGGCGCCCCAATCCGAACACGGACATCGTTTTCAACGACTACGGAATGGGCGAAGACGACGCCGGCTATCCCGGACGCTCGCGTGCCCACGCCGACTACAGCGTGCAGCAGAGGTTCTACAACAATCCGAGCAGCAAGACGCTGGATCAGATCGCATGGACGATTACCGGCGATCTTGGATGCGAATACGGAGGTGGTCCGGTCTCGTTCGCCACGCCCGATGGCAAGTTGGACCCCCACGGTCTTTCCCCGCTAAAGGGCACCACCGATACTTACAACGGCGGCGTAGACTGCCACGGCAGGAAAGACGGCCGGCCGAAGCAGGCGTTCATGGGGTGGATGAGCTACCTCCGTTTCTGGTTCGACAAGAATCTCTACGCGGTCACTCTTGGCGGCGGCCAGATGAACAACCCCGGCCGCTACCTGACCCTGCTGCCGCCCATCAATGGCGCCACCGCCATCACTGGCAGCCCGTACTATACCGAGAACGCCGGCGATCGGGCTCAGATGCACGATGGCACCATCACCTTCGACTATATGCCCAGCCAATTCATCACGTTCCGTCTTGAGTCTGGCTACCGATACTCCGACACTCCTTACTGGAGCGGCCGAGGCGGCATCACCCCACCGGGAGGGAACAACGGCTCGCCCGCGCAATACGCATGCGCCGCCGGTAACGCTTCAGGTTACGGCTACGGCACCGTGGGCCTATATAACGCCGAACTCGCCTGTGGCGCAGGCTCGGCCGCAGGCACAGCCGCGGGTCTCAACTCGATCTGGTGGCCCGACCTGCGCACCAATCAGACCGTCATTACGGGCGCGATCATGGTCCGGTTCTAGTTCCCTGGGGGTTAGCCGCAAGGCGCGGCGAGCCCCCAGATTCGTCCATGGAGCAGTGCCGGGAGTTCCTGCAATTCCGGTGCTGGTTCAGGTGCATCAGTAACCTCCACCTGGCTACTCACCAATGCATTAGCTGCGGGACCGGTGAGAGCCGAACTTATGAACATCCTACGATTCGTTTATGTGCTGCTTACGACATGCAGTTTGAAATGGTGCTGACCACAGACCTCGACGGGCAAAGCAAGCAAGACGCTGACAGGTGTTCGCCACAGAGAAAGTGGAACGCAAAGGCAATCACTGATGGAGTTGGCCCTCAATCTCGAATGGGTGGCGCTGGCCGCCGCGATGTGCTGGTTGTGGGCGCATCATGCCCGGCGCGAGGGCCCAGGGCGCCGGGTGCAGGGCGTTGCCCTGGCGTTGGTCCTCGTCACCATGTTTGTTGTGATCACGACATATGATGACATGGCAATGGCGCAGAATCCAGCAGAGACACGCTGTTTCCAGCAGCGCGAGGACGAATTAGGCGCGCATGCGCACGCCTCTTTGCATCCGGTCGCGGCCTTGATTCCCCTATTTTCCGCAAAGCCTTCTTTTGACTCATCTCATTTTGCCGTGCCGGATCATCTCTCTGCGCCGGCGTTGAAAGTTCCTGCCACAGATTCCATTCAAAACCGGCCTCCTCCCGCCGCCTGATCAATTCCTCACTCCTGCTGAATCTGTTGGCTGATCCGCTGCCGGCAACTGGTGTGCGATTCATGGCGCCACGGTTGCATACGAAGCGGATCTACCCTGTCGGTTCTTCCCTGCGGAACCGGATAGTTTCCTGCCACCGCATTTGGTTTCACGGGTCAGCGAAAAGAACTTTGCCTTAGAACATGAGGGCACCAGATGAAAGGCAAAACTATGAAACTTGCGATTGTGCCGATAGCACTCGCCGCATGTCTCGCAATCAGCGGCTGCAAGAATAAAACGGCGGATGCCGCCGCAGAGGCGCCGCCACCGGCCAACGTGATTTCCGGAGTGGACCCCTCCTTTTTCGCGGTCGAGCATCCGGAGTTGTATCCGATCGCAACCGCAACCGAATACCAGGCCCCTTCGCAAATGTTCGTGACCGGCACTGTATTCCCGGACATCTCGCGAACTGTTCCGGTGATTTCGCTTGCCTCCGGCCGCGTTGTGGACATCCGTGCGCGCCTCGGCGAAACAGTAAGGAAGGGCCAGCTCCTCCTGCGAGTTCGCAGCGACGACATTTCCGGAGGCTTCGATGCCTACCGCAAGGCCCTCTCCGATGAACTCCTTGCGCGCAAGCAATTGGATCGAGCGAAGCTGTTGTACGAGCACGGAGCCATCGCGCAGCAAGACCTGGAGGTCGCTCAGGACAGCGAGGACGACGCCAAGACCACCCTCGATACCGCGACTGAGCATCTTCACCTGCTCGGCAGCGATCCGAATGATCCGAAGGGAATCGTCGATATCGTTGCCCCGGTTGCCGGCGTGATCACTGATCAGGAGGTAGCGATTGGGGCATCGGTGCAGGCCTACTCCACGCCGAATCCATTCACCGTGTCAGACCTGAGCACCGTATGGATCGTCTGTGACGTCTACGAAAACGACATGGCCAATGTGCGCGTCGGGGAACCCGCCGACATCAAGCTGAACGCATATCCGGACAAAGTTCTCAAGGGCACCATCAGCAACATCGGCCCGATTCTCGATCCCAGTATCCGCACAGCGAAGGTCCGTATTGAAGTGGCCAATCCGGGCGAGATGATGCGGCTGGGCATGTTCGCCACAGCCACTTTATTCGGCAAGGGTAAGCAGACTTATGCGGATGTCCCGGCATCAGCGATCGTGCATCTGCACGACCGCGATTGGGTCTACATCCCTTTGCAAGGGAAGTTCAAGCGGGTTGAGGTCGTCAGTGGCGAACAGTTGCCGAATCAGATGCAGCAGGTTCTATCCGGGTTGCAGCCGGGCCAGCAGGTCGTGACAAACGCGATCAATCTCGAAAATGCGATCGACAACGAATAACACCCGGCTCCGGGGCCCGAGGAAGAAAGCATGATTCGCAAGCTCGTAGATTTTGCTCTCAATAATCGCTACGTGGTGCTGGCGGTGGGGCTGCTATTGCTCGGCTGGGGAGCGGTGTCGTTCCACAACATGCCCGTCGAGGCCTATCCGGACATCGCCGATAATTACGTGTCCGTCATCAGCCAATGGCCTGGGCATTCCGCCGAAGAGATGGAACAGCAAGTATCGGTTCCTGTCGAAATTCAGGTGTTTGGGATTCCGCATCTCACAACGGTTCGATCGGAATCGATTTTCGGTCTTTCCCTGGTGACGTTGATCTTCGACGATTCATCCGTCAACGACTGGAACCGCCAGAAGGTGCTCGAAAGGCTCACGCAGGTGAGTGTGCCCCCGGGCGTGCTGCCTCAAATCGGGACGGACTGGAGCATGACCGGCCAGATTTATTGGTACACGATCCGGAGCACGAATCCGGCGTATGACCTGATGAACTTGAGAAGCATTGAAGACTGGACTCTCTACAAGGAATTCAGGAAAGTTCCGAACGTCGTGGACGTGAGCGACTTCGGCGGCACCGCGCGCGAATACCAGGTGCGCGTCGACCCGAATAAGCTCATCACCTATGGCCTGAGCATCGGCCAGGTTGAGCAGCAGTTAGCCAACAACAACGTGAACGCTGGCGGCAGCTTCGTCGAAGAGGGCTTGCAGCAACTCAATGTCCGCGCACTCGGGCTTTATCGCAATGTGCAGGATATTGAGAACACCGTGCTGACAACTTCAAATGGTGCTCCGGTTCGCGTAAAGGACATCGCGGTCGTCGACTGGGGTCCCAGAATTCGGCTGGGGCACATGGCCAGAGCCGATCATCGTCCGGACGGCGTCATTGTAGATGAGCCCGACGTCATCCAGGGCGGCGTGCTGATGCGCAAGGGGGCCGAAGAGGGCCCCACGCTCGAAGGCATTCACAAGAAGGTGGACGAGCTCAATAATCACATCCTGCCCGAGGGTGTGAAGGTCGTTACGATGCTGGACCGCAGCGATCTACTTCACTACACGCTGCACACGGTGCTGCACAACCTCGGCGAGGGAATGATCCTGGTTACCATCATCCTGCTCCTTTTCCTCGGCAATGTCCGCGCCGCCTTGATCGTTGCGGTGACGATACCGTTTTCCCTGTTGTTCGCCTCAATCTTCCTGAATCTGAGCCATATCCCCGCAAACCTGATTTCACTTGGCGCACTCGATTTCGGTATGGTCGTTGACGGCGCAGTGGTGATGGTGGAGAATATCGTTCGCCATCTGAGCCGTGACTTTGGCTCCAACGCCGCGAGCGGACAGCAAACCAACGGTCAGACAAGCGGCCGGCAGACACTTCCCAAGTCTGTTTTCACCGTAATTCGTGAAGCGTGTCACGAAGTCCAGCGGCCGGTTTTCTTCGCCATTGCCATCATCATCACCGCCTACATGCCGATCTTCACGCTGCAACGAGTCGAAGGGCGTTTGTTCCGACCCATGGCCTGGACCGTGGCCTTCGCACTCCTCGGCGCCATGACGTTCTCCATCCTGATCGCGCCGGTGCTGTGCGCCATCGTCTTTCGGAATGGCGTCAAGGAATGGCGCAACCCGGTCATGGTTTTTCTTACCAAACGCTACCGGACCAGCGCGCGCTGGGCTGTCGGAAACCGCGTGATTGTAGTCGGCGCTGCCCTGGCTTCGTTGGCCGTCGCTCTTTACCTGGCATTCAGTGGAGTTATCGGCTCAGAATTCCTGCCGCATCTCGACGAAGGCGCGATCTGGGCGCGTGGCGCGATGGCCAACAGCGTAGGCGAGACGGAAGGCACGCGATTCACCCAGCAATCCCGTTATATCTTCGCCTCGTTCCCCGAGGTCACCAAGGTCGTCTCGCAAGCCGGAGCGCCCGACGACGGAACCGACACGGGAGGATTCGGCAACACGGAGTATTTCGTCGATTTGAAGCCCAAGGACCAATGGCGGCCCGTCTTTCATCAGAATAAAGAGGAGCTGATCGCGGCGATGGACCGCGAACTGGAGAAACACCCGGGGGCTTTCTGGAATTTCTCCCAACCTATTGAGGACAACGTGGATGAAACGATGACCGGCACGAAAGGCGGACTGTGCGCCAAATTATACGGGCCGGACCTGGACGTTCTCGAGCAAAAGGGCGAACAGATCAAAGATGTGATGGCCAACATTGACGGGGTAAAGGATTTGGGAATTCAACGCGATTCCGGCCAGCCGAATATCGATCTCACGGTTGACCGTCAGGCGGCTGCGCGCTTCGGCATCAATGTGGCCGACATTCAAGATGCGATTCAGACTGCCGTCGGCGGTAATCCTGTCAGCCAGGTCCTTCAAGGAGAGGCAGTCTACAACGTGGTCGTGCGCTATCAGAAACCGTATCGCGATACCAAGGAGGCTATCCAGAATATTCGACTGCTCGCTCCCTCAGGTGAGCGCGTCTCGCTGGCTCAGGTGACCAAAGCCCAGATTCGCGATGACGCCTACGACATTTACCGGGAAGACGGTTCCCGGTATGTGGCTATACGCTTTGAGGTTCGCGGGCGCGATCTGGGCACTACGGTCAAGGAAGCCATCGACAAAATCGCCAGGAATGTGCAGTTACCGCGTGGCTATCACCTCGAGTGGTCGGGAGAATACGATAGCGAAACGCGCGCCGAAAAACGATTGGCCTTCATCGTGCCGCTGACGGTCTTTTTGATCTTCATCATTCTCTACGCCATGTTTCGTTCCTTCAAATGGGCGCTGCTGATTCTCGCCAACGTGGCCATGGCTCCCATTGGAGGCCTCCTCGCTCTCCTTGTGACCGGCACATACTTCAGCGTATCTTCTGGTGTCGGCTTCCTGGCGCTGTTCGGCGTCTCGGTTCAGACGGGCGTCATCATGCTTGAATACATCAACCAATTGAGAGCTCGTGGCTATACCGTTGCGGATGCTGCTGTCGAGGGTGCAGTCTTGCGGCTGCGGCCGATCATGATGACGATGCTGGTTGCTACCCTGGGACTTCTCCCGGCGGCCATGTCCCACGCCATCGGTTCCGACACGCAGCGCCCATTCGCCATTGTCATCGTGGGTGGACTTATGACAGCTCTCGCAATGAGCATCTTCCTGCTGCCCACATTGTATGTCTGGGTTGCACGAGAGGGTGACAAGCTGCCGGAACCGGAGTCGGAGGCTTCCTTTGAACACTAAGCGTATTGCACTTCGCTTGAGTTTGCGCATCGCAAAGTGCCGGATCGCCTTCTCCTGGGTCTGCGCGTTTGGCGTGGCTTTGTTTCTGACGTTCGAAGCACACGCGCAACAAGCACTTACCTGGGACCAGGTGAAGGCGAGGTTTGAAGCCTCCAACCCCGCGCTCAAGGCCGATGCCGACAACGTCGACGAGATGAAGGCTGAAGAGATCACAGCTTTTCTCCGGCCCAATCCGCAGCTCACTGTATTGGCCGACGGAACGCAGATTGCGCCGCACAACGGAGTCTGGCAGCCCACCAAAGGCACATACGAACAACCTAACTTCAGTTACCTGCACGAACGTGATCACAAACGCGAACTTCGCCTTGAAAGCGCGCAGGAAGGCACGCGCATCACGCAATCGCAGCATGAGGACCTGGATCGCAACATGATCTTTGCTCTGCGCACGGAGTTCGTGGGAACGCTGCAAGCAAAATTCATACTCGATCTGGCCAGGGCCGACCTCGATTACTACGACAAGATTATTGACATCAGCCAGGCAAGCTTCAAGGCCGGTGCTATCGGCCAGATCGATCTGGACCGCATTGAGCTGCAGCGCGTGCAGTACGAGTCGGAGATAGAAATCGCGATCGTCAATTTGCGGACTGCCAAGATTCAACTTCTGCAGATGATGGACGATCGCACCCCTGTGGATCAGTTCGACGTGACGGGCACATTTGATTTCAGCGATAATCTGCAGCCTTTGGAAACCTACCGTGATGCCGCCCTGGCTGCACGGCCCGATCTTCAAGCCGCGCTGCAAACGATTCAACAATCCGACACCAACCACAAGCTGGCGATTTCTAATGGCTCTACCGATCCGACCTTTGCCGCCTGGTACACCTACAACGCTTCGACCAATAACACCAATGGCCCTCAGACTCTTGGCCTCAGCGTCAGCATTCCGTTGCGCATCTTCGACAAGAATCAGGGCGAGAAGAAGCGCACACGGATCGACATTGATCGCGCCCAGCAGGCCAGTGAGGCGACGCGGGCACAGGTCTTCAGCGATGTGGACACCGCTTATGAGCTCGTGCGCAGCAACGTCGCGTTACTCAAGCCGTACAAGGAGAAGTACAATGACCAGGCACTGCGCGTACGCGACACGGTCACTTTCGCTTACCAACATGGTGGAGCCTCGTTGATGGACTTTCTGAATGCCCAGAGCGACTACCGGCAGGTCCAGCTAGCTTATGCGCAACTTCTTGGCTCCTATCTCACTGCGGTGGGACAACTCAATCTCGCAGTCGGGATCGACAAAGTCCCCTAGAACCAGATGCGCCGCATGGAACGCAGTTTCGTAATGAAGGTGGGGAGTCAGGACTCCAATCGAGGTCGGGAAAACTGTATGAGACGCGAAGACGTGAGAACACGCATTGAAGAGATCGGGATCTTCCCGGGTATCCGCGTGAAATCGGCAGACCAGGCAATCTATGCCGCCGAAACCCTTTACCAGGCCGGCATTCCTGTAGCTGAAATCACCATGACGGTTCCGGGCGCCATCGGTGTGATCCGGAGATTGGCGGAAAGTTTTCCCGACATGGTCGTCGGCGCCGGCACGGTGCTTGACCGCGAGACTGCGGAACGCTGTCTCGAAGCGGGAGCCAGATTCCTGACGAGCACCGGCTTTGTGCCAGAAGTGGTCGAAGCAGCGCTCAAGGCCAACGTTGTTGCGATTCCAGGAGCCCTTACGCCGACCGAAATCATCGCAGCCTGGAAGGCGGGCGCAGACTTTGTCAAAATCTTCCCAACCGGGCCGGTAGGCGGAGATCGCTACATCAGGTCGCTCAAGCTGCCTTTGCCTCAGGTAAAGCTGATTGCCGCAGGCGGCGTAAATCAGCAAACCGCAACCGCCTATATCACGGCGGGGGCCACTGCCATTGGCGTGGGAGTGGAGTTACTGCCGCGCGACGCCCTGCAAAGGCGCCAGGAGCATCGCATTCACGAATTGGCGCGGCGATTCCTGAGCTTCGTCAAAGACGGCCGCACGCCTGCCTGACACGCCGGGCAATCGTGCTTGAGGTACTTACAAATAATTACTTGTTGACACATCAACTTCATATAAAAGCTTCATGCCTCCTTCACTCATTACGAGAAAACATATGAATGAAGGAGGCATAACAATGACACGACTCATTCCTCTCACACTCGTTTTGGCCGCCGCTGTTTGCACCGCCGGCCCCATGTACTCACAGCCGTCCGATCATCCCTCTTACTCGCAGAGTGAGGTCAAACAGATGATCCGCGATGCGCACACTGCCCAGCAGTACCATGACCTGGCCGGCTATTTCAGAGAGCGGAAGCAGTACTTCGAGCAGCAGGCACAGTCCGAGAAGATTGAATGGGATCGCCGAAGCCAGATCACCGCCGCAACCTACCAGAAGTATCCCCGGCCTGCGGATTCATCCAGAAACCGGTACGAATACTTCACCTATGAGGCTCAGCAGATGGCGTCGCAGGCCGATCACTTCGACAGCCTCTCGTCGAAAAGCCAGTAGCCAAACTTCCCTAATACCGCGCCTCGCACAGGGCTAAAGCATGAACGCGCAAGAAGTTTATGCTTTGGCCCTGATGTTTTCTTTGCATCTTGTTTATGTTTTCTTGATCATCTTGCGTTTACCGTCGTTGTACATGCACCCCGGAGTACTTAATCGTGAACGTCATGAAGATTTCAGGCTTCCTTGGGAAGCGGGATCCCCTGACACGAATGCAGTTTGTCGGAGAGACTCTGGCGGGATGCTGGGTAATTGCTATTCTGACCTTCACCGGTTATGTGCTCCATTTCAATCCGGCGCCTGTGGGTTTTCTTTTCTTGCTGATCGTAGTCTGCGAAGCGATCGTTTGCGGGTTCTGGCAGGCCTCGGTTGTCTCTGTACTGGCGTGCGCTTGCCTGGATTACTTCTTCTATCCGCCGCTTCTTCACTTCACGATCAACGACCCGCAGGACTGGGTCGCGCTTGGATCCTTCGAGATCAGCGCTCTTCTTGTGAGCCGCCTTTCATCGCGGGAGCAGCTCAATTCGCGTGAAGTCCAATTGCAGCGCAAGGCAATGGAGCAGCTGTATGAGTTGAGCCGTAGCACTTTGCTGATTAATCTCCATCAACCGCCGGGCCCGCAATTGACGCACTTGATCCAACGAATTTTCGAGGCTGAGGCGGTCGCGATCTTTGATGGGAACTCGGGAAAAACTGACCTGGCCGGCCCGTGGTCAAAAGACGAACAGGATCTGGCCAAGGAGTGCTACCTGCAGCAGGTGGACGATGAAGACAAAGCGACTGCAACCTCCAGCCGGGTATTGCGTGTGGGCGCCGATTCCATTGGAGCACTCACGATTCGTGGCAACCTTGGAACCCTCGTGATCAACGCGCTTGCGTCACTCACAGCCGTAACTCTCGATCGCTGCGTTTCTTTTCAAAAGGAAAACGAGATCGAGGCAGCGAGCAAGGGCGAACGGCTGAGAGCCGCCGTGTTGGATTCGCTGGCCCATGCGGTCAAGACGCCGCTTACAGCGATTCAGGCGGCGAGTGAAGGATTGAACGAAGTCGGCAACCTGAATCGGGCACAATCGGAACTCGTGACTTTAATCGATGACGAGCTCAGCCAACTTAGCCTGCTCAGCACCCGGCTTTTGCAGACCGCTAAGCTCGAAGCCGACGAAATGAGCGTCGCCAGGGATGAAATTGTCGTCCAGGAGCTCGTATCAGGCGTCTTGAAGGATCAGGTTGAACGGATGCCCGATCACCCGATTGAGGTTGCGATTGCTGACCAGACCTTGAAGGTGCGCGGCGACCGGGATTTGCTTTCGATGGCGTTGGTCCAGTATCTCGACAATGCGGCTAAGTATTCTTTCGCGGGATCGGAAGTAAAAGTTGCAGCCTGGGAAAGCCACTCTGAAGTCATGATCTCAGTGCATAACTTTGGACCGCCTATTCCGCTTTCGGAAAGGGAACAGATCTTTCAGCGGTTCTTCCGTAGCGAAGTGACCAGGCATCGTGCTCCGGGGACGGGCATCGGGTTATCGGCTGTAAAAATGGCAGTCGAAGCGCATCAGGGCCATGTGTGGGTGATTAGCAGTGCCAATGAGGGAACGACATTCTTTCTGTCGATTCCCCAGGAGACAGGGGGGAAACCATGAACCGGGAATCGGGTAATTTACTGATCGTGGATGACGAGCGTTCCATTCGGCTGTCGCTTCGAACGATTCTCGCTAACTTTGGTTTTGTCATTGTTGAAGCGGCGCGGGGAGAAGAGGCGCTCGCGCTGGTGCGCGCCGCGCAGTTCGATGCCGTCCTGCTGGATATCAACATGCCCGGTATGGGCGGCGTTGAAGTGTGTCGAATCATGCGCAAAACGTCTCCGCGCCTGCCGATTGTGATGCTGACGGTACAGGATAGTGAAGATCGCAAGGTCGAAGCGCTGGACGCGGGAGCGGATGACTATATTACGAAGCCGTTCCAGTTACGTGAGTTGACTGCGCGATTGCGAGCGGCGGTGCGCCGCGGCAAGGGGGCCGACGATGACAATCGCACGATTGTGATCGGAAATGTTTTGCTTGACCCCGATCGACATCTTGTCGAGAAGAAAGGGAAGGCCATCCATCTGACGCCGAAGCAATTTGAGGTTCTCCATTATTTGATGGTGAACGCCGGGCGTCCCATTCCCCATGCCCGGTTGCTGCGATCGGTCTGGGGGCCGGAATACGGAAACGAGCTGGAGTACTTGCGCACCTTTATTCGCCAAATTCGCATGAAGATTGAAGATGATCCGGCGAACCCGACGTATCTGCTGACCGATTCCCACATCGGCTATCGGTTTGCCGAATCGATGGATGCCGATCAGAACCAGAGTGTTCTGCAATAGCCCGGAGCGCTTCTCTCGATCGAGAGTTTTTGGATTGCTGATTTGAATGGTCGGGACGGGCAGATTTGAACTGCCGACCCCTCGCACCCCAAGCGAGTGCTCTACCAGGCTGAGCCACGTCCCGACATAACGCAGCCGGTCCGCCATCGCGAACCGGCTCAGGGTCTCTGTTAGTTTACACCGCCGCGCATCCTGGCCCGAATCACGACTCAAACGCCTCTCGCGCCTGGTCCAGAATCGCGTCCGCGATCGCCAGCGCCGCTGTCGCCGCCGGGCTCGGCGCGTTCAAAACGTGCAATGCACCCTCGCGCTGCACAAAATAGAAGTCCTGCATCAGCTCGCCCGAAGGCGAAAGCGCTTGCGCGCGCACTCCAGCACCTCCCTGCGCCAGATCATCCATAGTCAGCTCAGGCACCAGGCGCTGCAACGACCGGCAAAACAGCTTCTTGCTGTACGACCGCTTGAATTCTTCCCAGCACATGCGCGGGTAGCGTACAAAGAATCTCCAGAACCCGGGATAGGTCAACGTCTCCAGCGTGTCGCGCAGCGAAAAATCCGTATGCCGGTAACCCTCGCGCTTAAAGGCCAGCACCGCGTTGGGTCCGCACTCCACCCCGCCTTGAATCTGCCGCGTAAAGTGCACTCCGAGAAACGGAAAACTCGGATCCGGCACTGGGTAAATCAAATTCTTCACCAGATGTTGCCGCTCCGGCCGCAGCTTGTAGTATTCGCCGCGGAACGGCACGATCTTTGCTCGGTCGCCGCTGCCCGCTATGCGGCCCACCCTGTCGCACTGCAATCCGGCGCAATTGATCAGGAAGTCGGCCTCGTAGTTGCCGCTTTTTGTTTCAATCGTCCACGCGGCAGCCCTCTTCATCCGCGTCACTTCCGATGAGAATCTGAGCTCGCCGCCTCTCGCGTCAATCTCCTTCACCATCTCCGCGCAAACCGCGCCGTAGTCCACGATCCCTTCCTGCGGAACGCGGATTCCCTCCAATCCCGCCGCGTGCGGCTCATACTCTCGAATCTGCTCGGCGTTTAGAAGTTGCAGCCCTTGTACACCGTTGGCTTTCCCGCGCTCCATCAGCGCGTGCAATCGCGGAATTTCCTCCGCCTCCGTCGCCACGACCGTCTTGCCGCACAGTTCGTAGGGCACGCCGTGCTGCTCGCAGAACGCCGTCATCCTGCGCAGCCCCTCCACCGCCAGCCGCGCCTTTGTCGAGCCCGGTTTGTAATAGAGGCCGCAGTGCAGCACTCCGCTGTTGTGTCCAGTCTGGTGACGGCCCGGCCCGCTTTCCTTCTCCAGCAGAATCACCTTCACCGAAGGGTGCCGCTCCAGAAGCTGGTGCGCCGTCGCCAGCCCCACAATGCCGCCGCCAATAATCGCAACTTTCATAGTTTTCATAAGAATACTCCCCGTCGCAAGTCGTGGTGTAGTCTGGCCGCTCTCCACTGTCCACTTCCCACCGTCAGTTTTTCGGCGTGTTCGGTATTCAATTCCGTCCACAAGGCTCGGAAGGAGACCCACCTTTGTGTTACTGGAGTTTGGCCATTTCTTTCGATCCGGCGCAAAGCTTTTCCAAACCACACTCCCCGTGTACATGCCCCGCTGTGCCTGTTATTGTTTTCATTTGCTTCCCCTGGAGTACCCAAAATCAACCATGCCCGTTTCCGTGATCAAATTCGGCACCGACGGCTGGCGCGGCCTCATCGCCGACGACTTCACCTTCTCGAACGTCCGCATCGCCGCTGAAGCCATCGCCGCCTACCTCCACTCTCAGAAAAGCTCGACGCAGGAAGATCCGTCGAAAGGACTCTGCGTCGGCTACGACACGCGCTTCGGATCGAAGGATTTTGCGCACGCCTGCGCTCGGGTCGTCTCGGCCACCGGCATTCCCGTCATGCTGGCTAACGCCATCACGCCCACGCCGGCTCTCAGTTTCGGCGTGCGCGAGCGCGGCGCAGCCGGGGGCATCATGATCACTTCTTCGCATAATCCCGCGCAGTGGAACGGCGTTAAGTACAAGGGTTGGTATGGCGGCTCGGGCAAGCCCTCCATGATCACGGCCATCGAGTCGTTTCTTGGCAAGCCCGTCGCCCACGCCGCGCAACCCGCGCCCATTATAGAAGTCGACTTCCTGCCCACCTATCTCAAAGCTATTGAGGACTTCGCCGATCTCGATCTCATCTCGAAATCCGGCATGAAGTTCTGCATCGACTCCATGTACGGCGCCGGCGGCACAATTCTCGCTGACATCTTCGCCCGTATCGGTGTGGCTCATGTGCAGATTCGCTCAAGACCCGACCCGCTCTTTCCCGGCATCAATCCCGAGCCCATCGAGCCGAACATTCGCGCCCTTGGCGAAGCCGTCGTGGCCAACGGCTGTCAGGCCGGCCTATGCACCGACGGCGACGCCGACCGCATCGGCGCAATCGATGAGAATGGCAACTTCGTCGACCCGCACAAAATTTATTCCGTGCTCCTGAACTGGGTCTTGCAGTACAAAGGCTGGCCTGGCGCCGTCACCCGCGCCTTCAACACCACCAAGATGCTCGATCGCATCGCGATGAAATACGGCCGCGAGCTCATCGAGCACGGCATCGGCTTCAAGTATGTTGTCGACCTCATGCTCGAGCGCGAAATCGTGATGGGCGGCGAGGAGTCGGGCGGCATCGGCTTTCAGCGCCACCTGCCCGAGCGCGACGGCTTGCTCAACTGCCTGATGCTCGCAAACGTCATGGCCCAGGAGAAGAAGACTCTGGGTCAGCTCGTCGCCGACTTGCAGGCCGAATATGGCGAGCATCAGTACGGCCGCATCGACCTCCACTTGCCCGAAGCGCAGAAGAATGCTGTTATCGCCCGCGCCCACGCCCTCAAGCCCGGCGATCCCATCTTCGCCGGCATGGCCATCTACGACCAGGAAGATCTCGACGGCGTGAAGTTCTTCCTCGACAACCCCGAAGCGACCACCAAGCCCAAAGCCGCCGAAACCTGGCTTCTGCTGCGCGCCAGTGGCACCGAGCCCCTCCTGCGCATCTATGCCGAATCCTGCTCCAAAGAATCCGTCGCCAAACTTCTCGACTCCGCCCGCGTCTTTGCTCTTGGCAGCTAACGCATGCCATCGCCGCCGCATGATCATCCTGAGCGAGTCGCCTTGGCGACGAGCCGAAGGATCTGCTTTTGCTTCTCCCGCTTCCAACCTCGCACGAACCCAGCTCCAACGGCAATGGCGGAAGGAAACCTACCATGAATCGAGCAGTCACAACGAAGCCGGGAAAATCGGCGAGCAGCAGGGCCAGAACCGCCGGTCTCTTTTACTTGCTCAGCGTGGTCTCGGGGGTATCGGCCGAGGCCTTTGTTCACGGCAAGCTGCTTTACGCGGCGGGCCTCATCCCGGTTTTATGCTTTAGCACTGTCACTCTTTTTCTGTACGGCATCCTTAAGCCGGTAAATCGGACCGTCGCTCTACTCGCTGCGGCTTCGAATCTCGTGGGTCTCGCATTTGAGGCCCTTGAATGGCATCCAGCACACGTGAACGCCGCTCTGATCTTTCACGGAATCTATTGTGTCCTGACCGGCTATCTCGTCTTCAGGTCGTCCTTCCTGCCTCGAATCATGGGGACGCTCATGGCGTTTGGAGGCCTATGCTGGCTGCTCCCCCTGTCGCCTCCGCTCGACCATCTCTTGCATCCTTATGATGTGGCACTCGGTTTCATTGGAGAAGGCTCGCTGATGCTATGGCTCCTCGTGATGGGCGTGAACGTCCAGAAGTGGCAGGAGAAGGCAGCCTCGGCAAAACTCCGACAATGATTCAGCCTGAACCTGGCTGGTGGCCTTTCAACTCGTCCTGAAACCAAATTTGTCGTCGGTCAGCACTCTCCCGGGCTGTCCTCTGTTTCTAAACTTGACAAATATGTTTTGTATAAGCAATATATTAATGTGATTGACAACATAAAACCTCAGCTCCCCGGTGAAAGCGGCCTCTACAACCGCATTGCTGTCCTGCGAGCAGAGCGCGGCATTAGCCGCCAGGAATTAGCGGACGCCCTGGGAGTGAACTACCAGACCATCGGCTTCCTCGAGCGCGGCGACTACGGCCCGAGCCTCAAACTTGCCTTCCAGATCGCCGAGTACTTCGATCTGCCTGTCGAAGCCATCTTTTCAAGCCAGCCGCTCAAGCCGCTGAGCCAACAGGTCTACGCGAACAGCCAGTCTCCGGAAAAGGAATAAAGCCATGAATACCGAATACGCCATTGGAAACATTCGCATCCACTTCGAATCGCGAGCGCGCCGCCGCTGCTTTGTCGTACTCTGTTTTGTCGCATTGGCAGCGCTTGATCTGGCCTGCTGTCTCCTGAATCCGAAACTGAACCCAAGCGTCAGCCAAATGGCAGCCACCGGCGCAATAGCAGCCACCAGCACATGGATCATCTGTGGGTGCGCGATTCTATGGGTAGCGCTCTGGATTGTCTTGACAGGGCTTGCCGGCAATGTGCGCGCCCGTCGCGACGAACGCGAGACCCGTCGCCTTGAGCAGGCGTTCACGCGAGCGTATCCGATTCTCGGATACAGTATTGTGGCTTTGTTTTGGGTAGTTTGTTTAAGCTGGCCCAGCCCCATCACCCCGCTTTCTTCTGCGGCTCTGCGGGAGTTTCTGGTGCCTCTGCCATTCATCCTGATGATGGCGACCTTGTTCCTCTATGTGACGCTGCCGCCGGCCATCCTGCTCTGGACCGAGCCGGACATGGAGACCGAGCCAGAGGCTAGCTGACCACTGCCACCTTCGCCCGTTTCCCCAGCCGCACCACCAACCGCGTCGGCACCGCCGCCACCGAAATCACCGCACTACTTGCGACTTCGCCGTCCACTTTCACGGCCTTCTCGGCGATCTTCCGATTCCCCTCGGCACCACTCGCTGCGAGGCCCATCGCCACAAGCAGCTTCGGCAGCCGAATCTGATTCGCTTCTGCGCCAGCCACGTCGGCGAACGCGATCGCAACCTCTTCCAGGTCCTCGCTCTCGCCCTTCTGCTGAAACATCCTTGCCCAGTTTTCGTCAGCGCTCTCGGCCGCAGCCTCGCCATGGAAACCCGCCGTAATCGTTCGCGCCAGTTTTTTCTTGGTCTCCATGGGATGCAGCTTGTCAGCCGCCACGTCCGCCCTAATCGCCTCAATCTCTGATCCGCGTAGGTCCGTCAACAAGACAAAATACTTCCACATCAGCTCGTCCGAGATGCTCATCAGCTTCCCGTACATCTCGCTCGCCGGCTCGTTGATGCCGATCGCATTGCCCAGCGATTTCGACATCTTCTGAACGCCGTCCAGCCCTTCCAGAATCGGCGTCATCAGCACAATCTGCGGTTTCTGTCCGTAGTGCCTCTGCAATTCGCGCCCGCACAGCAAATTGAATTTCTGGTCCGTCCCGCCCAGCTCAACGTCGCACTCCAGGCACACGGAGTCGTACCCCTGCATCACTGGGTACAGCAGCTCGTGCAGACTGATCGGCTGCTCTTCCTGGAATCGCTTGTGAAACTCGTCGCGTTCGAGCATCTGGCTCACCGTAAAGTGCGCCGTCAGCCGGATCGTCTCTTCGTACCCCAGCTTGCCCAGCCACTCCGAGTTGTAGCGCACCTCGGTTGCCTTCTCGTCGAGAATCCGGAACACCTGCTCTTTGTATGTGACCGCATTCTCGTCAATCTGAGCGCGTGTCAGCGGCTTGCGCGTCACGTTGCGCCCCGTGGGGTCGCCGATCAGCGAAGTGAAATCTCCGACCAGAAAAATCACAGTGTGCCCGAGCTGCTGAAAGTGCCGCAGCTTGCGCATCAGCACCGTGTGTCCCAGGTGCAGTTCGGGCGCAGTCGGGTCGAATCCCGCCTTCACCCTCAGCGGTCGTCCGGTTTTGCGGCTTTCTTCCAGGCGCTCCCGCAGGTCGGCCACGCGGATAATCTCCGCCGCGCCCTTCTGGAGCAGGTCCATCTGTTCATCGACCGGCAGGAATTTCTGTCGTTGAGGTTCTTGCATGTCCCAACAAGTATAAATTTCTGGGCCGGGCGTGCCGGGACAAGCACCGCCCGCGCCCTCTATTCGCTGCTCGCTTGCGCTGCCAGCACTTCTGCCGCCTTCGCCGCCTTCGTCGCTCTGTCCATTGCCTTCCCCAGCTTCCGCGTCATCACCTGGAAGTGATAGCCCATCACCGCCAACGTCATGGCCGTACTAAAACAGCGCCGGTATTTCGTCGCAGCGGATGCGAGAAACTTCCAATAGCTCCACTGGTGCCGCCCAAACACTCCCTGCCGCACAATCGAGTTCGCCAGCGCGCGCATATTCGCGCTGGTTAGAAATGGAGGACTCGACTGCTTCTTCGCGCGCTCTCCGGCCGCTCGTTTCGCCGGCTTGGGATGTGCCCGATTCAGATAGAGCTTCACGCGCTCGTAGTAAGCTTCGCAGTTGTAAATTCTCTTCATCACGTCGCGATAGCCTTCGACCAGCTTGGCTGAATCCATGCGCGGTAAAAAGTTCAGCTTGTCGCAGAATGTGTTGTTGCCGCCGCCCGCATCCACGATCCGTCCCTCGGTCCGCAACCGCCGGAACAGCTGCGTCCCCGGCATCGCCTGCAGCAGCCCCACCATCGCAATCGGGATCCCACTTTTCTGGATGAACTCCACCATCCTGTCGAAAATGTCGTCTTTATCCGTGTCGAAGCCCAGAATGAATCCGCCCATCACCTGCAGCCCGTAGCTTTGGATCGTCGCCACGCTCCCCAGCAAACTCCGCCGCGTGTTTTGCAGCTTGTTGCTCGCAATCAACCCCGGCTCATCCGGCGTCTCCACGCCAAGAAACACCGATCTGAATCCCGCATTTTTCATCAACTGCATGAGTTCCACATCGTCGGCCAGGTTCAGCGAGGCTTCCGTAATGAAGTCGAATCGTGCGCCGGTCTCCTCGCGCCACTCCGCCATTGCCCGCAGCAACTCCTTCGCCCGCGCCTTGTTACCGATAAAGTTGTCGTCCACGATAAACACGGTCTCACGCCAGCCAGCAGCCAGCAATTGGTCCAGCTCCGCCAGCACCTGCGCCACAGACTTCGTCCGCGGCCGCCGCCCGTAGATTTCAATAATGTCGCAGAACTCGCAATTGAACGGGCACCCGCGCGAGTACTGCACGGTCATCGTCGAATAGCGGTTCATCTTGATCAGGCTCAGGTCCGGCAACGGGCTCGTTGCCATCTCCGGCCGTTCCGCCGCCTTGTAAACGGGTCGCGCCGTTCCTGCTTCCAGCTCCCGCGCCAGCTCGCCAATCAGGCTCTCAGCCTCGCCAATCACAACGTGGCCGGCCTTCAATTCCGCCGCCGGCACGCTGCTCGTAATCGGCCCACCTACCACGGTGCGCAGTCCGAGCGCATGGCAACGCTCCACAATCTCCACCATCGACTCAAGCTGGATGTGCATCCCGCTCACGAACACCACGTCGGCCCACTTCAGGTCCCGATCGCGCAGCCGCTCCACATTCGTATCCACCAGCCGCTTCTTCCATGTCAGCGGCAATAGCGCCGCCACTGTCATCAGGCCCAGCGGAGGCTGTGCCGCCCGCTTGCCCAAAAACTTGAGCGCGTGTTTGAAGCTCCAAAATGTCTCAGGGAATTCCGGGTAAACGAGCAAGACGTTCATAGGCCATCTTTCAGCAGTATCAGCAGGAAGAGTGGCTGCACGGGCGCAATCGGCAGATTCAGGCCGTGCTTCCCCCCGTGGAAGCAATGCGGCCCTGCTCGGAGCGGCGAACTGGTCCCGCATCCATTTTCCCACCAAAGGTCTCAAAAACTGGTCAAAAGTGAACAATTGAGCGGCAAACCGGTTACTTGCGCGCCGAAACCGCCGCCAAACCCGCCCGTTCCGCGGGTTTATCCTGATCAGCGTTGGAGGAAGCGATGAAGATGGCTCTATTCGCAATCTTTTTCATGGTCCCCGCTTTGGCCCCGGCTGACAAGCCAAACCCCGCGGACTACACCATCACCGTTCACGTGCAATCGTCTCGATTCGTTGACCAGTGCTCGTCTGATGACAAGGGGTCGATGTGTTTCACGATCTTGTCGTTGTCAGTATTGATTGATGGCAAGAAGGTCGAACTCGATGACCAAAGTCCCAGCAAGGAAGTGATTATCCCTGGCGACTACAAAGCAAGAATCCTCAAAGAGGATACTTCGCATTCCTACGAATACTCGCGCACCTACGAGCTCCTCTTTCCCGACGGCACAACGCGCAAATACAACGTGGTCGGCGAATCGGAATAACCAGCTGCCAACCCCGCTAATCACTCCGCGGCCCCCACATCCTATACGCGCTTTCTGCGTTTAGGGTGGGATAATTAGGTCATCTTCCGCATTGCCGTTCTGGCCGGCCGCTAACCACGCTAGCTCCGCTGCTTCTCCGCTATAATCAATCCATGCACCACCTCGCCACTCGCCGCGCCATCTTCATCGCCGCACACGCAGCCGCGGCTGCGGCGGCTCGCGCCGCCTAGACTCCTGCCTCACCTCATCCCCAAATCTCAGTTCTTCGATCGCAGTTAACACTTATGGTGTCTGAGCCACGAACTCGTCGCTCTGACCCCTGACCCCTGACCCCTGACCTCTGATCTCTGATCTCTGATCCTTGTATTCTGGAGTCATCATGGACGAGTTTTCCCGCATTCAGCGCCTCCCCGCCTACGTCTTCAACATCACCGGCGAGATGAAGTCCGCCGCGCGCCGCCGTGGCGAAGACATCATCGACTTCGGTATGGGCAATCCCGACGGCGCCACGCCCAAGCACATCGTCGACAAACTTATTGAAGCGGTTCAAAAGCCCACCACGCACCGCTACTCCGTCTCTCGCGGCATTCCGCGCCTGCGCAAGGCCATCTGCAACTGGTACAAGACGCGCTACGACGTCGATCTCGACCCCGACACCGAAGCCATCGTCACAATCGGCTCCAAGGAGGGTATCGCCCACCTTTGTCTCGCCATCCTCGACTCGCGCGACACTGTCCTCGTTCCCAACCCCAGCTACCCCATCCACATTTACGGTCCGGTCATCGCTGGCGCCCACATCGTCAGCGTCCCCGTCCACAATCAGGAAAGCTTCCTCGCGCAGCTTGAAGAAATCATCCCGCGTATGACGCCGCGACCGAAGGCCCTGATCGTCAACTTCCCCTCGAACCCCACCACCGAATGTGTCGAATTGCCTTTCCTCGCGCGCCTCGTCGCGCTCGCCCGCGAGCACGGCTTCTATCTCATCCAGGACCTCGCCTACGCCGACATCGCTTTCGACGGTTACAAGCCGCCCAGTGTCCTCCAGGTTCCCGGCGCAAAAGATGTCGCCGTCGAGTTCTTCACGCTCTCCAAGTCCTACAACATGCCCGGCTGGCGCATCGGTTTCATGGTCGGCAATCAGCGCCTGGTTGGCGCGCTTGCCCGGCTCAAAAGTTATTTTGACTACGGCACCTTCACGCCCATTCAGGTCGCAGCCATCGCCGCTCTCGAAGGTCCTCAGGAATGTGTCGCCCAAATCTGCGATAACTACCGCCGCCGCCGCGATGTCCTCGTTGAAGGCCTCAACAAGGCCGGCTGGTCCGTCGCCAAACCGAAAGCCACTATGTTTGTTTGGGCGCAGATCCCCGAACCCTACCGCGACCTCAAGTCGCTTGAATTCTCAAAGCTGCTTTTGACCGAAGCTAAAACCGCCGTCTCTCCCGGCATAGGCTTCGGCGACTATGGCGACAACCACGTCCGCTTCGCCCTCATCGAGAACGAAGAGCGGACGAGGCAGGCCCTCCGCGGCATTAAGGCCATGCTCGCCAAGGGCGTCATCCCGGCTTAACCTCGCGCGCATAAGAGCTTGTCTCTGGGTACGGTTTGTATCAAGGCACGGCTCTAGCCCTGCCGAACAGACTTCCCTCTTGATTCGGGGCTTCAGCCCATGAGGGGTTCTCCTCCGCGCCACGCGCACTCGCGACGCAAATCTGGGACACACTTCTCCACCGCGGCGTATAACGAAACTGTCAGTCCGCCGTGCGGAATCTTCCCAGCCGCACGCGGGGCTGGGGGTCATGATTGCATTTGATGCTGAGCATGGAGCGGTCCACTTTCCCGCGGATCGCCGCCATCGTCTCTGGATTCGTCCTTCGATTCTGATCGCAATCGGCGCGGTGTTTGCCGCGTTTGTAGCTGCGGCCTGGATTGAGTTGGCCGTAGCCGGCCTGCCGCACATTCCGCCCGTCCCTCTCGTCTATCCCGCCGACTTTTCAGGACCCCACGGCTTCCCCCTCTGGGTTCGCTACTCCCACTTCTTCAACTTCCTCTTCGTCACCATGCTCATTCGCAGCGGCCTTTCCATCCTCGCCGATCACCCCCGGCTCTATTTCAACGACGACTGCACCCCGAACAGCGAGTGGATTCGCCTAACGCCTCTGAAAGTTCCGCGCGACCGCCTGTGGACGGCGAAGGACGACGCCCGCTACCTCACTCCGCTCATTGGCACTCCCGGCTACCGGCACACCATCGGCATCGCACGCGTGTGGCACTTCATCAACGTGCATGGCTTCATCCTCTGCGGCGTGTACTTCATCACCATGCTCTTCAATACCGACCAGTGGAAGCGCCTCGTGCCCGCTTCGCCCATGGTCGTCTTGCAGGCGTGGAATACCTGGGTCCACTACGCCACCTTTCATCTGCCCGCCGAGCCCAACGGTTTTTACGGCTACAACGCCTTGCAACAAATCGCCTACTTCACCGTCGTCTTTGTTTTCGGTCCTCTGGCGATTCTTACCGGCATCGCCATGTCGCCGGCAGTCGTGAATCACTTCACCTGGTACGCGAAGCTATTCGGCGGCCGGCAATCGGCGCGTTCCATTCACTTCCTCACCATGCTCAGTTTTCTCGCGTTTCTGGTCGTGCACATCACGCTCGTGGTCATGACCGGCTTTGCGCGCAACATGAATCACATCGTACTGGGCACCAACGATCACGGC
>JBEKRG010000016.1:0-52905 GCA_049518955.1 Occallatibacter sp.
CCTCGACTACTACGACGTTTCCATTTTCGAGACGCTGCCTGAGCTCTATCGCGAGATTTCAGCGGCTTTGAGATCGGCATACGATCTGGAGATCGAGCCGCTGGAGCTGCCGCTGGTTTTGCGCTTCGGCTCGTGGATCGGCGGCGACCGCGACGGCAATCCATTTGTTACGCCCGAATTGACGCGCGCGGCCTTGCAGCTTGCTCGTGGGCATTTGCTGCTCTACTACCAGCGCCGGCTCGACGGAATCATCGATTTGCTCACTACGAGTGCGCAACAGCGGGAAGTGAGCGAGGCGCTGCTCGAGCGCCTGCGCGCTTATGTGGCGCAGGTGCATACGCCAGAGGCGCAGGTTTTCGGCTCGCAATACGAATTCGAGTATTACCGCCGCTTCGTCATCTGCCTGAAGGCGCGCATCCAGCGCACGCTGGAGAGGGCAAGTGAGGGGATGGGTTCTGACGGCGGGCTGCCCGTGACTCCTTTCACGCTGGCGCGCGGCCACGACAAACTGACCCAGGCACTGCCCGCTTACTGCTCGGTTCAGGACTTTATCGACGACCTGGAAACGCTGCGCGCATCGCTGGCCGAGCATGAAGGCATCCGAATCGCGCGCACGCTGATCGATCCGCTCATCCTCCAGGTGCGCACATTCGGCCTCCATCTGCATACGCTCGACATCCGGCAACATGCGCGGGTTCACGCTGTTGCATTACGCGAGGCCATCAGCGACACCGTTGCGCCGTCGCTTCAAGGTGGACTGTCGCAGGAAACGGCGAGCGTGCTGGAGACGTTTCGCGTGGTGGCCGAAGTAAAAGGGGGCTGCTCGCCGGAGGCGGTTCGCCAGTATGTGATCAGCGGGGCGTCTTCGGTAGAGGATGTGCTGGCCGTGATTCGCCTGGCGCGACTTGGCGGCGTAGCGGTCGAAGGTGCCGGAGAGGAGCCAGGCCGCGATCCCGGGTTGATGCCGGTGCCGCTGTTCGAATCCATCGAAGATCTGAGGAATGCGCCGCAAATTTGCCGCGAGCTGTGGAGCCGTGCCGACTACCGCCGGCTGCTTGAGTCGTGGGGTAATTGGCAGGAGATCATGCTCGGCTACTCCGACTCGAACAAGGATGGCGGCATGCTGACCTCGACGTGGGAGATTTTCCGTGCGCATCGCGATCTGCACGTAGTGGCGCGCGAGGCAGGCCTCAAGCTGCGCATCTTCCATGGCCGCGGCGGCACGGTGGGCCGCGGCGGAGGGCCAACGCATCGCGCCATCTTCGCCCAGCCGTTCGACTCCTTCGATGGCCAGTTGCGGCTGACGGAACAGGGCGAAGTGCTCAACTTCAAATACGCCGACGAGGTTCTGGCCGAGCGCAATCTGGAGCTGATGATTGCCGCGTCGCTCGATGCGCTGGCGCGCCCCAACGCGCGCGATCCTGAAGGCCACTTCACCGGCGTGCTCAAGCCGGAGTGGGAGTCCGCGCTCGACGAACTGTCGAGCCTGGCTTACGACTCGTACCGCGAATACATTCTTGACGACCCGGGCGTGGTCACCTACTTCGAGCAGAGCACGCCGGTAGGCGAATTGGAGAACGCGAAGATCGGTTCGCGCCCGGCGCGCCGCAACGATTCACCCAAACTGTCGGATTTGCGCGCCATCCCCTGGGTTTTCGGCTGGACGCAATCGCGGCTGCTGGTGCCGGCGTGGTTCGGCGTGGGATCTGCCATCGACCAGTTTCTCGCGCGGCCGGGCGCGCTCGAACTCCTGCAAACCATGGCTAAGGAATTCCCGCTTTTCATCGATTTGTTCCGTAACGTCGAAATGGCATTGGGCAAAGCCGATTTGGGTACGGCGCGGCTTTACTCCACGCTGGTCAAGGATGAGAAATTGCGTGAGCGCATCTACGATATGTTCGAAGCCGAGTTTCATCGTTCTGTGCGCGCAGTACTCGCGGTCACGCGCCAGAAGGAACTGCTTGAGAGTAACCAGGTGCTGGCTCATTCGATCAAGCTGCGCAATCCCTACGTCGATCCCATGCATTTGATTCAGGTGGATATGCTGCGCCGGAAGCGCGCCGGCGAAAATACGCCCCACGTCAATCGCGCCATCGCCGCGACGATCAACGGAATATCGGCGGGCTTGCGCAATACCGGCTGAGTCCGATTTTTTGTTGGCCGGGAGGTGGCGGGGCTGAGAGCAATAGGTCTTGCCATACCGGGCGCGTTGGGTCTAGGCTATGTACATGCATCGATGTCGCTAACACCGTCCCTGGTGCCAGCTCCGATGCCGAAGTGCGCTTGATGGCGCGCGATTTTTCCCTCCAGACAAGCTGCACCGTTCCCCAAGAGTCCGTTCCACAAGCAATCCGGGTCCATAGCCCCGGGAAAAGGAGATCATTATGGCGCGCATTGCCGCGAATGTTACTGAACTGATTGGCCGCACTCCATTGGTGCGGTTGAACCGTGTGGCAGCGGGATTGCCCGCTACCGTCGTCGCCAAGCTGGAAAGCCAGAACCCCGCGTCGAGCGTGAAGGACCGCATCGGGTTCGCCATGATCGACGCCGCCGAGAAGGCCGGCAAGATCAAGCCCGGTGTCACCACGCTGATCGAGGCAACCAGCGGCAATACCGGCATCGCGCTGGCGTTTGTGGCCGCAGTCAAGGGCTACAAGATCATCCTGACGATGCCCGAGACCATGAGCCTGGAGCGGCGCGTAGCGTTGCTGGCTTATGGCGCGGAAATTGTACTCACTCCGGGCCCCAACGGGATGAAGGGCGCGATCGCCAAGGCCAACGAAATTCTCGAGAAGACGCCCAACGGCTACATCCTTCAGCAATTCGACAATCCGGCCAACCCGGCTATTCACCTGAAGACGACCGGCCCCGAGATTTGGGACGACACGGACGGCAAAGTCGACATTCTGATTTCCGGCGTAGGAACCGGCGGCACGATCACCGGCGTGGCCAACTACATCAAGCCCAAGAAGTCTTCGTTCAAAGCCATCGCCATCGAGCCGTCTGACAGCGCCGTACTCTCGGGCGGAAAGCCCGGTCCACACAAAATTCAAGGTCTGGGCGCTGGGTTTATTCCGAGCATTCTCGACACTAAGCTGATTGACGAAGTGGTCCAGGTGACCAACGACGAGTCAGTAGAGATGGCGCGGCGGCTGGCCAAGGAAGAGGGGCTCTTCGTCGGTATCAGTTCCGGCGCCGCAGCCGCGGCGGCACTGAAAGTGGCTGCACGGCCCGAGAATGCAGGCAAGCTGATCGTGGTTGTGTTGCCCGACTTTGGCGAGCGCTATCTGTCGAGCATCCTGTTTGAGCCGCTGCGCCAGCAGGCATTGGCGTTGCAGCCCGAGCCGATCGCGGTAACGGCGTAAAAAGGCAGGGACTAGAGACTAGGGACTCGGGGACTGAGGGACGAAGGGCAGGCGATGTTGAACGGACTTCCTACCCTTACGTCCCTGGTTTCTATTTGCGTTGAGAGTTATGGCAGTTTTTGGCCGAATGCGCGATGAAATCAGCTCCATCATGGAGCGCGATCCGGCTGCGCGCACGCGGCTAGAGGTTCTGCTCTGCTACCCAGGCCTCTGGGCGGTGTGGATTTATCGCGTCTCGCACTGGCTCTGGCGGCACCACATGCGTTTGCTCGCGCGCGTGCTCTCGCAGGTGGCCCGCTTCTACACCGGCGTGGACATTCATCCAGGCGCGCTGATCGGCGCGCGCTTGTTTATCGATCACGCAACGGGAGTTGTGATCGGCGAGACGGCCATCGTGGGCAGCGACGTGACCATGTACCAGGGGGTAACACTGGGCGGCACAGGCAAAGGCCACGGCAAGCGCCATCCTACGATTTGCGATCGAGTCTTCATCGGCAACAACGCCAACATCCTGGGCAACCTGACCGTGGGCGAAAATTCGCGCGTGGGCGCAGGCTCCGTTGTCCTCTCCGATGTGCCGCCGAACTCGACCGTCGTCGGCGTTCCGGCTCACATCGTCTATCGCAATGGCGAGCGCGTGCTCCTCACCGACCCGCACGACATCAAGGACCCGCTCTCCGACGCGCTGATCGCGCTCTCAGCACGCGTGGAGGAATTGGAAGAACGGCTGGGCGCCGAGCCATGCCCGCCCGATCCTTTTGCAGCCGAAGAGGCCGAGCGCACAGCCTATCGCGTGGAGCTGGAACGCATGCGGGTATACGTCACCATGGGTGAAGGCATCTAAGTCAGGGCTGCGCATTGCAAGCCGGGCTGTAACCTCTTATTCTGGGGGACGGGGCAAGTGAACGTTGCCGTGCTCTCCGGACTTGCTTTCTTTGCCAATCACCGCTCTACAGGAATTGCTCCGGCTTGATGGCCTCCTCACTCTCGTTTACGAAATTTGTCTGGAAGAACCTGCGGCGCCGACGGCTCAGAACTTTGCTGACCCTGGGCGGAATCAGCATGGCGGTGGGCGCGTTTGTTGGCCTGGTGGGCTTCTCCCGGTCATTCGAACAGCAATGGATCAAGATCTACTCCAGCAGCCGCACCGATATTGCGGTGATTCGCGGCACGTTTCTGAACACTTCACTGGATCAATCCGTTACCGGCAAGCTGATCGATATTCCCGTTGTGGCTCAAGCCGCGCCCGCGATCATCAATGAGATGGACCTGACCCCGGATGAGAATGCACTGGTTTACGGCTGGCTGGCGAGCGGATACCAGATCGACTCGTTGCAGATCCTCTCAGGAAGACGATTTCGCGACGGCCAACCGGAGGTGATGCTGGGCGATGTTCTGGCGCAAGGACTGAAGAAAAAGTCCGGCGACGCTCTGGAGATCGAGGGGACGCCGTTTACGGTAACGGGCGTATACCACGGCGGTTCGGCGCTCGAAGCCGACGCGGTGATCATGCCGCTCGACCAACTACAGCAGTTGAGCAGCGTGCAAGGCAAAGTGTCGACGATTGACGTGCGCCTGCGTCCGGCCCCGCAAGGCGAGGCATGGGATCACTATCTGAAGCGCGCGCAAGCGGAAATTGAGGCCGCACTGCCAGGACTGAAAGCAATTCCCGCAGCTGAGCGCGCCAGCGACAACCAATTCGTCAAACTTGCGCAGGCCTCCGCGTGGGGAACTTCAACGCTGGCGCTCATGATCGGCATTCTGGGGATTGCAAACACCATGGTGATGAGCGTCTTCGAGCGCACGCAGGAGATCGGCACCCTGCGTTCCATGGGATGGAAGAGGGGGCAAATACTGCTGCTCATTGAGTTTGAGGCGGCCATCCTCGGCCTGGGCGGTGGAGTCTTCGGTCTGCTACTGGGATGGATCTCTTTGCGTGTGCTTGCGAGCCTGCCACAAACCGCGACCTTCGTCTCATCTACCCTCGAGTGGCCGCTGCTTGTGCAGGCGATGGTGATCGCACTCATCGCGGGGCTGATTGCCGGCGCCGTTCCAGCCTGGCGCGCGGGGAAGCTATCTCCGGTGGATGCGCTTCGTCACGACTGACAATTGTAGAAAATTCTCAGGCGATCTTTTCCGAGAAACGTTCGCGCAGAACCCGCCTGAGAGCCTTGCCGTTGTGGTTCTGAGGCAAGCCTCCGGGATCGAGAATCCAGATGCGTCGCGGCGTTTTGTAAGCGGCGAGGTGGCTCCGGCACCAATCCATCAGGTCTGTTTCACCGGCGGGAGCGCCGGGAAGCAACTCCACTGCCACGGCGGGTACCTCGCCTTTCTCCTTGTGAGGCAGGCCGAAGGCAATGGCACGAGCCACAGCGGGATGAGCCAGTATCGTCTCCTCCAATTCGCGCACGTAAACCGAGTATCCGCCGGATTTAATCACATCTTTTATGCGCCCGACGATGCGGATCAGACCAAAGTGGTTCCGGGTGGCCAGATCTCCGGTGCGCAGCCACCCATCGCCTGTCAAAAGGCCATCGTTGCTTTCCTTGTCTTGCCAATAGTGCGGCGCAATGCCGCGCCGGCGAATTTGGCACTCGCCTGGTTGGCCCGTCCGAACGCGCCGGCCGTTTTCATCGGCGATGCGAACGCGAAACGGAGGAACGGGAAAACAAAGTTGGCCGCTGCCGGGGAAAAGCGACAATTCGACGCCCATCATGGCCAGTCCACCAAGCTCAACCATCCCATAACCATTCAGGATGATGGGAGGAATGCGCCGCCCGCCTGGCAGCCGAAGCAACGCTCCATATTCGCGCACGCGCAAACGAACGTCAGAGGGCAGGTAGTCGCTTGCAGAAAGCCACACGCGCAGGCTGGCAAGGCGGCTCGGATCGGGATTGCTGTTGACCACCCGGGCAAGCATCGCGGGTACGCCAACAAAGGCGGTTACGCGGAACCGCTCGACTAGATCCAGGGCATCTTCGACGTCGAAACGCTCGAGAAAGCATCCGCGGACTCCGACCATCAAACCGTAGAGGGCAATGCTGACGGCCATGATGTGCGACCACGGCAACGCAACCAGGGCGAGGTCTTTGTGCCCGAGAAAAGGCCCGGCAAATACCGTGGAGGATCGCGCGCCGAGAAGGGCACGGCTTGAAAGAGCCGCTCCCTTGGGAAACCCCGTGGTGCCGGAAGTGTGGAAGACCGCGACGGTCGCGGCAGGATCGATTGTGGCCGGGGGAAACGGCGCGCCACTGTCTTGAATGCGCACAAATCCGTCGAGAGTTTCCGGCTCATGATCCGCCTGGATCCAGGCGCGGACGTTCAGTTCGCTGCGGTCCTGTATGCTGCGCTCGAAGACCGTTTTGTCGGTGACAAGAATCTGGGTTCCGCTGTCGGCGAGGATGCGCTTCACTTCGCTGAGAGAGAGCTGCGGATTCAGCGGGACGGCGATGCCGCCGGCGCGGATGATGGCCAGGAACCAGTGGAAGCAGTGGTGATCGTTGGTGCAATAGATAGCAACCGGTTCGGCGGGACGCAGACCGATGGATCGGCGAAGGAAGCCATCGATCTCGCAGATTGCCGCGTGCAAATCAGAAAGCTGGAAGTTTCCAGTGACGCTCACCGAGACTTCGGAATCGCCCTTGCGCCGCAGCAGTTCGTCCACCAGGTTGGCGACGGTAATGCTTCGATCGCGAGCGAGCCGAATTTGGCGGAGGAGACTCATTGTGCCGGGACTTCCTTGCGTCCCCAATCGCTGGCCACGCAATAGTGCAGCAGGCGGTCGAGATACTCCATGACGGGCGGCGGGGTAATTCCCACGGGTCCCAGCAGGCGCTCGGCATTCGTGGTGTCGAACTGCATGCGCATGGTGAAGTAATCGCGGTAGGCGGCGCCGTCAACGAGCACGCGACGCTTCCGCCCCCAGAGCGCAAGAGACAGCAGCGGCCTGATGGCAGCAAAGAAGATCTTTGGATCGACATAGCGCGGCTCGCGAACTTTGAAGTACTCCGCTGCGCGCCTGGCGACGCGCTCGATCGTGGCGCTCCCTTTGGGCCCGGCGCATAAATGAACAGTGGCGCCCACAGCCCTTTCGTCGAACGCGAGCCGAACGACGGCCTTGGCCACATAATCGACCGGCACAATATCCAGCACTGCGTCGCGGAAACCTGGCACGGTGCGCCAGAGCCTTCTCGAGTAGATCTTGAGCGGCCAGTACAACATTTTGAAGCTGGAGGTGACGCCGGTCCGTGAATCTCCCACGATGATGCTTGGACGCAGAATTACGCAGGGAAGTGAGCCCATGCGCGAACGCACCAGCGCCTCGGCTTCGGCTTTGGTTTGCTCGTAGGTGTTGCGGAAACGCTGGCCCACGTCGAGCTCATCTTCGCGGATCAGTCCTTCGCGCTCTCCCGCCACGTATGCAGTACCGACGTAGGTAAAGCTCTTGAGCGATGGCATGGACGCGGCCAAGTCCAGCATCTTTCGCGTACCGTCTACATTCATGTGCCGGGCCTGTTCAAGCGAGTGGTCAAAGCGCACGGTCGCCGCGCAGTGAATCACCCGCGTCACATCCGCAGACAGATGCTCCAGTGTCGCAGTGTCCAAACCGCAGTTGGGCTCCATCACATCGCCGGGATAAACCAGCACGCGATGTGAGTCCGCCGCCTCGATGATCGATTCCATGCGTTGCGCAGGAGATTGGCCCGCCCTGGGGCGGATGAGCAGCGCTAGCCTGGCGTGTGGCTGACGCTGAAGCAGCTCACGGACCACCTGCGTGCCCAGAAAGCCCGTCGCGCCGGTCACCAGGATCAGTTCTTCTTGATTCATGTAGAAGGCAGCACCCGTGCGCGGTTCCCATCGAGACCGGCGCGATTTGACCGAGCGCGTTGCGGCGAGTGGAGAACCTTAGAAGATTATATTTGGAAATTGCTCGGTGCGTAAGTTTTGAGGCCATTTGGCGCGGCTTTCAGATGACGATTTGCCCATGGGGCCTCACTCACGACCCCAATGCGCGTCTGCCAGCTATCCGTCCTCCTCCCCGAAGATTCAAGGTGCTACATTGGATGGTTCCGGACTTTGATGCAAGGATTACCTCATTGCCCTGTTTTCGCGCGCTGCTGATGCTTGTTCTTGCGCTTTTATGCTCTGCCCGCGGTGTTGCGCAGGTGCAGGCCGCGCCCGTCCCCGATGAGATGCGAAACAGCTTCTTCGCGATTACGGCAAACAACCAGCGGGTTGATGTGGCCCACGCCGCTTCAAACTACGAATTTGTCAGCTTCGACACAAAGGGGCCCGCGGATATCTCGATAACCGCAGCCGACCCGCACTTCTGGGACAGCGGCGTCGACATCGAGCCATGGCGGCTGGGAATCCGACCGACGCACCCCGAAGGAGAACCGCAAACCATTCGCTTTCGGATCTCCGGACCGGCCAAGCTTTCTATCTCGCGGCCCGGGGACTTCCTGAACCGTGCGCGCCTGCTGTTTCTCTTTGCCGGCTCACCGCCTGCGCCGCCGCCGAGCGGACCGAACGTCACCATTGTGCCTGCGGGTGTGCATCGTCAGAGCCTCAATCCCAAGAGCGGCGACGCGATTTATCTTGAGCCGGGCGCTTTCGTCTTCGGCAGCCTGAACCTGTGGCAGGTGAGCAACGTGAAGGTGCTGGGCCGGGGAACGATCGTCTACGACGGGCCGCAGGACCCGAACGGCGACACGGGCTGGTTGCACCAACCCGATTGGCATTGCATCGTCGCCGATCAGGCGCACAACGTGGAGATCGACGGGCTCACCTGCATCATTCGCTCTCGGACCTGGTCGATCCAGATGAAGGATTCGACGGGATTCCGCATTGACGATTTGCGCGTGATCGCCGGCGACACGGGCAACGCCAACCAGGACGGCATGGATTGGCTGGGCGGCGGCGACACAGTCGTGAATCATTCCTTCTTCCGCGCCTCCGACGACGACTTGGCGGCGCTGGGCAATTGGGACGGCTATACCGAGGCAGCCCTCACAGCGCCCGGCGCCGAAGTCAGCAACATTCTGGTTGAGAACACAGAGTTCTCCACCAGCATCTCCAATGTGGTGCGGTTGGGATGGCCGCAAAAGACCTACAACCTGCACAACTTCACGCTGCGCGACTCCGACATTTTGCACGCGGGCATCGGGTCATGTGGGCAAACGTTTGGCCTGCTCGGTTTCTGGGGCGCGAATGGAGCGAGCGGTGACCATTCCGGAGTGACGTTCGAGAATCTTCTTCTCGACAACTGGTATTCGCTGGCGCAGATGGAGCAGGAGAAGCCCAGCCTGCACGGATTCGCGTTCCGCAACATCTGGGCGCTCGATCAGCCGCCGCTTGCAGAGTCAACGATGATCGGCGACGTGAGCGATGTGACCTTCGACAACGTGAAGTACGGGCAGACGCGCGTGACGAGCGACTCGCAGGTGCCATTGGCGGTTTCAGGCGGCGCGGCTCAGCCTACGTATGCGCCGGCGCCTGCGCTGGCGGCGGGTTTCACAGTCGATCCGGCGGTGATCGCGCCGAGGAAGAAAGTGACGCTCACCGCGCAGGACGTTCCAGGAGCGCAGTACACATGGCTTTTTGGCGATGGAAGCTCGGCGCATGGTCGCCGTGTGCGGCATCGCTTTCCTGACGCACTCGGGACAGAGCTCGACGGAAGGAATGGCGCGGGACGATTCCGTGTGCTGCTGCACGTGACAGATAGTTCCGGTCAGCAGGATTGGGCCGCGCAGGGCCTTGTGGCTATCGAGCAATGGCACGATGCGATCAAAGCGGCGGGATCGAACTCGCCGGGGCTCAGTTGGAAGATTTTTTCCGGCACATGGACCGAGCTGCCGGACTTGTCCGCTCTGCAACCTGCACTCACAGGCCAGTCAGACGATCTGACCGCCAGCGCGCAAGCGCTCAAGCAATATGCGACGACTTGGGACGGATTCATCAACATTCCCGTCGATGGCGGCTATACCTTTCATCTGATCGACCGCGATGGCGCGCGCGTGACGATCGATGGAATGGAAGTGGCGAAGACCGGTCCGCCGTTCGGGCTGGTCTGCGGCTCGCCCGGCAATGCGGTGCGCTACGATCGCGGGTCGCTGGGCCTGCGCGCCGGAATTCATGCGATTCACGTCGAGGCCCTGAACACGGCAAGCGCGGGCGCGCCGCGATTGATGTGGGAAGGCCCATCGACATCGCTCGCCGATGTGCCAGCGACGGCATTTTCGCATTAGCCACAGTTGGTAACCGACAATCCCGCACCCGGGAACCGAATCTCACTGAATGACCGCAATGAAGGCGAACAATGTTGACGTTCATATCAGCCCCCCAAGATCGCTGTTATGATGCATAAAATCCGCGGAATTTGTCGACGGTTTCGAGGTTGTTTTGCTGATTCTAAATAAGTTAGATGGCAAAATATACCCCAAGGGGGTATAACATTTTTTCTTTGATTAATTTCCTCCTTTCTTGAAGGTCTGAGATCGCCATTCCCACACCAAAGCCAAGCTCGGATCGACGCCCGGCAACAGGAGGCCGAGTACCTAGAAGCTGGTCTCCGTGCTGATTCTGGAACTAGTATGCGCCAGAAGGAGGAAATAATCGGCAAACTTGGCAGACGATTTTTGCGCCTTCTTTCCAGCGGTTTACGGGTGAAACGACCACCGGCATGGCTTGACTTTTCTTCAGCGATTCTGCGAGCCGCCGGTGGTATACAGGGGATGAGCGTTGGTCTCAAAAGAAACCATCGCGACTCAGTTTGCGTCTCCACTTCCCTCGCTGTCTACCAGCCAGAACCGGTCTCATAGACCGTCCTCGTCGACTCGCCGGAATCCTGGAACCCGCCTTGTTGCCAGGCCCCGGCGTTGCGCGCCAAGCAGCGGAGAGATTTGTGAAGCCGGCCGCAGTCATCGAACCTTTAAGCACGAAACTTCATATGAGGACAAACCATGCAGGTTCCGAATCAGGTGCAGGAACACATAGACACGATCGCCAAACATGAGCAGGAGTTTCTGGCGCGAAGATCGCCGGCAGAACGGCTGGGAGACTTGACGGCGGCCATCGTCGGCAATCTCGGCTATGTAGCCGCTCATCTCCTTATCTTCTTTTTCTGGATTCTCGCAAACACCTTACATTTGCCGCACATTCCGCACTTCGATCCGATGCCTTTCTCGCTTCTCGGAACCGTTGTTGCCATGGAGGCTATTCTTCTGGCCAGCCTCATCCTCATGAGGCAATCGCGACTGGCCCGCCGTGCCGATGAGCGGGAACATCTGGTGCTGCAAATCCTTCTCCTGACGGAAAAAGAGGTGACGGCGGTGATCGGCATGAACCAGCAAATTGCGAACAAGGTTGGATTGTCGAATATGGAAAATAGCAGGGAGATCGAACAACTCGGGCAGAATACTTCAATCGATGAAGTCGCTCAGGACATACAAAAAAGCCTGTCGGAGCATGCGTAGCAGGCGGAGTTGCCGGGCGGATCACCGAGAGTTTGGGTGGAGCTTTCTGCCGGATCGCGGTGAGATAGCGCCCCACGAAGCGGACATCACGCGCGAGGGCCGGCAGCAAGAGGGTTCAGGATCATTTTGCGGCTGCCTGACCTTGAAAATGCCGAGGAGAATACCAAGGCCGCCGGCTGAGATTTATCCGGCGGCCCTCATGGTTGGGGGAGGGGTGGGTTACGGGATGCGGATGACGGTGCGGATCTGGAAGTTCGAGATGTTGGCTAAAACGTAGTAGCCATCCACCATGCGCCATTCGTAACCCCGAGGCGGGGCGGCCAAATGGTACTGGTGGTAGTCGACTTTATCGCCGCGATTCCAGTCATCATCCTTGATGTGTCCGCCCTTCCTCCAATCGCTGTGCTCCACATAAGAATGGTTGTCATGATGATCCTGGGCGGTCGTGTGGTCGTCATGATGGTCGTCCTGGGCGAGGGCGACGCCTCCCATAAGACTCGAGGAAAGGAACGCAAGCGCTAAAACGGTGTGCAGCTTTTTCATGGGGTAAACCTCCCTGACTACGATGCCGCGGGGACAGGGAGCGTTGTGTGTGTTTCAGGCAGATTTTCGGCATTTTCACATCGAGCCGCCAAAGCGCTGTGATCAGGGCAGTTGCGTCGCGTCCCACCCGCCGCCGAGGGCGCGCACCAGGCTTACGCTGGCCGCAAACTGCCGGCTCACGATATTGATGGCGGTGACCTGGTTCTGCAGGAGGGTCTGCTCGGCGGTAAGCACTTCGAGATAGCTGGTGGCGCCGCCTTTGTAGCGCGTGCTGGACAGATCGAAGGAGCGCTGGGCGGAGTCGACAGCACCTTGCTCGGTTGCCGCTTCCCGCTCCAGAATGCGCAGCGCGGAGAGCTGGTCTTCAACATCGTCGAAGGCTTGAAAGACCGAGTTGCGATAGGCGTCGGCCTGAGCTTCATAATTGTGCCGGGCGACATCGGTGAGTGCGTGGCGCTGTCCCGCATCGAAAAGGAGCTCCGTGGCCTGCGCGCCCAGGCTCCAAAGCGAGCTCGGACCCTGAATCCATGTGCCGGGGTTAGTACTTTCAAAGCCGCCCGACCCGCCCAGCGTGATGGTGGGATAAAACGCGGCGATGTTAATGCCGATTTGCTCGTTGGAAGCGGCCGCGAGTCGCTCGGCCTGGGCAATGTCTGGCCGGCGCTCGAGCAGCTGCGAGGGCACGCCTAGCGGGACTTGCGGCAACTTGAGATCGAGCGGCGACGGCGGGATGCTGAAGTCCGGCAGGTTGTCGTTGGCGAGAGTGCCGATGGCATGCTCGTATTGCGCGCGCGCCACGCCAAGGTCGACAAGCTGCGCGCGAACGGTTTCAAGCTGCGTTTGGGCCTGCGCGACGTCCACCTCGGTGGCCACGCCACCGGAAAAGCGCCGTTTCGTCAGATTGAGCTGGTGATCGAGATCGGTGACCGTGTCGGTCAAGAGCTGGATCTGAGAATCGAGCCCGCGGAGCGCGAAATAGTCGGTGGCCATCTCGGCATGGAGTGTGAGAGCCACGTTGGCCTCGTCGGCGGCGCTGGCTTGCGCGTTGGCGCGAGCCTCTTCCACGGTGCGGCGAATGCGGCCCCAGAAGTCTGGCTCCCAACTAGCCTGGCCGGCGATGACGAAGTCGCCGTAGGTGGTAACGCCGCCAGGTGTGGCGAGAGGACGATTTGCCGAAACGCGATCGCGGCTGATGGAAGGGCCCGCCGACAGCGTGGGATAAAGATCGGCGCGTGCGGCTCGCACCTGGGCTTCCGCGGCCAGATAAAGCTCCATTTGCTGGCGGAGCTGCACGTTGCTGGAATCGATGCGCTCTTCAAGATTGTTCAACTGGGGGTCCTGGTAGATCTCCCACCATTTGCCCTTCAACATTCCGTCGGAGGGATTCGCGGGCTGCCATGCGCCGCCCTGCGGGTTGGGCGGAGGGACGACGACGGTTGTCGCGCCGGTCTCTTTGTAGGCGGCGGGCGCGGTGTAGCCGGGACGGTTGTAATTGGGGCCGACGGGCTTGCAGCCGGAGAGAAGGAGACAGAGAACGAGGGAGCTAGGGAACAAGAGACCCGGCCGGGGAATTGCGCGCAGCGATTGTGCACGATTTTTTGGCGACTGCTTCGCCATGGTCACAAGCCTCCCGCACCAAACGCACTGCCCTGGGACGACTCCACGGTCACTTTTTCTCCGTCGATCAGCGAGTCCGGTGGGTCCTGGACGATTTTGTCGTTGGGACTCAGGCCGCTAATAATCTGCACGGTGGCGCCGTCGTCTTCGCCGATCACTACCGGAAGAAGATGTGCGACAGTTCCCGCACTGCCCTGGATCACGGTTGCTACCTGCAACCCTTCGCGCCGGAAGATCAGCGCCGACTCGGGCACAATGTAGGTTGCCGCGGCAGACGCGGCCTTGAAATGAACCTGCGCCAGGGACCCCGGCATAAGCTGGCCGCCGCGGTTGTCCACATCTACCTCTACCAGCAGCGTGCGGCTCACGGGATCGATAGCGTCGGCAGTGCGGACGAGGGTGCCTTGGAACGTCTTGCCGGCGTACTCGGGAAAAGTGAGATCGACCTTCATTCCGCGCTTCATGGTTTGCGAGAAGAGCTGCGGCACATTGGTGTAGACGCGCAACGTCTGGAGGGCCTGCATGTGAAAGAGCTCCGTGCCGCCGCCCTGGCCGGAGCCGGAGTTAATGAGCTGGCCGGTGTCAATCTCGCGCGCCGTTACAACGCCGTCGAAGGGGGCATAGATCTTCTCGAACGATTGCAATTCAACGAGGCGCTGCAGGTTTGCCTGGGCAGACTTGACGGCCGATGCTGTGGCAACGGCCTGGTTCACAAACGTGTCGGTGTCCTGCTGTGAGACGGCGTTGGATTTGACCAGACCTGAGTAGCGATCCGCCTCGATGCGCGCATTGTTGGCGGTGGCCTCGGCCGTGGCCAGATCCGACTCGGCCTGCGCCACCTGTTTGTCGAGTTCGGGCGTGGAGATCGCGGCGAGCAGTGTACCCTTCTTCACTTGCGCGCCGATGTCCGCGTACCAGTGTTCGAGGTAGCCGTCGGTGCGGGCGTAGATGGGCGAATCGGTATACGCAGTCACGTTCCCGGGAAGGACAAGCGTCTCTATCGGCGCGCCGGCTTTTGCGGGAGCGATGTCGACCGTAGGCGCGGCCAGCGCGTCGGTACGCTGGGCAAGAACGGTGTCGGCGTGAAGCCGACGAAGGATGCCCACGGCAGCGAGCACGATCAGAATGAGCAGGACCACGGCCACGCCCACGAGGGCCTTGCGCGGCGATAGAGGAGATGCCTCGGGAGCGGTTTCGTGGCTGGCCGCGGCGGATTGTGAATGTGCATTCGGTTCCTGATTCATAAGCACCTACTCCGGTCTGGCGTCGAACTCATCAAAGCGAGCGGCGTCGGATTCGTCGTCGCGTTCGCGCTGCCGCTCAATGCGGCCGTGAATGAAGGAGAAGAAAGCTGGCACAAAGAACAACGTGGCCACTGTGGCCAGCAGCAGACCGCCGATGACGGCGCGTCCCAGCGGTGCGTTCTGTTCGCCGCCGTCGCCCAACCCCAGCGCCATGGGCACCATGCCGATGATCATGGCCAGCGCGGTCATCAGCACCGGGCGCAAGCGGACAAAGCCTGCGTTCAGCGCGGCGCGCCGCGCATCGCCCACGAGGATTTCCATCTGCTCGCGCGCAAAGCTCACCACGAGAATGGAGTTGGCGGTGGCCACGCCCATGCACATGATGGCTCCGGTGAGCGCGGGTACGCTGAGCCGAGTCCCAGTGAGAAAAAGAAACCATACGATTCCCGCCAGCGCGGCAGGCAAGGCGGAGATGATGAGAAACGGATCGAGCCACGACTGGAAGTTGACCACGATGAGCAGATAGACAAGCAGGATGGAGAAGGCGAGGCCGCTCAACAGACCGAGATACGACCGGTACATTGTTTCGCTCTGGCCGCGAAGGATGAAGTGCGAGCCTCGGGGCAGGTCCTTCTGGTGCGCGTCGACGATCTTCTGCATGGCCCGCGTTACGCTGCCCAGGTCGGTGCCTTCCACATTCGTGTAAATGTCGATCACGGGCTGCACATCGTAATGGCTGATCGTACCCTGCTCTGCGCCGGGGACGATGGAGGCGAGGTTGCTCAGCACCTGTACCGGTTTGGGTGCGCCCGGTGCGGCGGTCGCGGCTCCGGATGTCTGGTCAGGAGCAAAGCTGCCCAGCGGCGCGGCGCCTGGTGCGCCTGTCGAAGTGCTGGCCGAAGGCTGCGTCATCGCCGCGTTGGTTGCCGAGCTGGTGATGGGCAGACTTTCAAGTTCCGACATCGTGTCCATCCGGTATTGCGGCGCCTGGATGGCAATGTTGTACGAAACGCCGTTGCGCGGATCGAGATAGAAGTTCGGGCTGGTCTGGAAGCTGCCGCTGAGCGCCACCAGCATACTTTGGGCAACGTTCTGCTGCGTCAAGCCGGTTGCCTCTGCGCGGGTGCGATCAACGTTTACAGTGAAGTTGGGATAGTTGAACGGTTGCTGGATGCGTACGTCGGTCGCTCCGCGAACGTAGCGAATCTCATTGAGCATGCGATCGGCCAGTGCTCGATTGGCATAGAGATCGGGGCCGACGATCTGAACATCAATCGGCGATGCCAGCCCGAAATTGAGAATCTGCGTGACGATGTCCACGGGAACCACGTAGAAGGTGACACCTGGGTATTCGCGGGCCAGCACCTCGCGCAGATGCTCGACGTACATCTCGCTGGGATGATGATCGCGGGTCAATTGGACCTGAATGTCGGCATCGGACGGTCCCACTGGCGCCGAGGTGGAGTAGGAGAGATTCAGCGATGAATAGGGCAGGCCGATGTTGTCGAGGATCGTAACCAACTCGCGCGAGGGAATCTCCCGGCGGATGGTTCCCTCGATGTGGTCGCAGAGAGCGGCGGTTTCCTCGATGCGCGTGCCGGAGTGCGCGCGCACGTGAATTATGAACTGGCCGGAGTCAACGGAGGGGAAGAAATCCTGCCCGAGGAACGGCGTGAGCCCCAGTGAGGCGAGGGCAAAGGCCAGGAAGACAATCAGGAAGGCGCCCGCGTGATCGACGCACAGGGTGAGCAGGCTCAGATAGCCGCGGCGAAAGCGGTCGAATGCTCGTTCGAAGCCGTGTTGAAAACGCGTGAACGGGTTACGACTGGCCTGTTTTCTCGCCTCCTGCGCATCGTCATGCTCCTTGAGCAGGTGCTTGGCCATGGTGGGCACGAGGGTGCGCGAAAGGAAGTAGCTGGCGAGCATGGCGAAGACCACAGCCTCGGCCATGGGCACAAACAAATAACGGGCGACGCCATTGAGGAAGAACATCGGCACAAAAACGATGCAGATGGCGAGGGTGGAGACGAGGGCGGGAGTCGCGATCTGCGCGGAACCTTCAATGATGGCCGCTTCCAACTCGCGTCCTGTCTCAAGAAAGCGGTTGATGTTTTCGATTGCGACGGTGGCGTCGTCGACCAGGATGCCGACGGCAAGCGCCATGCCGCCCAGGGTCATGATGTTGATGGTTTCGTGCAGCGCGCCGAGGAGAATCAGGGAACAGAGAATCGAGAGCGGAATGGAAACAGCGATGATGATGGTGGAACGAAAGCTGCCCAGGAAAACCAGAATCATGATCGCGGTGAGGCAGGCCGCGATGATCGCCTCGCGAACTACGCCGCTGATCGCGCTGCGCACAAAGATCGACTGATCGGCGAGGGCGACGATCTTGAGCTGCGGCGGCAGTTGGCCCTTCAAACTCGGGCTGGAGATGATGTCCCGCACGTCCCTGATGATGTCGAGCGTTGAGGCCGAACCGGTCTTCATGACGTTCATCATGATGGCGCGGTGGCCGTCCACGCGGACGATGTTGGTTTGCGGCGGACTGCCGTCGCGAACATGCGCGACATCGCGGATATAGACCGTGGCCCCGTTCACGGTCTTGATGGGCATGTTGTTCAGGGCATCGAGAACCGTGGGCGCGGAGTTGGTCTCCACCTGGTACTCAAAGCGGTCGAGCTTGATGGTGCCCGACGGAGCGATGACGTTCTGCGCAGCGATGGCGTTCACCACATCGGTCGGGGATAGCCCCTTGGCCTCCAGGGCGTTCAGGTCAAGATCGACCTGGATCTGGCGCTGCTTGCCGCCAAATGGGAATGGTGTCTGGGCGCCTTCGACGGTGGCTAGTTGGATACGGATGGTCTGCGTGGCAATGTCGTTCAGCTGCTGCTCGTTCAAGCCCGGGCCGGAGAGGCCGAGTTGCAGCACAGGTACGCTGGAAGCGTTGTATTGGATGATGAAGGGCGGCGTAGTCCCCGGCGGCAGGGAGCGAAGCTGGACCTGGCTGATGGAGGTTACCTGTGCGACGGCCTGGCCGATGTTGACCTGGGGATGGAAAAAGATTTTGATAATTCCCACGCCCACCAGCGACTGCGACTCGATGTGGTCGATGTCGTTGACCGTGGTGGTCATGCCGCGCTCGGCGTTGGTCACAATGCGATTGGCAATCTGATCCGCCGACAAACCGGAGAAGTTCCACACCACCGTGACCACCGGGATATCGATGTTGGGAAAGATGTCCGTAGGCATCGTTTCGATGCTGTAGGCGCCAAGAATCAAAATCAGCAGCGCGAAGACGACAAAAGTATATGGCCGCCGCAGCGCAAGCCGGACAATCCACATCATAGGGCTGGTATTCGCTCCTCGGCCGGCGATCTGGCGGTGCACGAGCCAATCAATGGCTTGCCATTAACTGCGGCCGCATAACGGGGCCGGTTATGAGCTTGATTGCGGTGCGCGCCGGCTCTCGGGCACCGTGCCGGAGCGCACCGAAGTGTAACTCCAGCTAGCGTTTCACTAGACATACTATGGTAGCTGATCGACGATGACGGTGATAACGAGCACGGGGAGCCTGTCGCTCGAACGGAGTCCCACCTCATATAGGACGCTCGTTGGATCGATAAGGATTTGAACCTTGAAATCAGCCACATGATAGAGGCTGTCCTCATGGCGCGAAGCGCGTCTAAGGAGCATACCGTCAAGAGCACGACAGGCCGCCCGGGTCCGGTAAACTGTGAGATGGATTTCAAAAAAGGATTTAACTCTATCTCCGGCGGCGAGCGCGGCAGGAAACTTGTGAGCGGGACCGGACTTGACGGTTCCAGTTTGGCCCCCATGACGGGGACCTGTTGCCGGGGACCCCGGTAAGTTTGGGGAGGGTGGGCACGGTCCTGTAGAATCGATCTTTCCTGAAGGAACGATCAGAATCTCCGACGAAGGACCGGATATTCAGCGAATGAGGGTGTGCAAATTCTTCCTGTGAACCCGAACAATGGCAAGAAAGAGTATTTGTGCTCGCCGCAGGGCTCAGACCCGGTGAAGATCAGGCACACTTTCTTCGGCGCCGCTTCCGTTATCGGACGCGTGGCGCGCTTCCTCATTCTGGCGGTCCTGGTAGCAAGCGCCGTCGCAGCCATCGCGCAGACGTCCGACACGATCGATCAGATTCGCGTCATCGGCAACCGGCGCATTCCGAAGGAAACCATCCTGGCCCGAATGTTCACTCATCCGGGCGACACCTACGATCCGATCTCCATCGAGCGCGATTTCAACTCCCTCTGGAACACCGGCTACTTTGAGGATCTGCGCATCGAGCGCGAGGATTCAGAGAAGGGCATCATCCTCGATGTTTTTGTCCGCGAAAAACCAACGATTCGCGACATCATCTATAAGGGAAATAATTCGGTCACCAACTCCGACATCCTGGATGCCTTCAAAAAGGAAAAGGTAGGGCTGTCGGTGGAGAGCCAGTACGACCCCACCCGGATCCAGCACGCCGACAACGTCATCAAGGAACTGCTCGCTGCTCACGGCCACCAGTTTGCAACGGTCAAAACCGACGTCAAGACGGTTCCCCCGGCTTCGGTGCAGGTCACGTTCAACATCAAAGAAGGCCCGGTGGTGAAGGTGGGGAGGATCAGCTTCGTGGGCAATCAGCATTTGAGCGCCCTCGACCTGCGGCGCGCCATGAAGAACCTGAAGCCCATCGGCATTCCGTATTCCATTGTCTTCGAGGATTTGTTTCCCCAGACATACGATTCCTCGAAGCTCGAGGAAGATACTGAGCGGGTTCGCCAGGCCTACCGCGACAAGGGCTATGCCAATGCCGCCGTGGAGCAGCCCAAGACCCAGATTCGCGACGAGGGCGGCCTCAACTGGTTCACTTTCAGGCCGCGTACCGGCAAGCGCATTGACATCTCGATGACCATTGAAGAGGGCGGCCGCTACCGCCTTGGGACTATCACGTTCACGGGCAACAAGCAGATCAACAACCAGAAGGCGTTGCGTGGCACCTTTCCCATCAAGGACGGCGACTGGTTTAGCGCTACGGAAATCGCCAAGGGCCTCGACAACCTGAAGAAGGCCTACGGCGGCCTGGGCTACATCAATTTCGGCGCCATCCCCAAGATCACGTATGACGATCAGAAGAAGACCGTCTCTCTGAATATCGACATCGACGAGGGTAAGCAGTTTTTCGTCTCACGCATTGAGTTCACCGGCAACACCATCACTCGCGACAAAGTCATCCGCCGCGAACTGTTGCTTGACGAGGGTTCGGTTTACAACTCGCAACTGTGGGAGTACAGCCTGCTGCGACTCAATCAGCTCGAATATTTCGAGCCGTTGAAGGTGGATCAGGACTCCGAAGCCCACCAGGACCCGGATAACGGCACAGTCGAGTTGCTTTTGAAGGTGAAAGAGAAGGGCAAAAACTCCATCGGCCTCAATGGCGGCGTCAGCGGGCTCTCCGGCGCCTTCCTCGGACTGAATTACTCCACCAACAACTTTTTGGGATTGGGAGAAACACTCAGCTTGCAGGCCAACCTGGGCAGCGTCAGCCGGACATTCCTGTTTGGCTTCACGCAGCCATATTTCCGGAATCGCCCGATGAATATGGGATTCCAGATTTTCAACAACAAACAGGACTACAACGCAGCCAAGAACTATGAGGCCACAACCGGCGCCTCGGTCAATCTGTCCGCCGCGGAGAGGTCTCTGACGCAGAACTACAACGTGGGGTCCGACGGCCTCAATTTCTCTCTCAGCTATCCGTTGAGGAAACATGCCTTCCAGCGCGTGGGTATGACTTATTCGTGGACCAAATCCACAATCACCGCCTTCAGCACGGCGTCATCGACCTTTTTCCAGACCATCGCCTTCCGCTCCGGCGTGGAGGGATCGAATCCGCTGGCGGGAATCATCAACAGCAATCTCGCGCTGACCTACACCTACGACACGGTGAGCAACCCATACCGCCCGCGCGAGGGCAAGCAATACACGGTGTTTGTCCAGACGGCCGGCATCTGGGGCAGTGTCCGCTATGTCAACCCGGTGGTGGCATACAAACAGTTCCTTCCCATGCACTATCTGCGGTTTTCAAAGGAAGGGCGCAACGTGCTGGCCCTGCGCGCGCAGTTGGGCTATATCCAGGGCTATGGCGGCGAGGTGGCTCCTCCTAACAACCGCTTCTTTGCCGGCGGCGAGCAGGAGTTGCGCGGCTTTGACGTCCGCGGCGCCACGCCTTACGGCTATGTGCCCAGCCGGATCAACTTCCAGCTCACCAATCCCGACGGCAGTTGCGTTCCCCGCGACCCAACCAATCCGCAGGACAACCAGTGCATCCAGGTGCCGCTGCCGGTCTATGGCATTGCCTCCATCGGAGGCGATTCCAGTCTGACCACCAACGTCGAGTACCGCATCCCTGTCGTCGGCCCCTTCATGTTCTCGTTCTTCGATGACTTCGGCCTCGATGTGGCGACCAATCACGGGCAGTTGAAGCAAAGCCCCCAGGGCTTCGCCAGCCTGACAGCTCCGCTATATGGCTGCCCGGTCTACAACAACGGATCGTGCCAAGGCGGCATCCCTGGCTCACAGGTCGGTTTCCGCCAAGATATTCACCCCGTCGCGGGCACCAATTTCGTCCCTCGCATGTCGCTGGGAGGTGAGCTTTCGGTTATCATGCCGATCATCAATGCTCCCTTCCGCCTCTACTATGCGTATAACCCGCTTCGCCTGTATGAGACACCTTTCTGCAATGACGTGAAGCAGGGAGAGAAGCAATTGAGCTGCTCAGCAGAGTTGATCACGCGCGCGATGTTCCCGCCGGGCGGCGCGGGCGATTACAGTTACGAGGAAGCCATCGAGTCCTATGGCACGCAGAACATCTTCCGCGAGCCGCGCAAGACGTTCCGGTTGACTGTATCGACGACGTTCTAGGACTGGGGTGGTAGCGCCTGCTACCGCCTCAGCGCTCAAAAAAAAACGTCAACGGGGTCCCGCTCATGATGAGTTGGAAATTGAGCAGCATGGTCCGCGCTGAAGGCACGCCTGAAGCGTGAATCAACCAGTCACTGCCGGTTTGCCGGTGGCTTGCCCGGAACTGCAAATTCCAGCTCAACTCGCGCCTACGCGATAAACCTTGCGGACGGTGACGAGCTCATTTCCAAGCTCTGCACGGCAACATATCCAAAGCAAAATAGGAGGACAGCAAACCCCAGCGGGTCCAGGATCTCGGGCGGACTCAGGAGCCCCAGTGGAAGCGACAAGTTGCCATAAACCGCTTCCAAGGCAAAAAGAAGGATGCCTAGAGAAAGGACAGTGCGGTTGGGCAGGACAAGGAATCTTCGAGAGAGTTTTGGCACAGCCACGACGATTGCCAGGACTGTGAGCGAAATGGCTGCGAGGAGATGATTGAATGGCATGATTTTGAACGAATTGCCGGTCAATAAGAAAAGGGCAACGCCTGCCACAGCAATCGCGAGCCCGACTCCAATCGCTCCTTGAAGGAAGCGCCGCAGTTTGTCTCGGCTTAGGTCCAGAAAGGCCAACAAAGCAATCACCACGACCGAGAACGACAGAATATTGCCCACGTATGGAAGACTGGCCAAAAGCCAATGAGGCAAAAGTCCGAGGTCAGCCAACGACCCAAAAAGGTATTCGGTTCCCTCAATCGCACTCCAGATTCCGAGCCAAGTGTAGAAACTTCGCACGCTTCGGCGCCGCATCGCGGCGATGCCGCAGACACACAATCCGATAAACAGGAAAACTGTGCCAAACAGAATGTATGGGATTCGATCGCGAAGTACGTCAACGACTGGATCTGTCAGGGCAACACCTCCAGAGACCGTGTTAACCCGCGCCCGCTTTCGTTGTCGGTGCGCAGCATCACGGAGAAGTCGTGAGGCCCATGCAGCCGAGTCCGCGCGCGCTGGTGAGAATGATTGCCTACTTGCCTCAGGCATCAGCGCGTGAATACCCGTGGCAGTACGAATCTGGAAGAACGCTGTTTGCGGCCAGCGGTCGCTCGAAAGCGAAACCACACTTCCTGCCCCCCGTCCCGAAAAGGTTCTTTTGTGCAACGCAGAGGGGACCTATCATGGGTTTACATGGCCGCAAGATCGGGTCTCAGAACCTGGATCGCGCGTGCAGAAGTCGCCCAAGACGCGCCTGCGCAGAAACCGGGGGAAGCACACGATGAACATGCTTTTGTGGGTTCTGCAGGTCCTCGCCGCGTTCCTGTACGGAGCGTCGGGCGTCATGAAGGTCTTCATGTTCGACAAGGCAAGCGAGGGGGTCCCTTCCTTTGGTGCGTTGCCCCGTGAAGCCTGGAAGGCCCTCGGCATCCTCGAACTCGTCTGTACGGTCGGGCTGATCGTCCCCGACGCCCTCCACTGGCAGCCGGCGCTCACGGTGGTGGCCGCTACGATCCTGGCGGTCGAGAGCCTTGTGTTTGTCTGGGTGCACGCCAAGTACAAGGAGACCACGCCCATCATCTTGAGCTGCGTGCTGGGTCTCCTCATGGTGTTCATCGTGTACGGCAGGATGGTGCTTGTGCCGATCGTCTGAACGGCGGGCCATCTCAGATTGGGTAACTTCCGAAAAGCCGGTGATCTGACCGGAACTGGAAAGATTCATCGCTACTTGCGATCAGCCTCTTTACCGTGTTCGCTCTACTTCATTTCAGAGAAGTCCGTTGGATGCATGAACACCTCGTCAACGTGGAACACTCCGTTCACGTTTTCAATTAAAGGCACAGCCGCAGTTCGGTAGAGGAAAAATGCCGGGTCGGCATGAAGTGCGGCCCAATTCTTTGTCGCATCGTCGTGGCTGGGGTGAGCGATAAGATAAACAAACGTGTCCTTCCAAGCGGGGGAATCGTCGGTTGGCACCCAATAGCCAATGACGCTGAGTCCGTGTTTGGCCTGTAGTTTCGACAAATCCTTAAAGATAGATTCAAGCGCAGGCACTTTTCCTGGCTCCGTGTGATAGACCATCAGCTCGAAAACGCGATTGCTATCGGCATTCACCTCTGGCACGTGGGTCAAGTGGGCTGTGATCAGCGACCCGCAAACAAATGAAACCACGGCGGTGACGCAGAGTTGCAATCCCTTGAATTTCCAGTTCGATGCCATAGGACCTCCAACAAAGCCAATTATGCCGAAAACAAACGAAGCAATGCTACTTTGTTCACGCTAGGCGTTCAGGGAGCGTATGGCCTACCCTTTCGACACTGCTCAGCAAGGCACGAGTTACCGGCAATCCGAGCAGAACTGCCCAAGCGACGTTTTGTGCTTGACGCCCTGCGGGGATGCTTGGGAACGTGTAGGCAAGGTTCCCCCGAAGATTCCCCAAGGAGGTGCGGCGATGCGGAATGGGATGACGGCGATGCTGCGGTCAGGTGCAGCGATTGGCGTAGGAATCTGGCTGGCGGTTGCGACGCTGAGTGCGCAGCCGGCGGCGGCGCAGCTCGGTTTTGCGGCTGTCGCCATTTCCCCCTCGACGCTGGATCGTGGCTCATCTGCGGGAACGTCTTCACAGGCCAGCGCCGAGCTCAGCGCACTTCGGGGCTGCCAGTCGACCGGCGCCAAGGACTGCAAGGTTGTGTACTCGGTGGGGTAATAATATACTTGACAGAAGTTAGAAATGGCGCTATTCTTAGACATTATGAAGCAGCCTAAGACTTTAATCGAAGCGATTCAATACTTTAGCAATTACGAGAATTGCCGTCAGTTCATGCTGGAAATGCGCTGGCCTGATGGAATCGTACGGTGCCCACGGTGCGGCAAAGATGGTGCGGCATGGATGGAAAAGGCCAAAGTGTATTTCTGTTCCGGCAAGCATCCGAAACAGAAATTCTCGCTCAAGGTTGGCACCATTCTTGAAGATTCACCCATTGGCCTAGAGAAGTGGTTCCCTGCGATCTGGATGCTCACAGGCTGCAAGAATGGCATCTCCAGCTATGAGCTGCACCGTGCCCTTGGCGTGACCCAAAAGACCGCTTGGTTCATGTTGCACCGCATCCGGGAAGCAATGCGAACCGGCTCATTCCTGAAGCTAGGTTTTGATGGTGGGCCAGTCGAAGTGGATGAGACTTTCATCGGGGGCAAAGTCAGCAACATGCACAAGTCAAAGCGCCCCAAGGGAACTGGCTTTAGCGGCATAGCGGTCGGACCGATGGCAAAGACCATCGTGGTTGGCATGCTGGAGCGTAAAGGCCGCGTCCGCACTGAGGTAGTCATTGACCGGAGCGGCCCAACCTTGCACGCGCTAATCAGGAAGAACGTTCATCCTGATGCGACCCTCGTCACCGATGAACTTGGTGGCTATAAGGGAACCAACTATGCGCACGAAATCATCAACCATGCCGAGGAATACGTTCGCGGGCACATCCACACAAACGGCATCGAAAACTTCTGGTGCCTGCTCAAGCGTGGATTGAAGGGAACCTATGTGAACGTGGAGCCGTTCCACCTTGGCGCGTATCTGGATGAGCAGGTATTCCGCTACAATAACCGTGCGACCAAGGAGAATCCGCTGAATGACGCGGACAGGTTCATGCTGGCTGTATCGCAGATAGTGGGCAAGCGCCTTACCTATGCAGAACTGACCGGCAAGGTGGGAGAAACGGCGTTCTAGGAACGCTTGGTTGGGACGCCAGAAGCGTGGGAAGCGGATTTAGCGATCCGCTTCGCTTCCTTCTCGGCATCCAATCGGGCTTTGAGTTCTGAATGCGGAACTGACATAAGTTTCCGCGTTAAATCTTTGAAGCGGTCGAAATCACCCGTCACATTCTTGCCGGAAGTTGTCGGTTGATTCATCGGCATAGCTCTCCGCAAGGAGAGCATATGCCTTCGTGCGTTCATAGTCAACCGTATAGCCATGCCAAACATTTTCTTTTGAGTGTCGGCGGTGCCAGATGGAAGGAGATGAATCTGGTCATGTTCACCGTTTTTATTGATGATAGCGGCACCGATCCAAACCAAGATGTGGCTATCGCGGCAGCCCTGGTGATTCCTTCTGCGCGACTTGTAGCCTTAGAGAGAGAGTGGAACAAAATAAGGGCAGGTCTGCATTTTGACTTTTTCCATTCGTCGGCTTGCGCATTCAAAAATCCAAAAACGGAATTTGCTGATTGGGATGATAAACATATTCGTGCGCTTTTTGTGCGCGTGCGACACCTGACAAAGAAATACGGCATTCAGGCAATCTCATTTGCGGTCTGCAAGGGCGATTACGACGAAGCGATGCCGATTGAAATGAGAGATCAAGGCGGACGGAATCACTATACTTGGGCAATTCGAGAAGTGCTCAATCTGCTTGATAATTGGGCATTCTGGGGGAAGGTGTCTAACCCTTTCGAATATTTGATCGACTGGGTCGATCCGAAATCTGAAAGACTCAGAAGGAATGAGATTGAGATGGTGTTCGCGCAAAAGGAGAGCGACTTTCCGGGACGATTCGAAGGCCATTACGAATTCAAAAAGAGTCGAGACTTTCCGGGCCTTCAATGTGCAGATCTTTTAGCTTGGTCTTGCTATCAGATAGCCCTTGATGCGTTCAATCAAAAAACTCCCCATCCACTAGGGAATGAAGCCTTCTACGACTTCGAGCGTCACCGTTCTAATTGGTTGTTTGCCATGACTATGACAAAGTCACAGCTTTCCAATTGGGTCTCAGAACAAATGAGCAATCCTACACTTAATCACCAACGAGATGAATGGGCCAAGCGGTATCGAGAACAAAAGAAACTCGCCAAAGTGAGTGCCTAAACTAGCGATCAGAACCGTATAATTGCGGCCATCATGGACAGAGTCGCAGACGCTCTTCTCTTCGCAATTCTCTGGGTGCTGATTTTGATCGCGTGGGACGTGAGCAAGATCAGAAAAGGCGAGTAATCAGTCAGCGGCCAGAGCCGTATAATTCTCAGCACTATGACAGAACAACTACCGTACCGTCTCCCGCGTGTTGTGGGGAAGAAATACGAAAACACGACTGTGTTCGTTGACTCTATCCGCTATGAGGCGTGCGAGTTCATTCACTGCCATCTGATCTATAACGGGGGTCCGGGAGAGATGTCGGGCTGCTATATCGCGCCTGATACCGTTTGGCAGTTTGCTGGGGTAGCGGCCATAGTCGTGGAGACTCTTCAGCGGTACGGATGGCGTTTCGAGTTCGGAACCGGACCAGAACCGGAACCAATTCGCTTTCCTTCGGATGCTCTTTGAGTCGCTGCCCTGTCACGGTACCTCCATTGTACTTCAATCAAGTATGTTATTACCCTCGGTGGTTAACCAGTGTGTGGCGCTGGCAGAAAAGCCAAATCCAAATGCTTATGCCTATGGCGTTGGTCCAACGCGCGAAGCAGCCGCCGCAAACGCGTTGGCCGCGTGCGGGAAAGAAGGCGCAGCCGGCGCCCAATGTTGGACCGAGGAATCGCCCTGCTCCAACGACGACACGAACTGGCCGTCGCCACTGCCGCTTCCGCCGGGCGGCTCCGCAGGAGCAGTCGATCCCGCGATGGTGGGCCTTTGGAGGCTCAACATCAACTCAGGCATATCGGTCTGGCAGATCGCGGCGAACGGCACTTACACCTTCCACAGCGAGGCCCCCGACAAGGTGCAGCCGCATGACGGGACCTTCACGGCGAGCAAGGGCAAGTACACGCTGCACTGTGAAACGATGGTTTGGGAAGACCAGGGAACCTACACGATGCAGGGCTCCACTGCTGCACTGATGACAGGCAAGCTCGGCGCAGGCACGTGGTACCGCATCGCGGCGGATCCGGGATACGGAAGACCGCCTTCAGGGCCAGCTTCAGGGCCGGCTTCAGAGCCAGCTACGAGGCGCTAGGTTCCAGCTCGTAAGTGGTAGCCCGCAGCCGGTTTGACGCTCGGAATTCAGGCTCCTATAATCCCCTCTAGTTCCCGGCGATGCCACGGTGCGCATGCTTTGTGAGCACGTTTCAGGCCGGACCGGAGCCTCGAAGACGACCTAGGATACGATGGGTTCCGAGGCTGCGGCGCCGGTGGGGCCGGCACGCGGGAACTCCGAAGGAGTCGTTGAATCGCATGAAGCGTCTGCCATTTTTCTCCCTTTTGTTGGTCGCGGCATCGGTAATACCAGCCGCCGGCCAGACATCCGCCCCAGCTGCGCAAAAGCCCAGTGCGGCCGTTTCCACCGGCCCAGCCAAAGTCGCGGTCATTGCCTTTCAGGCAGCCGTGAGCCAGACCAACGAGTTTCAGCGCGACTTCGCCGACTTGCAGAAGAAGTACGATCCCAAGCGCCAGCAGTTGAAGACGCTCTCCGACCAGATCGACACGCTGACAAAACAGCTGCAGGATCAGGGCCCGCAACTCGGTGAGGCGGAGCGCATCAGCCGCGCCCGCGTCATCGACGACAAGAAGAAACAGTTGGACCGGGACACGCAGGACGCACAGAGCGACTTCCAGGGCGACCTGCAGCAGCTGATCAACGGCGTGGCAGTCAAGGTAGGCGCGCTGATGACCGACTACGCGCAGAAGCAGGGCTACACCCTGGTGCTCGATGCAGGCGATCAGCAGAACGCAACGGTGCTCTATGCGGTGCCCCAGACCGACATCACCAAGGCCATCATCGACGCCTACAACGTGAAGTCGGGCATACCGGCGCCGCCTCCCGAAAGCTCGGGCACGAACCAGCCGGGCGGCGTGGATGCGCCACAACCGCAGCCTGCGCCTGCACACTGAGGCCGTGGGTCGTGAGTCGTGAGCGGGAGACGCATCGGCCTATCCTAAGTTCTGAGGTCGCCTGTTCACTGTCCACCTCCCCCTGTATAATCGCGATAGTTCCTGCTGACGTTTCCATTCGCGTCCTTTTCAAGCCCCGCGCCGTCCGGCGCGGAGTTCCCGTGGAAAAGCGTGAGGTTTGTCAGAAGAGTCAGGCGCGTTATTGCGTCTAACCGGGGAGCAGAACAGGAATTCCGAAGGAGTCTTCGAAACCGATGAAACGTCAGCTAGCATTTGTTCTCCTGCTGGCCTCAGGCCTGGTCCTGAGCGCCGGCGCTCAAACTCCGGCCGCGCCAGCCGCAACGGCCGCGCCAGCCGCCGCTCCCGCAGGCCCCGCCAGAATTGCTGTCATCGCCTTTCAGTTGGCTGTGGCCCAAACGAACGAAGGGCAGCGGGATTTTGCGGATTTGCAGAAAAAGTACGCGCCCAAAGAGGCCTCCCTCAAGTCTCTCAGCGATGAGATCGACGCCCTGAACAAGTCGCTGCAAGACCCGGCAGCCAACCTGAGCGACGTGGAGCGCGCCAACCGCAGCAAGGCCGCTGAGGAGAAGAAGAAGCAACTGGACCGCGAGACCGAGGACCTGCGCAACGATGGGCAACAGGATATGCAGGATCTGTACACGTCGCTGGCTTCAAAGGTTTACGACGTGATGCAGAACTACGCCGAGGGACAAGGGTTCACGCTGGTTCTCGACATTTCGCAGCAGCAATCGCCCGTGCTCTACGCCAGCGGCGGCACCAACATTACCAAGCAGGTGATCGACGCATACAACGTGAAATCAGGTGTGCCGGCGCCACCGGCGCAGCCGGCAGGCGAGGCGCCCGCGCCCAGGTCGAGAGGGATCACCCCTCCGACGTCGCACGGTCCGGGTTCCGCTACCCACTAAGGAACACCGCTATCCTCGCGTGAAGGCCCCTGTGTTCCGGGGCCTTTGTGCTGTGTTCCGCAACCGGCGCCGCTGTGGAAAATTTTGTGGATATTTCCCAGAAAGCCTTCAGAAAAAACCTAAATTCTCCGCTTGTCAGTGTCGGTCTGGTTCTGATAGAAGGTGTAACTCTTTGTTTCTGAACGGGGCTTTGCTGGATTGGCTTCCGTTGAGCCCGTGAGCGGCATTCTCAAGGCTCTTTTGCGCATTTGGCCTGCTTTCCACAGCAGGCGATGAATATCCGATGACAAAAATCACAGACACTCAATAGTTTGGCATCACTTTTGCTGTTCCTCGCCGACGCGTAAGACAGCCAGGAATGCCTCTTGCGGGATGTCCACCTTGCCGATCCTCTTCATGCGCTTTTTGCCCTCTTTTTGCTTCTCCAGCAGCTTACGCTTGCGGGTGATGTCGCCGCCGTAGCACTTGGCCAGGACGTTCTTGCGCAAGGGGCTTACCGTCTCACGGGAGATGACCTTGGCTCCGATGGCCGCCTGAATGGCCACTTCAAACTGCTGACGTGGGATCAATTCACGCATCTTGGAGACCAGCGCGCGACCACGCTCGTATGCGTGGTCGCGGTGCACGATGATGGAAAGCGCGTCGACCGGTTCACCAGCGATGAGGATGTCGAGCTTGACCATGGGCGATTCCCACTCTCCCGCGAGCTGGTAGTCGAGCGAGGCGTACCCGCGCGAGATGGACTTGAGGCGATCGTAGAAGTCGAGCACGATCTCGTTCAGAGGAAGCTCGTAGGTGAGCATGACGCGCGTAGGCGTGACGTACTCGAAGTTGATCTGCTTACCGCGCTTCTCCTCGACGAGCTTGAAGATGCCGCCGACATATTCCTCGTTGGTGAGGATTTTAGCTGTGATCACGGGCTCGCGGATGCTCGAGATACTCTGCGGCCCGGGCCAACGCGAGGGATTGTCGACGTCGATCTCGTTTCCATCAGTGAGCGTGATGTGGTAGCGCACGCCCGGCGCAGTGGTAATCAGGTCCAGCTCGTATTCGCGCTCAAGACGCTCCTGGATGATCTCCATGTGGAGCAATCCCAGAAAGCCGCAGCGGAAGCCGAAGCCCAGCGCGACAGAGCTCTCCGGCTCGAAGAAGAAGGATGAATCGTTGAGCCGCAACTTTTCCAGAGCGTCGCGCAACAGCGTGTGCTCGTGGGAGTCCACGGTATAAAGGCCGGCAAAGACCATGGGCTTGATGTCTTCAAAGCCGGGAAGCGCGTGAGCGGCGGGACTCGCGTCGTCTGTGACGGTGTCGCCGATTTTGGTGTCGGCAACATTCTTGATGGTGGCCGCGAAGAAGCCCACTTCGCCCGCAATCAGCTCGCCGACTTCGACGGGTTTGGGGCAAAGCACGCCCATCGACTCGATTTCATGCGATATGCCGTTCGACATGAACTGGATATGCTGCCCCTTGCGCATCGTCCCCTGCATGACGCGCACCAGGACAATGACACCGCGATACGCGTCGAACCAAGAGTCGAAGATGAGGGCCTGGAGGGGTCCATCGGGATCGCCTTTAGGAGGCGGAAGCCGGTGCACAATCGCTTCCAACACTTCGTCCACGCCCTGGCCGGTCTTTGCACTCACCGGGATCGCGTCGGTGGCGTCGATCCCGACGGCCTGCTCGATGTCCTCCTGGGTGCGTAGAATGTCCGCCGAGGGCAGGTCGATCTTGTTGATCACCGGAATGATTTCGAGACCATGATGGATGGCGAGATAGGCGTTGGCGAGGGTCTGTGCTTCCACGCCCTGGCTCGCGTCGACCACCAGCAGGGCACCCTCGCACGAGGAGAGCGATCGCGAGACCTCATAACTGAAGTCCACGTGGCCCGGTGTATCAATCAAATTGAGCTGGTAGATGTTGCCGTCGCGGGCCTTGTACATCATGCGCACAGCATGGGCTTTGATGGTGATGCCGCGCTCCCGCTCGAGGTCCATATCATCGAGGATCTGGGCCTGCATCTCGCGATCGGTCACCGAGCCAGTGAGCTCCAGCAGCCGGTCGCTGAGCGTCGACTTGCCGTGATCGATGTGCGCGATGATGGCGAAATTACGAAGGAAACGGGCGTCCATGGGAGGGCTTTCAGAGGGTTTGTTCAGGGTGTACTATGCGCAAATTGCGGTGCGCGCGCGACCGTTCGGCCTCCATGGCATAGCTTATCATTCGCATAGTGCCCACTTCGGTCTTCCATTTGCGGGTTCCGTCGCGTCTCTTCACTCATATGCATTGGAGTCGATTGCCGGCGACGTGGCTGATGGGGGCGGTCGCCGCGCTCGCGCTGACTTTGGCCGGCTGCACGCCAACAGATCCTGCTGGAGCCAAGGCCGCGCAGCCCAAGCAGGCCACCGCGCCGGCATTACCTGTGGCCGCTCCAGCCCCGGCTGCGGCTCCCATGCCACCCCCGCCCACCCAGGAAGAGCAGCACGTCAGGGTGCTCATCACGCAGGTTGAGGCGGCTTATGCGCGAGGCAGCGCCGACTACCAGAAGGGAGCGCTGGCGGAGGCCAAGGCGGAGTTCGACCGCGCTGTCGATCTGATGCTATCGAGCGGCATCGACATCAAGGCCAATGCGGAGTTGCAGGACGAATTCGACAAGATTGTCGACCAGGTGAATGCCCTGGAGATGGAGGCGCTGAAGCAGGGCAACGGCTTCGTGCCCAAGGAAGAGATCACGCCCTCGGAGGCCGCCAGCGACATCACGTTTGCTTCCGACCCGAACCTGGTAGCCAAGGCCACGGCGGATTTGGCGACCACCAAGTCGGACCTGCCGCTGGTGGTCAACGATTATGTCGCGTCGTATATCAACTTCTTCGCGAACACGCAAAAGGGCCACAACACGATGCTGCATTCTTTCGAGCGCAGCGGGCACTACAAGGCGATGATCCAGCGGATCCTGGCCGAAGAGGGAGTGCCGCAGGACTTGATCTACCTTGCCGTGGCGGAGTCGGGGTTTCAGCCGCAGGCGGTCAATCGCCGCTCCCGCGCCGGCGGCATGTGGCAGTTTATGCCGGGTCCGTATTACGGGCTGAAGCGCGACGCGTACGTGGATGAACGATTCGACCCCGAAAAATCCACCCGGGCGTATGCCCGCTACATGAAGTTCCTGTACGACCAGCTGGGCGACTGGTACCTGGCAATGGCTGCTTACGACCATGGCGCGGGCAACATCCAGCACGAGGTAGCCAAGACCGGCTACGCCGACTTCTGGGAGCTTTACAAGCGCAACGAGCTGCCTCGCGAAACCAGCAACTACGTACCCGAGATTCTGGCCGCCATTATCGTCGCTAACCACCCGGATCAGTACGGCTTTACCGATGTGACTCTGGACCCGCCGATCCTCACCGACACGGTCACGATCAACTATCCCATCGACCTGCGCCTTGTTTCGGACTTGGTTGGCACGCCCGTCGATGAGATTGAGGCTCTCAATCCGAGCCTTTTGCGCATGGAGACCCCTCCGGACAGCACCTTCGATCTGCACTTGCCCGCAGGCACAGCCACACTTTTTGACCAGCGCGTGGCGCTGATTCCCGAAGCCCGGCGCAACTCGTGGCGCTATCACACGGTGGTCGCGGGCGATACGCTGGCCTCCGTGGCCGAAGAGTACCGGGTATCGACTGGTGAACTTGCGGATGTCAACCAGCTAGCAGCGGGCGACAGCATCGCCAGCGTCGAGGCTCTTGTTGTTCCGGTCCCGCCGGCCGCCGAGCCTTCGACCCATATGCGGCTTTACACCGTACGCAGGGGCGACACGCTGGTGACGATTGCGGATCGGTTCGGGGTCTCCTTAAGCCAGCTGCGGCGCTGGAATGCGATCCCTTCGGGCATTCGGGTGGCCCCAGGGCGCAGGCTCCATGTGGCCGAGCCGACGCTCGTCAGCACGTCCGCCAGGCATCGGCACAGGACATCGACCGAGGGGTCAAGAACTGGGCCTGCAGGTGGATCGGCCGCGGGGAAAGGCGCCCCCAGGTCCGAGTCGGGCGCGCCGTCTTCAGCCCATCGAAATTCCACTGGTGCGACCGGCCGGGCGGGCAGTCAGATACCCAGAAAGAGCCCCTCCAGCGCGGCAAAGACGGGGACGGGGACCAGGACGAGCGCCGCGCACAGGTCGACTCATAAATCGAGCGGCACGACCAAGGCCGCGCAATAAAAAACGGCCGAAACCTCCATTTCTCGCTTGTGTTTTTCTTGTATTTCTGGGCAAGCTAAGGCTACAATCACTTGCGCGAGCAAAACGGTTTTGTCTGCTCTGCGAATAGCGAAACACACTGTGAGCAGCGGCAATCCGCTGGAGGCAATCGGATGGATGAAGTGTTCAGGATGTACGCGATGAGTGACGGCGACCCGTTTGGGAAGCCGGGTGACCTGGACCCCGGTCAGGTCGAAGCTTTTGCCGAAGAGGAAGACGAGTTGGAAACAGCCGGCATTCTTACCTCCTCAGATGACGACGAAGTGGTTGCCGAAGAGACGGTGATCGCGATTGTCGCGAAACCCGCTGCCCTGCCCAAGAAGCCTGCGGCAAAGAAGGCAGCCAAGAAAGCTCCCGCCAAGAAGGCCCCGGCCAAGAAGGCGGCAAAGAAGGCGGCAAAGAAGAAGGCGCCAGCCAAGAAAGCGGCCAAGAAGGTAGCCAAGAAGAAGGCACCGGCCAAGAAAGCGGCCAAGAAGGTAGCCAAGAAGGTAGCCAAGAAGAAAGCTGCGAAGAAGGTGGCAAAGAAGGTCGCGAAGAAGAAAGCGCCGACCAAGAAAGCGGCGAAAAAGGCTGCAAAGAAGGCGAAGAAGGCCGCGAAGAAGAAGAAGAGCAAGAAGTAGCGCGGATGATTCCGCGTGGGGCGTGAGTCGCGGCAGTTTTGCCGTGAACGCATTCGCGGGAATGATTCCTGCAGGCGCCTAATGCAGCGGTCCGCGTTGGTTGAAAGAGACAAAAAGGCCCGGCTCAATGCCGGGCCCTTTTGCGTTGGCAGCTACCAGGAAACCGTCATGCGGATCAATCGGCCTGAAGTTGCCTGAAGTGACCCTGTTGGTGATGAACGTAGTCCTCGATCAGGAAACGAAGCGTGACCGGAGCATCGTCGCCGACCTGGCAACTCGCCTCAAGCCGATCTTCGGGAATCCGATCCACGGCGGCCATCAGAATCTCGTGTTCGGCCTGCCACCAGCGCATGAGCGTTTCCCAAGACTCATCGCTATACCCATGCGCTGCCACCCAGGCATCCTGTGCGTACCCGGGACCGGCATAGAGGCCATCGATCGCGGCGCGCACAAAGCGCTGGCGATTGTTCGCGGCTGAGTCGAGCAAGTGTCCGACAATCTGTTTGCGGGTCCAGCCGCCTTCACGCCATGGAACATCGGCGAGGGCAGGCGGAAGCTCATCGAGCGCCAAGCGCAGCTTTACAATTTCCAGCCTAAACTTGCGCGCAGTTTGTGTCGGCATAGTCTTCCCTTTCCGTATACCGGAATGCGCGGGGGAGGCGGATTGGATGAAGCTTGAAGGTGGTTGTGCGAGCGGCCGGCTTACGGGAGCGCTGCCAGCACATCTGAGGCCGCTGTATTTGGGTTTACCTTAACCCATTCCTGGGCGATCTTACCGTGGGGATCGATCAGGAACGTGTTCCGGTTGGCAATTGTAATTCCGGCAAATCCACCCAGCGAGCCATAAGCGCTCACAACCTTGTGGTCGGGATCGGCAAGCAGGTGGAACGTTAGCCCATCCTTGGTGCAGAACTGCTTGTGGCTGTCGACCGTGTCCACGCTTACGCCCAGGATGACGGCGTTCTTGGCCTCAAATTGCGGCAGAGCGTCCTGAAACTTGTGAGCCTCGATGGTGCAGCCCGTGGTCATGTCCTTGGGATAGAAGTAGAGGACGACCCACTTGCCGCGATAGCTATCGAGCGAGATCTGCTCGCCGGTTTGCGAGGGCAGGGTGAAGGTCGGCGCGATCTGGCCGACGGCGGGCATCGATTGGTCGTCAGCGTGGGCGGTAATAAAGGGCACGGCGGCGATCACCAGCACTACCGCTGCCAAAATTCCGATAAGCAGAAACTTGTTCATCTCAAACCTCCAGGGGAGCAGGGAACTGAAAATTGGGAGCAAACCAGATGGAAAGTGCGGTCACCGACCGCTGTTCACTGTCCACTTTTCACTCTATCACCGGCGCGCCGCGACAATTGTAATTCCGGCGTCACTTGCGCGCTTGAGAAGGGCGTCGCGGTCGAACAGCAAAGTGCGTCCAGACTCGATGGAGAGGCAACTGGCCGCGGCTCGAATCATAGTTTCAATTGTCGAAACACCAATAACGGGCACGTCGAAACGCATGTCCTGGTTGGGCTTGGCGACTTTGACGACGGTCAGGCGGCGGGCAAGGAGGGATGGGTCAGTTGCCGCGGGCTCCACTGCGGCGTCGCCCGCCCTGGAATCGTCGAGCGAACGCATCAGGAGCCCGGCGCGTTCGATGGTTGCGTCTGTGCCCTCCATGGCCTCGACGGCCACGCAGGCCTGCGCCGCCACGACCACCGTTTGTCCAATGTCAAAAGCAGAGAGGGCCCGCGCCACGCTGAGCCCGTATTCGATGTTGCGACATTCCTCATCGTCAGGCGCGCGGCTGGTGAGTGCACCCTCCTCGGCGAGCAGCGGCTCAAGGAAGGTGGTGGAGCTGATCAGCTCGATGCCCTCGTCTGCGAGCACCTTGGCAATCGCGCCCAACAGGGCGTCGGTTGAGCGTGTGCTCAGGTTGAGGAGCAGCTTGGCGAGGCGCCAGTCTGGCCGAATGCTACTGAAAATCTGCTTATGTTTTACCTGGCCGGCCATTACGGCCTTGGCGACTCCTGCTTTCTGGAAAGTCTCGATCAGGCGGGAAAGCTCGCCGAGCGAGAGCCAATGAACGGTGATTCCGGCATCTGACTCAGCCCGACGGTCGATTTCGGGGTCGGTTTCCTCTTTGATGGCCGCGACCACGACTTCAAGGCCTTCCGCCCGCGCCGCATCAAGCAGCAGGAAGGGAAAGCGGCCATTGCCGGCAATGAGGCCGAGCTTCATTTTTATTTGATGACCCCGCGCTTGCTGTGTTCGATGAAGCTGACCAGCAGGGCCACGTCGTCGCCCGGAAGCGTGCGCATCTTTTCGAGCGCCTGCGTGGTGTTGAGCTTGGCCGCGAGCAAAAGGCGGTAGGCCTTCTGCAGCTGCTGCAGCCGTTCCGGTGAAAATCCGCGGCGCTCGAGGCCGATTTTATTGATGCCAAAGGCGCGATTCTCTCGCTTCGATGAGGTGAGCGAGAAGGGAAGCACGTCCTGGGTGACGATGGTGCCGCCGCCGATGAAGGAGTAGGCCCCCGCGACACAGTGCTGGTGGACGGGACAAAATGCGCCGAGCGTTACGTGGTCCTCAATGACGACGTGGCCTGCGAGCGTGGCGTTGTTGGCGAGAATGCAGTGGCTGCCGACCTGGCTGTCGTGCCCGATGTGGACGTAGGCCATGAGCAGATTGCCTGAGCCGAGGCGCGTAACGCCCCCGCCGCCGGTTGTGCCGCGGCTGATGGTGACACATTCGCGAATCGTATTTCCATCGCCGATCTCGGTCGCGGTTGGCTCGCCGGCGTATTTCAGATCCTGCGGAGCGAGGCCGATGGCGCCAAATGGATAAAAGATATTGCGTGCGCCGATGCGCGTCCGGCCGTCGATGACCACATGCGAAATGAGCGTGCAGTCTGCGCCGAGTTCGACCTCGGGTCCGATCGTGCAATAAGGGCCGATGGTGCACGACTTGGGAATGCGCGCACCCTCGGCAATCACCGCACTGGGATGGATGCTCACGCGGGCTCCGTCGCAGGCGCAGGAGCAGTCTCGGCTTCCGGCGCGGCCGGCGCATCCCCGTGAGCGCGCTGCTCGCGTTCTTTCGTCACCACCGCGCAGGTGAGGGTCGCTTCACATGCCAGCTTGCCCTCGACCGTGGCCCTGCCCTGGATGCGGCCGGCACGCGAACGGAAGGCCAACACGTCGACCTCGATCCGGACCTGATCGCCGGGCGTGATGGGGCGGCGGAACTTGGCTTTTTCAATGCCGGTGAAGACGGCCAGCTTGGTGTTGCGGTCGGCGATTTCAGACAGCATGATCAGCGCTCCGGCCTGGGCCATGGCCTCCACGATGAGCACGCCGGGCATGATGGGATAGCCGGGGAAGTGACCCTGGAAAAACGGCTCGTTCATGGTCACGTTCTTGATGGCGACAAGACGCTTCTGCGGCTCGAACTCGAGCACGCGGTCGATCAGGAGGAAGGGGTAACGGTGGGGCAGGAAATCCATGATTTCCTGAATGGTGAACGTCATTCTGCGGCTCCTCGGAGCGCTGGGGATGTGTGGTGAACGCTCGTTCGGATTATAAATAGGGCTGCGCAGAAACTTCTCGGGATTGGCCGCCTTGCGCGATCTTTGAATGCGATCGCTGGTCATCAGGCCAGGCGAGTTATAGTAGCGCTAGTTGTTTTCCCCCCTCGCATTCAACTGAAGATACCCATGGCCCACGACGTCTTTATCAGCCACTCCGCGAAGGACAAAGTTACCGCCGACGCGGTGTGCGCCATGCTGGAGGCGGAGGGGGTGCGGTGCTGGATTGCTCCCCGGGATGTGCTCCCGAGCATGGAGTGGGGCGAGGCGATCATCGATGCCATTGAAGAGTGCCGGATCATGGTGCTGGTCTTCACGGCCAACGCCAATGAGTCGCCACAGATTCGCAGGGAGGTAGAGCGGGCCGTTAATCGGGGCGTGGCCATTCTACCGGTGCGGATCGAGGACGTACTTCCTGGCAAGGGGCTCGAGTACTTCATCGGAAACGTTCACTGGCTCGACGCCTTGAATCCGCCATTGGAGGCGCATCTCAAGAGCCTCGCAGGGACAATCAAGATTCTGCTGGCGCGCAGCGGACATGGTGCCGGGTCAAAAACGGGCGAAGAAGAGAAACGAGGGGAAGAAAACCAAGGATCTGGCGGCGTTCGCCCCGGGGTAGTGGAAATTCAGGGAAAAAGTGGAAGTGGGCGGAGAGGAGAATCCGTCCAGCCCCGCTTCTGGGGCAATCGGTCATGGACCTGGGCCGCCGGGGCCGTTTCGGTTCTGCTGCTGGGCGCGGTTTTTGTTGGAGTGCGCTCCATTTGGGGACCAACTGCCGGGCCAGCACCGGTAGGTTCACCCGCGGGCGCGCCGGAGCCAGGCGGTGCGCCGAGTCCCGTTTTTACGCCCTCGCCTGCGGGTCGTCCAGTGGGGCCGGAAGCCTCGCCCTTGCCCACTCCCGCGACAACACCGGGTGCTTCCAGAGCTGCGAAGCCCTCAGGCGCCGCTCCGGGAGCAGCGGGGAACAATGCGGCCTTGCAAAATGCGATGAGAACCCTTCAGGCCGAACTGAGCGGTATCGGGACAGTGAGCTTTACCGCCTTCAACCGGAACACGGCCAACGGCAGCACCAGCCAATACGCCGCTGTAAACCGAGTCAGTAACGTCGTGGCCGATCCTGCCCAATGCCGCGTCTCCTACAACTGGACGGTGTGGCGCAACGGCGCGGCCCAGCCGCTTTTCGAAAAAGGTTTCTCGTTTCTGTTGCGTGACGTGTCGAGCGTTACCGTTGAGCCCGTTAGCCAGGTCAATACCGAGAGCAACGCTGCCGGCGGCCATCCCAACCTTGTCCAGACCTCGACCGCTCCAGCGATCACGGCGGTCGTCGTACACATGTCGAGCCGGTGGAACTATTTTCCCTTCACGAACAGCGTCTCCGCCGACCGCGCCGCCAAAACCGTCACCGATGCCGTCGGGCTTTGCGGCGGTCACCTCGCGAACTGATGGTCGCAGCTACTTTTTGATCTTCCGCGCCACGGCGTCGGGATCCCAGAAATCGGCGGCCAGGTTCGCGTTGAAGCTGACGCGGTCAACGAAGTACTGGCGGACAGGGTCGCCGTTCTTGAGGCGCGTGACGGTGAAGGGCGTGGGGAAGCCCTGAATGGTGTGGTAGTCGTCGTACTCTTCGGTGTCGGTGTTCTTGTCGTGGTAGACGGGGTCGCGCCATTGAAAAGTGCGAGCAAGCGGCAGATGCGTCTGTTGGTCCATGAGGATGGTGATGGACTCATTTTGCGGCGAGATGAGGGTGACCTGCTCGCCGAGGTGCCGCTCCACCATGTGCTGGCCTTCGTAGAGCAGAATCGTGTTGGGGTCTTTCATCCAGACCTTCACGGCCGTCTCAATGGAGTGGTCGCGGCGGCGCAGGTAGTCCTCGGCAATATCCTTGTCGAGCGGCTTTTTGCCACGGTAGGTGACCTCCCAAGCCTGGCGGCCGACGTAGAACTGCACTACGTCGCGGTGGCTGGTGTATTCGATGCGGTCGTGGTCGGGCCACTCATGAAACTCGAAGAACTCGGTGGTTCCGGGATCGGGATTGCCCTGATAAAAGGCGGCGATGTGGCCATGCCGCTCCATGTTGTTCATATTGAGCCAAAGCTGGCCGCCGAGCGCCTGCACCATGGCGTCGAGGGCCGCGTGCGCCTGGGCGGCGTTTTTGGCTGCATCCTGGTCGCCCATCTGGGTCTGCGCCGGCGTGGCCTGTGGAGCGATCAAAAGGCACATCGCCACGGCAAAGGGCAAGAACTTCCGCATGAATCCTCCGAACTCGAGTCTCTGCATAGAATGACGCAGATAGGGAGCAGTCGGCGCTGAATGCAAGAAAAAAAGCGTCATGCCCACGCTAGAGCATAGCGGAAGGGGATGTCGAGATCAGGATTACCTCAGACTGCACGGAGGATGCGTGCAGGCAGGAAGATGATGGCGCTGACCAGGTCAAGCACGCCACCGACGGCGATGCCGACCACGCGAAACGGCAGCAGCAGCAACCAGACAATGGGATAAAGGACCAGGGCCAGCAGAGCGAGCGGCCAGCAAATTACAAGAAGAATGCACCAAAGAAGAAATTTTGCCATATCGCTTAGCGCCTCGTTCGCGCGGATGCTTCATTTATTGTTACGCAGACGCGGGCCGATGAGTTCCAGATGGATTACCGGGCCTTCTTTTTGGTGCGGGCAGCGCGCGAGGCCGCCGGCGACTTGGGTGGTTTGGATTTGTCCTTTGCTCTTGCGGCAAGGACCTTTTTCCGTTCGCGAATCGCCTTGATACGGTCTTTCTCGGGCAAGGCAAGGACAGCTTTGGTCTTCGGAGCGAGTTTTTCGAAGATTAGCGCATGCGCACGCCTGAGCTCGTCTTCAATTTCTCGCGGCCGTAGAGTATCCCAGCGCTCGACTGCAATCCAATGCGCTCGGGCCAAGTGCGGGGCGGGAATAATCCCTTCACGCTCCTGCAACTCGTGAAAGCGCTCGGCTCCGCAATGGAACCAAAGAACGCCGATGCCGGTGCCATCGAGGTCGGTCATGGCGAACATCTTTCCGCCGATATCACGGTGGCCGGCCCAATACACGAGGTGATGGCCCCAGTTCAGCGTTTCCGTGACATGCGGCAGCGCCAAACAAATCTCGCGGATGCGCTCATTGTCCATTTCAACAGTTTAGGACGCTGCCGCCGAAGTGCGGCGACGATCAGTGGCCGTGAAGCAGGCGGTCGAAGCCCGGCCCCTGGAATTTGGCTTCGAAATCCGTGAAGCGGCGCTCCAGCTCCCATTGCGCCGCGGCTTTTTGGCTGCCGTCGAGGAATTGCTTGCAGTTGCTGGACGGATTGTCGGCGCCGAAGGTTTCGCCTTTGCACGCGTCCACTGGTGCGCGAAAGTCGTCAGGGCTTGCCCACAGGCTCGCTCCGGGCAGGAAGTCGTGATCCATTCCGGTTCGCGCGAGTTGCTTGAGATCACGGTAGCTCAGACCGTAATCGATGGCCGCGCGCACATACTCGTGAGTCAGGTCGATGCGGCTCACGCCTTCGTCATCGGTCGATAGCGCGACCGGGACATGCGCTGCGCGGTAAACAGGAAACGGATGCGCATTGCCTTCGACACCGAGGATTCCCTCATTCGAGCTCAAGTTGATTTCGACCATGATGTGACGGGCGGCCATCTCCGTGAGCAGATCGCGTGCGCGGTCCTCGACCATCACGTCGACGCCGTGCCCGATACGCTCCGCATCACCGAGCTCAATTGCCTGGCGAATATGAAAGCGCAACCCCTCCGGCGGCACCATGCCCGGCGCGAGCTCACCCGCGTGCAGAGAGATGTGAACTTCGGGATAGACGGAATGGAAGTAGCCGACGATCTTCATCTGCAGCGTGTAATCGCGCATGGATACAAGATCATCTTCGGGCTGCACCAAGTTGATGCCCACCCAGGTGTCGTCCTTCGCCTGCATACTGGCTTGCACAGCTTCGAACCCGAGCAGCGTTTGCGCGAACACCTGCTCGGGAGCGTTGGCGCGGAGAACCTGGTAGATGTAGCGAACCTGGACCTGGCATGCGGGAGCAGCCTGCGGAGTTCCGCAGTGCTCCATTTGTTTGCGACCTGTTTCAGCCTGAAGTACTTCGTTGCGGTCGGCCGTTACTTCGTCGCGGAGCCCGCGGTCCAGAAGTTGCTGGCGGAATTCAGCGAATGCCTGTGGGTCGGCCTGCGCCAACTTTGCGTTCCAGCCGATCTCTCCCGCGATTTTCTTGGCGTTGGAGAAGGGAGGTGTCTCCATCAGCTCCAGATACTGGTTGTTCTGCTCCGCGGCTCGGCTCGCCACTTCGTCGATCCACTCGGCCTCGTGCGTTTTGCTGGGACCATCAAAATGGCCAAAGGTGGCAAAAAACTGATCGTGTCCGCTCCAGCCCGACGTGGCCACAAAGCTACGAAGCGAGAAAGAGTCGATGAGTTTGTCGTAGAGCGCCTGGTCGGCGGATGTGAGATTGCCATAGAGCTCCGTTGCCGGGATCAGGTTCCCGCGGCACGGAGGCTTGGCGAAGCTCAGGCTGGTCTTGTCCACGCACAACCCGTCCTCGGCAGCGTCGCGGATAAAGGTCTCGGCATAGACCGCGCCTGAGAGGTGAACGTGCAGGTCGGCCCCCTTGGGAAAATCGCTGAGAAATGCGCGGAGCGTCTCAGGGCCCTGGTGCAAATTGGCCTCGTAGATGAGCGCGGTTCGCGCTTCGGCCTTTGTAGGTACGCCCTGGGAGGTGGGCTTTTGGCCGCAGCCGGCGAGCGTCGCCAGCACAACGCTTGCAGCAACTTGCAGGAGACGATAAGCGACAAGGCTCCGCATGATTGCTCTCCAGTGTAGTCCAGAGCGGCGGCTTGGCCCTGCACTTACGGCTTGGTATACTGATCAAGTTGTTTTGAGCGCACGGCACGTGGATTTACCCACCTCACCCGGCACCGCCGGAACCCGCGCAGATTCATGCAACTCTTGTCTCAACTGAGGCCAGGTAGCTCAGTGGTAGAGCGCGGCCCTGAAAAGGCCGGCGTCGGCGGTTCAATCCCGTCCCTGGCCACCACTCTTACGCAGGAGATACAAGAGCACGTCTCGACAGAGGCCACGTAGCTTAGTGGTAGAGCGCGGCCCTGAAAAAGGTCGACTGGTCGGCGGGGCGATAACGTTTGGGGCCCGTCCCCAGCCACAACATTTCCCTTTAAAGGCTCGCGTACAATAAACCTACCCAGCCGTGGAGGCTGAAGCCCCTTTGTTTGCGACTCTTACCCCTTTGCTTGCTGTCGTTAGCCCGCATGGGGGAGTGCTGCGTCCGGCTGCCGCTTATCTGGCCTTCGCCCAGGAAAGCCCCTTTCACCACTACCTGAGAATGCAGTACGCCGACCAGACCTTTAAGGGGCTCTACCACTGGAATTTCTTCGATGCGGCGGTGCTTTTGCCCTACTTCGCGGTGATGATTCTACTCTCGCTCTATGGCATCCACCGCTACACGATGGCGTACCAGTACTTCAAGTACCGCAGGAACTACAAGCCCAACCCACCCAAGCCTTTCGTCGAACTGCCGCTGGTGACCGTCCAACTGCCCATCTTCAACGAGCAGTTTGTCATCGACCGGTTGATTGAAGCCGTGTGCGCGATGGAATATCCGCCCGAAAAGCTCGAGATCCAGGTGCTTGACGACTCCACCGACGAAACCTGCGAGGTGGCCGCGGCTATCGTCGACCGTTACGCTGCCCTGGGGCACAACATCGTTTATATCCACCGCACCAACCGGCATGGCTACAAGGCCGGGGCCCTCGACGCCGGACTCAAATTGGCGAAGGGCGAATTCGTGGCCATCTTCGACGCCGACTTTGTTCCGCCGCCCGAATGGTTGATGAAGGTGATTCACCATTTTGGCGAGCCCGAGATCGGAATGGTTCAGACGCGCTGGACGTACCTCAACCGCGACTACAGCATCCTGACCCAGATTGAGGCTATTCTGCTCGACGGCCACTTCATTCTGGAGCACGGTGCTCGCGCCCGCTCCGGTGAGTTTTTCAACTTCAACGGCACGGCTGGCATGTGGCGGCGCAAAGCCATTTACGATGGCGGCGGCTGGCAGCACGACACGCTCACGGAAGATACAGACCTCAGCTACCGCTCCCAGATGGCCGGCTGGAAGTTCAAGTATCTGCCGGACGTCGAGTGCTCTTCCGAGCTGCCCATCGAGATGACTGCCTTCAAGACCCAGCAGGCGCGATGGGCCAAGGGGCTGATTCAAACCAGCATCAAAATCTTGCCCAAGGTCTTTCGGTCCAACACGCCACGCCGCAACAAGGTTGAGGCCGTCTACCACCTGACGGCCAATCTCAGCTACCCGCTGATGGTGATCATGTCGGCGCTGCTCATTCCGGCCATGATCTGCCGCTTCTACCAGGGCTGGTTCCAAATGCTGCTGATCGATGTGCCCCTTTTCACGGCCTCGAGCTTTTCGATTGCTGTTTTTTATGTAATGAGCGAGCGCGAAATCTTCCCTAAAACCTGGAAAAAGACCTTCTACTATCTCCCTTTTCTGATGGCGCTCGGGATTGGGCTGACGATCACGAACACCAAAGCAGTCATCGAAGCGCTACTCGGTATCAAGAGCGCGTTTGTGCGAACGCCTAAATACCGCGTTGCGCGCAAGGGAGAAAAATCTCAGGCCGCGAAGTACCGCAAGCGGCTGAAGCTGGCTCCATGGATCGAGCTGCTGATGGGGTGCTACTTCGCCGGGGCCATCTATTACACGTTTACCAACAACAACTTCTTCACCGCGCCGTTTCTGATCCTGTTTGTCTTCGGATACTGGTACACGGGCTTGATGAGCCTGCTGCAGGGCCGCTTCGAGCGCTGGCGCACCGGCGTCAATACCGACGAATCCAGCCCCAAGCCGTTCCCGGTCGGCGTGTGACGGCGTTGGCGCAGCGTTAGGTCAGCGCGCGCAGGCACGCCGAACGATTCACGCAACAGGTGCACGATGCACGGCAATTCACTCAGCGCATTCTTCGCCACGCCACTTGGCGTTGCCTGCTACGCAATCTTCTTCGTAGCGGTTTGGTATGCGGCTCTCTCTTTGATCGGCATTTTGAGCGGATGGCACGCCCTGTCAAGGCGCTTCAAACAAGAGACCGGGCCGTATGGCGAAATCGGGACCGTTGGGCCTTTCTTTTACTCGATCTACATGCGTTTCTGGTGTCACTATTCAAGCGTGATCCGTCTGATCGCAGCCAGCGACGGGCTCTACGCCTCGGTATCGTTTCCGTTCCGAATTGGGCATCCTCCGCTGCGCATCCCGTGGGTTGAAATCCAAATGCGGAAAACGATGTTTCTTTGGCGGCGGCTCGTCCTGCTCACGCTTGGTAACGAGGAGCAGATTCCCATGCGCATATCCGAACGCATGACGCGCAACCTCGGCATCCTCGATCGCGCAAGCGCTTGAGCTCGCTATTCGTGACCGAAGATTATCTTCCTTGCTACCGCCTACCAATCCGCACGATGCATTGTGCTACATTGGCGCCATGGTGTTGAAAAATCTGGCGATCGCGGCCATTTTGATTTGCTTTGCGTTTTCTCCAGGGGCGAGTAAAGCACAGACTGGCAAACCCCCGGTGCCGGCCGGGGGCGCGGCGAATCCAGCCGCTTCTCCGGCAACGACGCCTCCCAATGCAAATCCCGCCCCGCGCAGCGACTGCGAGGGAGCGGCGTGCGATGCTACGCCGGCGCACATCACCATTGCCACACCTGCGCCTGCTCCCGCCCCGTGGCCGTTGCAGGAGCGCATCACGTGGGCGGCAAACCTGATTCTCGTTCTGATCATTTATGTGGGAGCGATGCTTGGAATTCCTGCTCTGCGCAAGATTGCGCGGCAGATGAAATATGTGGAAGTCACCGCTCAAGCGGCTGCCGATAGCGCCAAAGCCTCGCTGATGTATGCCGAAGCCCAGGCACTTTCCCAACGGCCGTGGCTGGTTGTGAGCGCGGAAGCCGAGCCCGGCCCCAACAACAGATTTACGATCGTGGCCACGAATCGAGGCCGCAGTCCCACGCGAATCGTCACACTCATCGATACGATCGTGATCGCGCGGGATGAGGTCGACCTGCCGACCGCGCCGATTTTTCAAGGCGAACCGAAACCACCGCGCATTCCAATCATTCTGCTGCCAGGAGAATCGACAGAACTAAAGACGTTCAGCCGCGATGATGTGAAGTCGGTTTGCGAATCCGCGGAAGAACTGCGTCGGGTGGAGCAGTGGGAAGCCAAAGTCTATCTCTACGGCGAGATTACCTATGTGGATTTGCGCGCGCCGGCAGACAAGGTGCCGTACGAAACCGGGTGGTGCTGCTGGTATATCCATGGCCACCAAAAGAGCGGCATGGTCATCGCCGGCTCGCCGGATTACAACCGGCACACGTAGTTGTCTGCGGGCTGGTCGCCCCCCCGCGCGGGAGTTACCGACCTGTGCCGCCGACCGTCATCTTGTCGAGTTTTATTGTCGGCATACCAACGCCGACGGGCACGCTCTGCCCATCCTTGCCGCAGGTTCCGATGCCTTCGTCGAGCTTGAGATCGTTGCCGACCATCGAGACGTACTTCAGCGCCTCCGGCCCATTGCCGATCAGGGTCGCGTCGCGAACCGGCGCAGTCACCTTGCCGTCTTCGATCAGGTAGGCCTCGGATGCCGAAAAGACAAACTTCCCGTTGGTGATGTCGACCTGGCCTCCGCCGAAGTTCACCGCGTAAAGCCCGCGCTTCACACTGCGCAGAATGTCTTCAGGCGCGTCATCGCCGGCCAGCATATAGGTGTTGGTCATTCGCGGCATGGGAATCGACTGGTAGCTTTCGCGCCGGCCCGAGCCGGTGTTCGCCATTCCCATGAGGCGCGCTGAAAGCTTGTCAGATAAATATCCCTTCAGGACGCCGTTTTCGATCAGAACCGTTTCCTGCGTCGCGGTTCCTTCGTCGTCCACGTTGAGCGAACCGCGCCTGCCGGCCATTTTGCCATTGTCGACGACAGTGACTTTCGAGCTCGCGACAGACTGGCCGATCAACCCGGTGAATGCCGAGGTCTTTTTGCGATTAAAGTCGGCTTCGAGTCCATGGCCCACCGCCTCGTGCAACAGAATTCCCGGCCAGCCTGGGCCAAGGACCACCTGCATCTCACCCGCGGGCGCAGGCACCGCGCCCAGTTGGAGAATTGCGCCCCGCGCGGCCTCGTGCGCCAAGGCTTCAGAGCTCTTGGAGTGGGTAAATTGCTCGAGGCCGGCTCGGCCCCCTCCGCCAGCCGCACCTTTCGTCGTGACCGCACCCTCTTTCGCGATGACCCACACATTGAGCCTGCACAGTGGCTGCGTGTCGCTGGCGAACGCGCCGTCCGACGCGGCGATCAGAATGCGACGTAACTCCTCGCTGTAGCCGGCTCGCACCTGCACGATGCGCGGATCAAACGCGCGCGCGGCGCGATCAGCGCGCAGAATCAGTTCCAGCCGCGCAGCCAAGTCGAGATCGAAACCGCCCAGGGGCACGGGATAGAGGTCTGCCCCGCGCGTCTCAGTGAATCCCTGCACGGGCTGTTTCGACGGACCTGACGCAATCAGCGCGGCAGTCCGTGCGGCATGCAGCAGGCGCTCCGGGCTTAAACTGTCGGTGTAGGCATAACCTGTCCGCTCGCCGCTCAGCACACGGATCCCGCATCCGGCGCTTGTGCCCTGGCTGGCCGACTTCACAATCTGCTCGTCCACGCCGAGGGCCGTGGCCGTAACCGACTCGAAGTAAAGGTCTGCGTAGTCGCCGCCGGCGCTCAGAGCCTGACCGAGGCAGCGTTCAAGAAGCCGCTCGGTGAGGCCGAATTTCTCAAAAAAGTAACGCCGATGGCTCGAATTTGGGGAAGTCTCGGAATGCGTCATCGTAATCCAAGTGTACCTTCGTTGCGTCTGACTCAGCGATGCTCGGGGCGTGGCAATTGCACCGTGTTCCCGCCGTTCGATTCTGGGTACATCGGGCCCTTGAACGCCGGAGCACGCACGAAAAACCATGCTAGGATTCGAGCCATGAAGAGATTTCTTGCGGCAGCACTGTTACTGATGACGTTCGCAAGTCCGGCGTTCGCATACGGCCAGCACCATCATCACCATCACCATCATCACCACCACCCAGCTTAGATCGCGTTTCGGCCCGCCGACCCGCCGCAATTGCAGGGTTTCTTTCTGGGTACCATAGTCACTGAGGTTTCGCGCTCAGCGGTCGTGTCCGTGTTAGGATTCGCGCATGGGCAAGTTCCTCGCCATAGCTCTGTTTTTGACGGTGTTCGCAGGCCCCGCGTTTGCGGCCAAGCACCCTCATCCTGCACGCCAGCACTATGATTACCGCTACCACGCGCCGAAACACTACAAAGCGCAACACCACGCCCACCACCAAAAATCTCATCACCACCACACGGCCTAACCCACTTCTCAGGCGTTTGCGGTCAAAGGCTCGAGTCCTGAGTCAGCCTCGGTTTCTCCATCCTTCAGTTCCTGCCCGTGCCCCATCCATTTAAGATTCTTGCCATGGCCGATCAAGAAGATCTGCGATATCCCATTGGAAAATTCAGGCCGCCCGCTGAGAACACGCCGGCTGTCCGCGCCGAGCAAATTGAAACTCTTCGTCTGTTGCCTGAGCGGCTACGCGCTGCGGTGGCCGGGCTGAATGACGCTCAACTCGACACACCGTATCGCGACGGCGGATGGACGGTGCGCCAGGTCGTTCATCACTTTGTCGACAGCCACGCAAACAGTTACATCCGCTTCAAGCTCGCGCTCACCGAGGATTGGCCCACGATCAAGCCCTACGATGAAGCTGCGTGGGCGCGCCTGCCCGATTCGAGCCTGTCGATTGAGCCGTCCCTTGTTTTCATCACCGGTTTGCACCAGCGCCTGGTAGCACTGCTCGAATCGATGACGGAACGGGATTTCGAGCGAGGTTTCAACCATCCAGAGCGCGGACGCGTAGCGCTCGGAACCAACCTGGCGATCTACGCCTGGCACTCGCATCATCACACGGCCCACATTACCAGCCTTCGCGCCCGCAAGGGCTGGTAGAGACCCGCGTGGACGCGGACGCTCGGGCCAATCGGCAAAAGGCCGCCATTGGAGGCTCTGGCGCCGGACTTGCCCCCACGCGGCTGGCCGAAATCATCGAGTCCTATCTTGCCGATCACCCAGCGGCTGCGCTACTGGAGGACGGCCGCGCTGCATTCGATATGCGCACTGCTCACTACTCTGTTGGCGAGTCGCACGGCCGTTGCCTGCTGGAGGTGTGGAGCGAGGAGCGGAACGTGGTGCGAACTGTAGTGGATGCGAATGAACGCGCGCAATGCCTGCGCCTGGTCACACGCCGAATGGGGGCAGCCAAGCCGCAAACGCTGGAACTTGTGCCCACCAGCGATCGGCGCACGCCCACCGCGCGAGACAGTGCGCGCCGAAACTACATGCGCTTGCTAGAGCGCGTGCTCTCGCGCCAATTCATCGGCGCCAAGGTTGACGGCATGCGCACGGCCATGGATCTTGAGCACAGCTTTGGCCCAGCATATGCGCGGGGCCGCCTGCTCAAAGGCCGCGCAGCCGACGCGGTGATCGGTGTTGGCGACGCCGAATCCGCGTCGACGATCGACGGCGCCCTCGCTCTGGGAATTCTCTGGCTTGATTACTGCCGCAACCATGGCGACGCGCGCCGCCACTTCGGCGGCCTGAAAGTCGTGGTTCCCGCGGGAACGTGGCGCACGACGGCTGAGCGCATGGCGTGGCTCAATCACTCGGCCGCGGACTTTCAATTATTCACGCTCGACGAACGCAGCGAGGAGCTGACGGCGATTGACTTTCGCGACACCGGCAACTTCGATTCGCGCCTCGTCCATGCATTTTCTTCAGCCGCCTCTCTCGAGCGCTGCCGATCTGGCATCGATCGCCTGCTCGCGCTCGTTCCCGGCGCGGCGCGCGAGCGGGTCGAGATCCGTCCGCATTCCGCGACCGAGGTCGGGCTCCTCGTGCACGGCCTTGAGTTTGCCCGGGTACGCCACGGCGCATCGGCACATTCTTTTGCGCGCCAGGATGAAGTGACCTTTGGCGCCGGCGCAAACGAGACGCCGCTCAGCGAAGAAAATGAGCCTCTTTGCCGCGATCTCTTTGAGCGTCTTTTCTCGAGCCGTCACGCTGACGGCGCGCATACCGATCCTCTTTTTCGCATGGCGCCTGAACGGTGGCTCGAGTCGCATCTGCGGTCCGGCATCGGCGAGCCTCTGCCGGAGCTGCGCGGCGATCAGCTCTACGCGCAGGTTCCCGCGCTCTCCACCGGTGACCGGGGCATGCTCGACCTGCTCACGCTGGACCGAAACGGCCGGCTGGTGGTTTTGGAATTAAAGGGCGGCGAGGACCTGCATTTGCCCTTGCAGGCCCTCGACTACTGGATTCGCGTGAGAGCACTCAACGCGGACCGCCAAGTTGCTCCACCCGCGAGCGCGCCGCTTTCGGCCTTCGAGCGAAATGGCTACTTTGTTGGCGCTGAAGTTTCGCCGCTTTCTCCCCGCTTGATCCTTGCCGCGCCGGCTCTGCGCATTCATCCCGCGAACGATACGGTGCTGCGCTATCTGTCCCCTGAGATCGGCTGGGAATTCATCGCCCTCAGCGAACATTGGCGCCGGGAACTCAAAATCGTTTTTCGCAAGCGCAGCGGGGACCGGGCGGAACACTGAGTGAAGCTTCCTATCGCCTGGGCGCCAAATCATCCCTGCCTGATGGCTTTTGCTTTCAGGATCCTGAGCCCTAACTGCGAAGAGGAGTAAAAAGCCCAGCCCCTGCCCCCATTCAAGCGGGCAAGAGGCTGGGCATTCCGAGCTTTAAGTTATTGATAATATATCTCGTTAAAACTGATTGCTTATCAAGCTCCTGAAAGAATCACTGACCTCCGAAGCTTGTCCCATGTCCACTGGATTCGCGGCCGTCAGCTCTTTTTCTTGTATTGCCCGCGCCGCGACGGCAGAATCTGTAAAGGTTCAAAAGGACCGGCTAGTTTTTGTCCTGCGATCTTCTGCCCGGGCCGCGATGGTTCCCCCTCTTCCCCGCGACGTTCCTTGTTTATCGCCTGCTGCTCGGGCTTGGGCGAAAAGGAAGTCGAATTCAAAAGATTTCCATTAGCGCCGGTACCTTCCGCGGCGATTCCACCATTTGCCCCAGGCGAAACTCCCGATTCGGAAATCGGAATGAAGGCCCGCAGCGAAGCCGGTAGATCAAATTCGGCGGGCGAATCTTCGTTCTTCACTGAGGCAGGCTCCATGCGCGTGAACATCGGCTCAAAGGGTGCAATCGCGCTCATCAGCATCTCGATACCGACACTTGGCGATACTGGATGCCTTGCGAGATCCAGCTCTTTGAGCGCCTGCGAAAAGCGCATGCCCCTCAAGTCGCTCAGCCGAGGCAGCGAAATGTGGGCAGTCTTTTCCGGTACTGGATTCACCGGCTCGTAGCTTGTCCCGTTGCCGTTTGGGCCGCTGGGGGCCGCAAGCGGCGCCTCGTTGTTCTCAGCCTTTGGTTCCGGGAGAACCTGATCGAATTGCGACTCAATCTCAGTCAGCGACAATGGAATCTCCTCCGGCGTCTGATTCGCGGGCCCCGGCAACGAGCGCGGGACGAGTTGAATACCGTGGACCGCAGCTGGCCCGACGGGCTCAGCCTGATTTGTGGGCGCGGGTCTGTTGGCGTTAAAGAATTCGTCGTACGGCGGAGCGCCTTCAGCGGTCTTTTCCTGCGGTTTTTCCGCGAGCCGAATCGGTGAGGCCGCGACGTCAAGGTCAAGGCTGGCACGGCCCTCTTCAATCGCCTGCTCGAGTGTCCGGAGCATTTGCCAGTCCGTAGCCTGGCCTTGCTTGCGGAGCTGCTTTCCCATTTCCCTGATGGAGCGCCGGAACTCAGGATCGGCCATTGCCAAACGCACGCGGTTGAGGACGAACCCGACAGCAGGCGCCTTGACGCGCTGGAGAATGTTGGCCACGGTACGCAACTGTGCGCGCGTGGTCACGCCGGACTCGATCACGACGATGGTGCAGTGAGCGGACAGCACCAGCCGCTCCGTTTCTTCCGAATCAGCGAGAGGCGCGGCGTCGACGAGGAGGATCTCCCCTTGAGTGCCTTCCGCCCCGTTCGAGATTTCCGCGCCATCCGCAACCACCGCCGCTCTTCCCATCGTCTCCAACAACTGCTTCAAGCGAGTGGCGACTGTTGTCACGCCGACTTCAGGGCCAGTACCAGTGAAGACACAACGCCTGAAGTCGCGGTCTCTGAATCCCAGATCGATTGCAGAGGCCAGCCGCAGAAGATGCTCTTCTGTAATCTCATTGGCGACTTCAGAGAAGTCGGGCAATTGCGCCATGGGCGGAAAACCCAGAAGTTGCTCGACATCGGAGGCGATATAAACCCGCGGGTCCGCTCTGTGCGCGACGACCGCGATCGCGCCTCCCAAAAACACGAAACTGAGAAGGAGCACGAGCGCATTGCGAATGACGCTGGAATCGGCGGAATACCAGGGAATGACAGCGGCGGCGGCC
>JBEKRG010000017.1:0-51486 GCA_049518955.1 Occallatibacter sp.
GTGCGTCAACAAGAGCGGCCACGACGCTGGGCGGCACGATTCTGTCGATGTTCCCGGAGAGCCAGGCAGCTGAGTTTGCGGCGTCGCTGCTGAGCGCGACCGCGGAAACAAAGCCACTCGAAGGCAACATCCTGGATCGCACCCTGGTCAACGACGTGGCAGGACACTTGAGAGCGCTGGGGATGGACGTCGTGATCCCCGATAGCTACATGCCGTATTCGCTGACCACGATCGACGCCAATCACTCGCCGTTTCTAACCAAATACGTTGCGCTCATCAAGGCGCGCGAATGCGTCGCTCCAGGACCGAGTGAAAATGCACAAGAGGCTCCCGCCGCTGAACCGGGCACATCGGGAGCAGCTCCAGCAGACGCGCATGCGGCGGCTGACAAGCAGGCAATCAAGGACGCTATCGATGCATACCTGAAGTCGCTCACCGAGCCGGACGTCTTTGACGTACCCAAGCCGCCGGGAGGCGCGCCGCCGGATGCGCAAACGCCGGTCATCTCTCATTTGAATGCCGTACTCAGGGCCGATGGCCTGGCGCAGGAACTCGACGCGGCCTCTCCCGATGCACGCTCCGGAGCCAACGGAATCTGGTACGTGCTCTCGCTCAAAGCGCTCGAATCGGGCGGGACGCTGCTCAAGTCGGGAAATGCCATATCAGGAACAAAGACGAGCTACAGCGGCGGAGCCGTGGGTACCTATGCGCTCTTCCGCTTGAATGGAGATGTGGCGTGCTCGGGCGTGTTCTTCAACTATGAGCCGCCGACGCTGACTGCTAAAATTCCTGCCCTCCTCACCACTCCCGGTGCGGCAGGGGGGAAAGTAGTTGGCGGATGCCACTAGGATCAACGTCGCTTCGTTTGGAAGCGAGACCACGAACGGAATGAGCTGAAGGGGCGGGCATTGAGCTCGCCCCTTTTCCTTGTGCGATCTCCCGTGGGCTGGCGTCGCCGGTAACTCGCAGGTTGGCTCGTCACTGAATCGATCCCCGTGCCGAATCGATCTAAAATGGGTTGCACTCACCTTTGCATGGAACGGATCCGATGGCACACTCTCAAAAAGCCGCGCGAACAACAAAAGCAAAGAAGCCCGCGCGTGTGGACCGCGCGCAGCGCGCGCTCATATTGAAGGCGCTGGCCGATCCGCGGCGATTCGAGCTTCTACAGCAAATCGCAATGAACGGCTGTCCGCTTGGATGCTCACAGGCGCTGTCTACATTGCCCATTTCCGCAGCCACGCTTTCGCATCACATCAAGGAGCTCGAAACGGCCGGCCTCATCGAGGTCCGCCGCGAAGGAAAGTTCCACTATCTCTCTCTTCGTCCGGGAGTTCTCGCCTCGCTGGCTGCCGGACTGGCAGCACTTGAACCGGTCGCCATTCCGGGGCGCTGACCGGGCAAAAGAACATTTCCACAAAGCTTCTGAATCCTTCTTCCTGTTCCCTGAATCAATTCGACAGTTATCGAAATGTCGAAGCGATGACATTCCGGTCAGGGAGCAGACAAATGGACAATCTTCAAGGCAAAGTCGCGCTGGTTACCGGCGCATCGAAAGGCATCGGCGCGGCGATCGCCCGCGAGCTGGCGGCGCGCGGAGCCGCTGTGGCGGTTAACTACTCGGGCAGCAAAGCATGCGCAGAAAAAGTTGTTGCGGAGATCAAGGCCGCCGGCGGCAAAGCCATCGCCTTCCAGGCCGACCTCTCGAATCCCGACTCTGTCGGACCTTTCGTCAAGACCGTTGCCGAGCAGCTTGGCCCCATCGACATCCTGGTCAATAACGCCGGCATTTATGAATTCGGCCCGCTGGATCAGATCACGCCCGAGCACTTCCACAAACAATTCAACCTCAATGTTCTTGGGTTGCTGTTGACCACCAAGGCCGCCGTCGAGCGCTTTAATCCCGCAGGCGGAAGCATTATCAACATCGGCTCGGTGGTGGCTTCAGGATTCGCGAACGCCGCCGTTTATAGCGCGACCAAAGGAGCCGTCAACACTATCACCACCTCGCTTGCCAAGGAACTCGGTCCCAAAAAGATTCGGGTCAATGCTCTGAATCCGGGCTTGATCGAAACCGAAGGCACGCACACTGCGGGCTTCATTGGCAGCGAATTCCAAAAACAAGCCGCCGCTGATACACCGCTTGGCCGCATCGGACAACCGCGCGATATCGCCGAGGTCGCGGCCTTCCTGGCCTCAGAGGATTCGGGCTGGCTCAGCGGCCAGACCGTCTACGCCTCTGGCGGCTATACCGGCTGAAGCTTGTACTGGCTGCAAACGCGCTGACCGCCGATGGGGGCCTGATCCATGTTGGTTCAAGCTCGCTCAGCTTTCAACAACTGCTGCTTACGTTCGACCCCCCAGCGGTAGCCGGTGAGCGAGCCGTTTGCACCCACCACGCGATGGCACGGCACGAGCAGCGCCACGCGATTGGTGGCGCAGGCACGAGCGACGGCGCGCGTTGCTTTGGGATCGCCAAGCTCGCGCGCCAACTGTGAGTAGCTGCGCGTTTCACCGCGTGGAATCTGGCGGAGTGCTTGCCAGACGCGAAGTTGAAAGACTGTGCCCCTTAAGTCAAGAGCGTCTCTTTGGCGCGCGGTCCTCGTCAAATCGTTTCCCTCGCGCACGCTCTCAAGCGCGGAATCGACCAGCTTTGAAAGCGACGGATCGGGGCGCAGCGTGGCTACCGGAAACTCCGCGCGCAGACTTTTCCCCGCTTCCGATTTGGTGTCAGCAAGCGAAAGCCAGCAAAGCCCGCGCTCCGTGGCTCCCACGATCATCCAGCCAAAGGGCGTGCGCGCCGAGGCAAATCCTATGTGCTCACCGCGGCCGCCCTGTGCAAAGCGCGCCGGCGTCATACCTAACTGGTTTCCTTCGTAGGCGCGGCTCGATGAACCGAAGCCGGCGGAGTAGATCGCATTGGTCACGCTCTCGCCCTGCTTCAGGGCGCTACGCAGCTGACCGGCGCGCATGGCCCGCTGATATTGCAACGGGCTCACGCCCATCTCGCGTTTGAAGAGGCGCTGCACGGTGAAGGGGCTCAGACCGGCGACACGGCCCAATTCTTTCAGCTGCACGGGGCGATCGAGATTCTTCTCGATATGGGCGCGAATCTTGTCCAAAGTTCCGCCTGGCGCGGTCGATGCAGGACTGCAGCGCTTGCAAGGGCGAAAGCCCGCGGCCTGCGCGTCAGCAGCAGAGTGAAAGAAGCGGACGTTCTGGCGCAGTGGCCTGCGGCTGGCGCAACCCGGACGGCAGAAGACGCCGGTCGTCGTGACGCCGTAAACGAAGCGAGCATTGGGGTCGCGCGCGGCGAGCTGCTTCCAGGCGGCATCGGGATCGAGGGTCGAAGTTGGTGACATGGCAGCGATGCTCATTGGGATGGCGGAGGCGAATTGTGCCGTTGCAATCGAGGTTGCGGTCATGAAGTTCATGTTCGCTCGTACGCGATTCTTACGCTATCCGAATCTTGCTTGCAATTAACAAACCCAGCGGATTCAAACGGATAGAGATGTTTGAACGCAAGGTGCAAAATGCATCAGCGATTTGTTGAAAACAAAGAAGTTGTTTGGCGTAAATGCGACACAATTCCGTGCATTTTGACGCACTCCTCAGGGCAGCTTTGCTGATTCTAAACGAGTTAAATGGCGAAGGTTTGGTGAAACATCCAAAATTTTTTCTTTATTTATTTTTCGAGGGGCCGGATCGATCGCGGGAAACATGACAACGGCGGTGCCCAAAGCCCGCGCAAGAGCTTGGTGAAGCACCGACAAAGTCGGCCAAGAAGGGAGCGTTAGACGAATGATCATGCTTTTCATTCTGCGCTAAAAGCCGGAAATAATCGGCGAAATTAACTAGCGTGGATACAGAGGGATAGCGGAATAACGACTTGACAACTTTGGCGGCGCAAGGCCGATCGAGCTACGAGCGGCTCAGCAGCGCCTCAGCTCTCAGTAGATCTTCCTCCGTGTCCACGCCGATGGTGTCGCGCGGCGAGTCGGCTACGTAAATGGCGATGCCTTTTTCGAGCAGGCGCAATTGTTCGAGGCGCTCGAGCTTTTCAAGCGGCGAGGGCGGCAGCGCGGCAAACCGCTCCAGCGCGGCCTTGCGGTAGGCATAGATTCCGAGGTGCTTGCGATAGCCAGTGAAGCCGATCGCATCGCGGTCGAAGGGAATGGTTGCGCGAGAGAAGTAGAGTGCGCGTCCATCGAGCGCGGTGACGACCTTTACGGCGTTGGGATTGGTGAATTCTTGCGGAGGGCAACTGACGGCGAGTGTAGAGACTTCAACCTCGGGCCGGGCGAATAGACCGAGCAGCGGCGGAAAAAAATCGGGCGTGAGGGTCGGCTCGTCGCCCTGAATGTTGACGTAGATGTCGGCGTCGATCTGGCGGGCGACTTCCCTCACCCGGTCCGATCCGCTGGGACAATCGGGCGAGGTCATCACGAAGGGAATCGAGCGCACGCGGCAGGCTTCGGCGACTTCTTCCGCGTCGGTGGCAACAACCACTGGATCCATGAGTCCGCTGGCGCTGGCCGCGCGCCACACCCACTCGACCATGGGCCGCCCGGCAATGGGCCGCAAAACTTTGCGCGGCATGCGCGTGGATGCGAGGCGCGCCGGGATGACGCCTGCAATGCGGAGGGGGCTCATGGAGACGAGTGTATCGAAAGCAGGTACATAGGGACTAGGGACTGAGGGACTACGCGAGCAAAGCCACGGCGCGTTCGGCGCAGGCCAGGCCTTCGGCGGCGGCCTCGGGGCTCTCGCTTTGACGCTCGGCGTAGATGAACTCGATTTGAGTGAGTCCGATGACGCCGAGAATTGCACGTAGATACGGTTCCTGAAAATCGAGGGCGCGGAGGTCCGATCCGGCGGGATACGCTCCACCACGGGCACAAAAGACGAAAACCTCTTTGCCCGGCGGCACGAGCGCGGCCACTCCGTTTGCAGTGAATGCAAAGGTGCGGCCCTCGCGCACGATCAGATCGATCCACGCTTTGAGTGACGCCGGGATCGAGAGGTTCCACATGGGCACGCCGAGAACAAGAACATCGGCGGCGAGGAGCTCGTCGACGAAGCGATCGGAGATAGCCTGGATCGGCGTGCGGGCGGGCGTACATTGGCCGGCGGGATCGAGAAATGCTTCAGCTGCGCCCTCGTCGAGATAAGGCATCTGTTCGAGCGAAGTGTTGCGGTGCACAACGATGCACGCGGGGTTTTGCTGCCGCCAGTTTGCGACGAATGCGGCAGCGAGTCGGCTCGAAACCGACGCCGCGCGCGGGCTGGAGTCGATATGCAAAAGATTCGGCATCAAAGTGCTCCTTAATGCTGTGGGATCAATGCCCAAATTGTCGCAGGAAAGGCTGCCCGCGCAGATTGACCGGATTTTCTCAGCCCCGTAAAATCAAATCTGGCGCGGTTTTACGCGGCGCGTTCCCTATGTGGCGGGGTAGCTCAGATGGTTAGAGCGACGGATTCATAACCCGTAGGTCGGCAGTTCGATCCTGCCTCCCGCCACCATTGCTTCCTCGATCCTTCGCTCCGCTCAGGATTTCGCCTGCGGGCTCCCGCTCCGCTCACGCCCGCAAAGCGGCTCAAGTTCGATCCTGCCTCCCGCCACCAGCCTTCGCCCGTCGGGCTATGGCTCGGCAGGCCATTGCATGGAGCAGCCGCTCGCTGTTCGCCCCTCAGCGGCTAAGGCCACGATCGTTTTTGAGACATTTGCGACACGAGTAAACTCGTGCCCTGATACAAGACTTCACTCCGAGGGATTTTCTCCGCAGGCTGTTGTGCCAGCCGACTCAGGCCGCAGCGCCAGCGAATGATTCCGCTCAAGTCTTGTCGATGCCGCATGTTAGAATTTGCCCACGTCAAATCTCATGGCCGAACATTCCCTGCAAACCGAAGCCGTGCTGGAAATCATTGCCCCGGACAGCTCCCGTGAGAAGGTTGCCGTGGCGCAAGAGCCCTTCAACATTGGGCGCGGCGGCGAGGGCGACAACCAGCTGCAGCTTGACGACGGGCGCATATCGCGCCGCTGCGCAACGATTGTGGCCGAAGGCACTGGCTACAGGCTGCTTGACCGCGGCAACCGCTACGGCCTGTTTGTGAACGGCGCCAAGGTCCAGCAGCACTCGCTGCGCGATGGCGACCTGATCACCTTTGGCCTGGAAGACAGTTACCGGGTCGTTTTTCATTCGGCGGCGGCTGCCCCTGCACCCAGCCCGCAGTCGGTGGCCAACCTGCTCACGCGCATCGGCTCAATCTCAGACTTCACAGGCACGACTGTAACCGGCGGATTAAACCGGCTGAATCTGCTGCTGGAGGCAACTTCACTTCTGCACTCGCAGCTGCCTCTCGATGCCGTGCTGGGCACGATGCTGGATCATGCGATCTCTGTTACGCACGCCGACCGCGGCTTGTTGATCGAGCCTGACGCCTCAGGCGCGTTGCGGGTCCACCAGGCCCGCAGCAACAAGGCTGAGAACCTGCCGCCTGAAACACTGAACCCCAGCCAGACAGCGATTAACCAGGCGATCAGCAAAAAGTCGGCCGTGATCACCGAGGACCTTAACCTGGCGGGCCTGGATCTGAAGGCGGCGGAGAGCATCGTCATTCAGGGACTGCGCGCGGTGGTGGCGATTCCGCTGTATGCGTCATCGCGTTCGACCGCCGACACGGGCGCCGAGCAGGAGCCCGGCCAATTGCTGGGTTTGATCTATCTGGATTCGCGCCGCATCGCCGCGTTCTCGGCGCTCGACCGCCAGATTCTGGACGCACTGGCCGTGCAGGCGGCCAGCATTATGGACAATGCGCGGCTGGTAGAGCGGGAACGCGAGCGCCAGCGGCTGGAGCAAGAGCTATCGATTGCGCGGACCATCCAGCAGGCGCTGCTGCCGCACGGACTGAACGATTTTCCGCACCTTGCCGTTTCCGGCGTGCACTATCCCTGTCATGAAGTGGGCGGCGACTATTTCGACGTGCTTCCGGTGAGCGAGAACCGCTCCGGAGTTCTGATTGCCGACGTGAGTGGCAAGGGGTTGGGCGCAGCGCTGCTGACGACGATGCTGCAAGGCGCATTGTCTGGAATGTCAATGGGTGCCGACCCGGTGAAGGTCTTCAACCACATCAACCGGTTCCTTTGCCATCACTCTGAGGTGGGCCGCTACGCCACGATGTTTATCGGCATGGTGGGCGCAGACGGCGTGCTCGAATACATCAAGGCGGGACACCCGTCGCCGCTGCTTCTTCGCCAGGGGAAAGTGACCGAGCTTTACTCGGAGGGATCGTTCCCTGTTGGCCTGATTGAGGAGGCCGATTTCCCGTCGGCGCAGCTGCAGCTCGAGCCGGAAGACACGCTAGTGCTCTTCAGCGATGGCGTATCGGAAGCCGAGGATCCCGATCATGAGCTCTTTGAGGTTACGGGGCTGAGCAAGGTGCTTGAGGGCCGGGTGGACGAGTCGGTTGAAGATCTGAAGCAGGCGATCCTGGATGCGGTGCGAGCCTTTACACGGGGAGCGAGCCAGTCAGACGACCTGACGCTGCTGGTGGTGCGCTACCGCAAGGCGGCGTAGGCCTGTTATGCCCTGCGCGTGCGAAAGTTAATAACAGGCTCTAAGCTTCCCAAGGGTCAAAATCCTTACTATTCAATCGACTGAAGTTCGTCGCTTGGGATTGGTACAATCCTCACCATGGGCGTCCCCAAATGCATTGGCAGGTATGAGATTGTCGAGGAATTGGGCCGCGGCGCCATGGGAAGTGTCTTCAAGGCCAAGGACCCTGCCGTCGGACGTATTGTCGCGCTGAAGACGATCCATACTACGGCGCTCGAAGGCGCTCAGAGCGAAGAGTATCGCACTCGTTTTTACCGTGAAGCACGGGCGTCCGGCGTACTGGCGCATCCCGGAATTGTGCCTGTTTTCGACGTAGGCGAGGATCAGGGCGCGCCATTCCTGGTGATGGAATTTGTCGAGGGTCGGACGCTGGGCGAAGCCATCAAAAAAGGCGAGCGGTTTACCCTCGATCGCGTTTGCGAAATCGGGCAGCAGATCGCCGAAGCTCTGGGTTACGCGCACCGCCAGGGCGTGATTCACCGCGACATCAAGCCCGCCAATATTCTGATGACCTCGAAGGAGGTTTACGGCAGCGAGCGGCCTCGCATCACGGACTTCGGCATTGCCAAGCTGGCGTCAAGCGACATTACGACGACGGGGCAATTGCTGGGCACGCCATCGTTCATGCCGCCGGAGCAATTCACGGGCTCGCCCATTGACGGCCGCGCCGACCTTTTTTCGTTGGGTGTGATTCTTTATTCGCTGGCCACGGGCGAGCAGCCCTTTCCCGGCGAAACCATGACCGCCGTCTCGTATAAGGTCGTCTACACCGAGCCGGTTCCTCCGGCGAAGCTCAATCCTGCCATTCCCGGGCGGGTCGAAGCGGTCATCCTGAAGTGCCTGGCAAAGAGCCCTGCGGACCGCTACCAGACCGGCGAGGAGCTTGCGCTGGACCTGGCGTCCGTCCGCTCGAGCCCGGTAACGAGCGTGATGCAGTCTGCTCCGCTGATGCCTTCCGCAATGGAGTCCGATGCCACGCTGGGTCCAAACGCGATCTCCGGGTCGCTTCGGCCTGCGCCGGTGGTCACAACCGACAAATCCGGAGCGAGGCAGGCCCCAAAACCGCCGACAGCAAAACCGGCGACGACAAAGAAGTTCGGAAGTGTTTTTGCCATCGCACTGCTTTCGGTTGCCGGGCTCGGCGCGGCGATTGCCGGCGGCTGGTACTGGTACGCGCATAGAAAGCCCGCTCCGCCTCCGCCTCAAGCGGTCAAGATTCCGGTCCCGCCGCCGCAGCCGAGTCCTCAGCAAATAGAGCCTCTGCCCCCCGCGCCGGAAACACAACCTCCAGCAGCCGGACCTGAAACCACGCCAGCGAAACCCGAAGCCGCGCCAAAAGCTACAAAGCCATCGGCGGCCAAGCCCACTCCGGGCAAGCCCACTCCGGGCAAGCCCACTCCGGGCAAGCCCACCGCGGCAAAGACGACGCCCACACCGCAGCCGGTGGCCGCAGTCACGCCGCCGACTGCACCGAACAACCCCACTCAAAACCCCACGCCGGCACCGGTTAAACCACCAACGCCCACGCCGGCGGCTCCGGCGGCTTTCGATCCCCGAAAGGCCGACCCGAACAAAAATGGCAAGTTGAAGATCGACGTGAGCAAGTTCCCCAAGGGCATTCCCTTCACCGTGTCTATGAACAGGCAACCTTATCTTCACTTCGTCACCGGTGACGGCACCAGCCTGGACAATCTGTATGCGCCGCCCGGCATGCAGCAGTTCGAGGTCTCGTTCAAGAGCGGCGGCCAGGAGTGGGATTCGAAGCCGGTGAGCTCCGATTTCAAGGCCAAGAAGACCAAGACGATGAAGGTGCAGCTGATGGAGAACGACAACGCAGTGTCGAAAATCACGCAGCCGATCGCAAAGGATGCGGTCGTCTACATCTCCTTTTCCAGCAGCATCACCAATCTCTTCTGATGTTTTGCGTTTGTAACAGGACTTTCACAATTGTCCCGTAGCATCTGGTTCGAAGAATCAGCGAACTCAAACAAAAGAAAAGGGCGACGGGAATGGAACTCTCCACGCATGAAATGGATGGCGGCATCACGCGGGTCGAGCTGGATGGACGCATGGACATTGGCGGCGCTGCGGCCGTTGATATGAAGATGAATTTGATTGCGGGCAGCGCAAAGAAACTGCTGATCGACTTGCAAAAGGTCACCTTCCTTGGTTCCATGGGATTGAGATCCATCGTGATTCCCGCGCGAGCGGTGCACAGCAAGGGTGGCAAAGTTGTCCTTTACGCGCCCACCGAGATGGTGGAATCGGTTCTGAAGACCAGCGGCATTGACTCCATCTTGCCGGTTCACCACGATCTGGCAACGGCGATTGCCGCGTTGCAATGAGCACCATCTCCTCTCCGGTGGCGGCTATGCCCGCAGAAGACACAGCCAAACACGTGTCCCGGCTGACCCTGAAAAGTCAGCTTGACGACATGGCCTTGCTCTGGCCCTGGGTCGAGGCGCTGATCGCTCAATTCGCCATCCCATCCGACACGGCGTTCGCCATCCACCTTTGCCTCGAGGAAGCAATTTCAAACGTCATCCGGCACGGCTACAACGGGGACCCCGGTCATACTCTCACCGTCGACTGTGCCTCGCCGAACGCGCACGAATTCGTCTTCACCATCGAGGATCAGGCTCCCCCTTTCGATCCGCTGGAGCCTGAGCATATTGAAGAATTGGTTGAGCCGTCGCCAGAGGATTTTCTTCGGCCTGGAGGCCGCGGCATCCTTCTCATGCGGAAGTTCGCCAGCACGATCAAATATGAGCGGATCGAAACCGGCAAGGGGGGCGGCAATTGCCTGACCATCAGATTTGTCCTGCCTGAGTGACGGTCTCGCTCGACTTACGCCGCGGCCCCGGTTAACACTTTCGTTTCCAGAGATCTCCGGCTTCCAGGCCACTCTTCGAGTGCTGCTTAGGCTATCATTACGTCTATATAGAGTGTGAGCGGCTGGCTTCCCCTTAGGGCTGCTCCGGTGGTGTGTGTGTCCAGATTTTTCCAGCGTTTTGTCTTTGCGATCTCCGTGGTGATCTTTGCCGGCCTCGGCCTGAGTTATGTTCTGGGCGAGCTCGGATACATCGGCGTACACGCCGGCGACGAACAGGACGCGGCTTACAAGCAGATGCGCGTCTATGCCGAGGTACTGCGCAAGATTCAGAACTACTACGTGACCCAGCCCGACATTCCCTCTGTGACCACCGGCGCGCTCCACGGTCTTCTCGACTCGCTCGATCCCGATTCCAGCTACCTGACGCCGGCCGAATACAAAACCTATAGAGACCGCCCCGCAACCGACAATGCACAGGTGGGGCTCACCATCTCCAAGCGGTTCGGATACGCCACGGTGGTTAATGTTCTGCCCGGGTCGCCGGCCGACCAGGAGCATTTGCGCGATGGCGACCTCATTGACCTGATTGACGGCCAGGCGACTCACGATCTGCCGCTGGCCATCGTGCGCTTCATGCTCTCCGGCAAGCCCGGCACCACGGTCACGATTTCGGTCGTCCGGCCGTTCAAGCCCGATCCCGACACGATCAAGCTGACGCGCGCGGCGCTCGCGGCGCCGCCGTTGGGTGAGCAGTTCTACGAAAACGCGTCCATTCTTTATCTCAAGCCGGGAATATTGACCGCAGCTCGTGTCGATGACATCGCTGCCCGGATCAAAGCCGCTGGCAAGAGCAAGAAGATTCTTCTTGACCTCCGCGACACGACCGGCGAAGACCCCCAGCAGGGAGTGCGCCTGGCTAACTTCTTCATCAAGCAGGGAACGCTGGCGTCTTTGGAAGGGCAGAAGTATCCGCTTCAGACCTTTAGCGCCGATCCCTCGCTCTCGCTGACAGACGCGCCGGTAGCAGTGCTGGTGAACCGCGGCACCTATGGCGCGCCGGAGATTACTGCCGCCGCCGTTGAAGACCTGAAGCGCGGCGACGTGGTCGGCGAGCACACCTTCGGCGAGGGCACGGTGCAAAAGACCATTGACCTGCCTGATGGCGCTGGTCTCATGCTGACGGTCGCCAAATACGAAGACCCCGACGGCAAGAAGATTCAGGAAGTAGCGGTAACGCCCAACGTCGTCGTCGCTTCGCCCGAGGACGACGGCGAGCCGATGCCTCCTTCGAACGGCGACGCGCCGCTCAATCAGGCATTGTCGCTGTTGAAGGCGAAGAACGGCTGATCGCTAACGAGTTAGGACGCAGTTCCCGTTTTCAGGCACGCGTTCCCGCTCTTAACCAAGGTAATGCGACCAGCGTAACCTGCGATTTTTCAAGAGCTATCCAATGCTAGCCTTAGGATGAGGCACTCCTCCACCTCGCATGGCGGAGGCTTGCCCGTGAGGCCAGTCCTGCCTTGGCTACGACGTCCAATCTGCCACCCAAAGAGCGCGCCACAGACCAACTGGGCGAGCGCCTGCCGGGCAGGGAGCGCCGCTTTTCCAGGCCGCCGCTCCCCGCGCATCGAAGGCGCAAACTGGCCGGGCGGTCGGCCCTTGTCGCACTGATCATGCTCTCGGCTATTACCGGTTCTCTGGCCGGCCTCACACTCGTCTACTCGGTAAACCTTCCCCAGATTCAGGACCTGGAGCATTTCCAGCCTTCCACGATCACCGATCTCTATGACCGGAAGGACCGCGTCATCGGCTCGTTCGCGCTGGAGCGCCGCGAGGTGGTTGGCTACGACGGATTCGCCCCCATTCTGCGTGAGGCAGTGATCTCGATTGAGGACAAGAACTTCGAATCGCACTGGGGCATCAATGTGTTTCGCGTGGCCGGCGCTGTCTGGCACGACATTCGCAGCCACGGCCGCGCGCAGGGCGCCTCAACGCTCACGATGCAATTGGCGCGCAATCTCTTTCTCTCTTCCGACCGCACGGCCATGCGCAAGATTCAGGAAGCCTATCTTGCCATTCAGATCGAGCGCGCCTTCACCAAGGAACAGATCTTCACGCTCTACGGCAATCAGATCTACCTGGGCAGCGGGAACTATGGCTTCGAAGCCGCGTCGGAATATTTCTTTTCAAAACACGCGAAGGACCTGACACTGACCGAAGCGGCGCTGCTTGCCGGTCTGCCCAAGGGACCCGTGGCGTTTTCGCCGTTGCTTAATCCAGAGCGCGCGTTGCGGCGGCGCAACCTTGTGCTGAGCGAGATGGAGGGGGACCGCGTGATCACCCACGCCCAGGCCGAGGCTGCGCGCAACGCTCCGCTTGGCCTGCGCATGGCGCGGCCAGTGGGTCTACCGGCGCCGTGGTTCCAGGACGCGATCCGCGAAGAACTGGATAAGCGCTTCGGCAGCGAAGAAGTGCATGAGGACGGACTGCGCGTCGATACGACTCTCGATCTCGACTTGCAAAAGGTCGCCAACAGCGCCGTTGTTGACGGCGTGGCCGCATACGAGCGCCGTCACGGTTGGCGCGGCAAATTGGAAAATGTGCTTGCCGGCGACATCACGCTCGACAACTATCGCCATCCGGACTGGGCGATCCTGGCTGGACCCGGCGACTACGTTCACGCAATCGTTACGCGTACACTTCCGCTGGAGATTCACGCACGCATCGGGCCACCCGATCAACCGGGCTCAGAGATCCTTCTGCTGCCCGCCGACTGGCTGTGGACGGGCATCCGCTACGGCGATGCGCTCGCCAAACCCGGCGACATCATCTACGTGCGCATGAACGTGGCTACCGCAAGCGGCGAACGCCGCGCATCGCTCGAAGAGGATTCCGGCACGCAAGGTGCCTTGATGGCCATCGACAACACCAGCGGCGACGTGCTGGCCATGGTGGGCGGGAGAGACTACGCGGTCTCGGTCTTCAACCGGGCGACGCAGGCTGAGCGGCAGACAGGCTCCAGTTTCAAGCCCTACGTTTATACCGCGGCCATTGAGGATGGCGTCAAACCCACCGACATTATTGTCGATGGGCCGACGCGCTTCGGCGATTACGTGCCGCACAACTACGAGAACGACTACAAGGGCGCGATGACCGTCGCCAATGCGTTCGCGGAGTCGCGCAACATCCCCGCGCTCAAGCTGGCAGCGCGCGTGGGCATTCACAAGGTGATCGACGTGGCCCATCGCTTCGGCGTCACGTCGAATATTCCTCCCTACCTGCCGGTGGCGCTAGGCGCGGTGGAGATCACGCTGGAAGAGCAAGTGGCATCGTACGCAGTCTTCCCCAACGACGGTGTTCGAGTCGCTCCGCACCTCATCCGCAAGGTTTCGAACGCCGACGGAATCACGCTGTGGCAGGAGAGGCCCGCGGTAGACGAGGTGCTTGACCAGCAAACGGCCCGCACCATGATGACGTTGCTGCGCGGCGTGACCGATCACGGCACCGGCGCGGCAGCCAGGCAGTTGAACCATCCGCTGGGCGGCAAGACTGGAACCACCAGCAGCTTTACCGATGCGTGGTTCCTGGGTTTCTCCCCGTCGGTCACTTGCGGAGTGTGGGTGGGGAACGACAGCCGCGAATCGCTGGGTGACAAGGAAACGGGCGCGGTAACCGCTCTGCCCATCTGGATCAACTTCATGCGCGCCGCGATCGCCGGCAAGGACGACGAGCAATTCCCTGGCGACGAGGACGGAGCGACGCCGGACATTGCGGACAGCGCGCCGCCCGCAAAGCTTCCCGTGCAAGCGTCCGCGGCGAAAGCTACTTTCCCATCCCAGCAACGCACTGCCATCGTCAAGCCTGCGTTCGCTTCCCCACAAAGGCCGACGAAGAAGCCGGCAAATAAGGCCGAAGTCAAGCCGGCATTGACGTCAAGCCACTGAAGCATACGCTCAGCGGCCGCTCAAGAGTGCGAAGTACCGCTTTGCCCGCGCAACATCCTTGAAGATTTGCGCCTTGAGCGCTTCGGATGAAGGCCAGGTTTTCTCGCCGCGCAGGCGGAGCAGGAACTCGAGTTCCAGCGGAGTGGTCTCGTCCAGGTCGATCGGCTCGAAGTCGAGGATATGCGACTCAATCGCGAACGACGCCTCGCCGAACGTTGGCCGGTTGCCCACGTTCGTCACCGCCTGAAACGAACGCCCACCAACCTTGAGCCGCGTAACGTAAACGCCGAGGGCCGGCAGCAGCCCGTCATAGGCCGCAAGGTTCACCGTGGGCACCAGCAATCGCGTGCCGATGCCGCGCCCCGAGGCCGGCGTTGAGAGTACCGAGAACGTCCGCCCCAGCATCCATCGCGCACGGCGGATGTCTCCCGCCGAAACCAGCGCGCGAACGGCGGAGCTTGAAACTTCCAGCCCGCGCACGCGGACCGCTTCATGAACGTGCACGGAAAAACCAAGCTCCTTGCCCATGGCGGCCAGCTCGGGCACGCCCGCGGTTGCTCCGCGCCCGAAGCGGAAGTTCTGCCCTTCGTGCATGCTGCGCACGCCCAGCGCCGCAATCAGAATCTGCTCCGCAAATTCGCGAGGCGACAGATTGGCAAGAGCAGCGTCGAATCGAAGCACCAGCACCGCATCGATCACCGTTTCCGCCAGCAGCCGCAATCTCTCAGACAGTGGCGTGATCAGCTTTGGCGCATGTGCCGGGCGCAGAAACTGCTCGGGATGCGGATTGAAGGTGATGGCTACGGCCCGCGCGCCGGTTGCTCGCGCCTCGGCCACAGCGGCTCGAAGAATCGAGCGATGCCCCAGGTGCACGCCATCGAAGTTGCCCACCGCGGCAACCGTGGGACCAAAGCCGGCCGGAATCTCGCGGAGCGAACGAAAAACCGCGAACGTATCGCTGCGCGGCGAAATTTTATTGATCGGCTCCGCACTCATAGCGTCACCGGCACCGTCAGCCCGTCGTGCGCCAGCCTGACTCCCGCAGGAAGCGCGCGATTGGTTTCTTCATGGCCCAGGTCGTGAGAGATGTGCATGAACCAAGTTTGTTTGGCGCCGATGCGCCGCGACCATTCGATTGATTGCTGCACGGTAGAGTGACTGGGGTGGGGCGTGTGGCGCAACGCCGAAAGCGCCAGCACTTCAATACCCGCCAGAAGCGAAAAGCTCTCTTCGGGGATCGCGCTCACGTCGGTCATATAAGCTGCGTTGCCAAAACGGAAACCGGCGATGCACTGTTCGCCATGCCAGAGCGGAACGCGCACAAAGTCGACGCCGTGCACTGGATTGTGGTCAGCGAGTGGAATGAGCTCCACGCGCGCGCGATTCGTATAGGTAGCCTCTGGTGAAATCGTGTAGGCAAACGTGCGCTCGAGAGTTGCAGCAGCTTCTCGATCGGCATAGAGCGGGATGGGGCCGCCTTTTTTCGCGGCGATAAAGCTCAACGGGCGCAGGTCATCCATTCCCAGGATATGATCGGCGTGCCCGTGCGTATAAAGCACGGCGTCAACATGCGTCAACCGCTCGCGCAGCGCCTGCTCGCGGAAATCGGGGCTGGTATCGATGACGACAATGCGCTCGGCGCCTGAAGCGGGATCCGGCCAACGCAGCAGCACCGAGGGCCGCAGCCTGCGGTCGTGCGGATCGGGCGACGTGCATACCGGGCACTGGCAGGCTAGCGTTGGAACCCCCATCGAGGTTCCCGTTCCCATGAATGTGAGCGTACCTTGCATGTTTTCGTGGACGGTGGAGCGTGATTCGTGAAACGTGGTCCGCGGTTGGCTGCCGGGTAGTGATCGATTGCCGCTCACGATTCACGAACCACGATTCTCGGTTTCAGCGTAACGGCTCACTTTTTCGCCGGCGGCACGGGCGGCACGGCGGGTGCACCCACCATGCTGGTCAGTTCAAGAAAGGCCATGCGCGCCTCGAAGAGCACGGTTTGCAGCACACGATCCTCGGTGGGCGTCAGGTTGCCACGTGTCTTTTCCGCCAGCACTCCCAGCAAATCGATGGTGGCTCGCGCGCCCATGATGTCGACGCGCGGCCGCTGCCCCTCCTGCGTGCCCGCTCCCATCTGGAGCATGGCGGTTACGTAAAACTGCTGCACCAGCTGCTCAAATCCTAGCGGCGGCTGCGGGCCCACGCCGGGATTCTGCGCGCGAATGAGATCCTCCAGCCTTTGCGCCGAAGCATCGTACGCTGTCTTCTGCTCGTGGCTCTCCGCGGCAGTCGGCGGCGGGGGCAATTCGTCCAGCAATCCTGGCTCTGCTGTCGCGCCCGGCTCCGCGGGTGCAGGGGTCTGCTCCTTTGCATGCTCGCGCGGCGTTTCATTCACCACCAGGCGCGGGCCAGGCGAAGGCTCTCCCGGCGTGGCGGGAGCCGTTTGCTCAGGCTCCTTAGGCGCCGGATGCCCGCCTTCTTTCTCCTCTTCCGCTTTCATCTTGCGGCGGTCGATCACTTCGAATTTTGGCGTATCGCTCATACTTTCAGTTTCTCATCCCTGCTTGAGGCAGCTCAGTTTTTGCGTTTTTCAATTTTTGCGTTTTTGGGCCAGCTTCGGAGGAGCTTCAAGAATCCGCGCCGTTCCCTCGATTACCCCGGCTTTGTATGCAAATGCTTGCGCGCGCTCCTCTGGTTCAGAGCGCATCATGCCCAGCGCAAAGACGCGGGGGCCAGCCGGTAGCTTTAACTCGGCCGCGCTGGTGATCTGTCCGGCAGCCGTTCCGTCTTCGAGCTTCAACTCCGCGCCGCCCTGGGGCGCTGGACCCGACAGCTCGAGTGGCCGAAGATGCCGGTGCACATTACCGCGCGAGCGGATGCGCTCCACGATCTCCTGGCCCAGATAGCAGCCCTTGGCGAAGTGCAGCGCACGCATCTGCGAAGTCTCCTGCGGCAGGTCGCGCTCCACCATGTCGGTTCCGTATGCCGGAATCCCTTCGGCGATGCGAAACGCCTCGATCGATCGACTGCCAATCGGCGTTGCTCCGCCGGTGCGCAGGCAAGACCATAGCTTGGCCAGCCCCGCAGACGGCAGCCAGAACTCGTAGTGTTGCGCCAGCACGCCATGGGTGCGCAGATTTCTCAGGTTCCAGCCGTTCCACTCGACGGTCGTGCCCGCCATCGCGCTGCCGATGACCGGCAGCCCCACACGCTCCAGCACCTCGCCCGCCTGTGGCCCAGTCATGCCGATTGCCGTCTCCGAGCCCGCCTCTCCCACCTGCTCATCCCCAAGCGGGACCAGCTCCACGTCGTCCATGATGATGAACTTGTTGAGGTGAGCCAGCAGCTTTTCAAACTGGTCGGCAGCAATCTCCAATTCCAGCTCTGACTCGCCGGCAAAGGGGGTCCCCAATAGAGGGTCGCCCGCGAGTGCTGCAGTTGCAGTCGCGCTCCGTCGTTGTGGTGAGGATTCCTCGCCGCCACGCCACACCGTTAAGTCACCCTGAATGTGGCCTTGCGCGTTGAGTACCAGGTTCCAGGCGCCGGTGTTGGGGAAAAGATCGTTGACGGTGTTGGTCACCATCCCGCTCAACCAGCGGAAGCGGTCGGCCCCGCGAACGGCGACACGGCGCATCCAGCCCAGATCGTGGATAGCGGCACCGAACACCAACGCCGCTATTTCCGTTTCCGGAGCGTCCAACTCTACGGGGGTCAACACGCCCCGGTAAACAATGAGTTCGTGCGATGTACGTGAAGACTCAAGCAGGCCGGCCAGCGCAGTGGCCTGCAGATTTTGGGCGAGATCGGTCTCGGGCATGGGGAGCTTTTCCGTGATTCGGCGCCGGATTTTCTGTCTAAACTTGGCGTCAAACCGCATCCTGATTATAGCCTTGAAGTGACAAGCTGGAATCCCGGCCCGCGAACCCGGAAGCGCATCCAATCCCGCAGGGAGAATGAATGAGGAATCGGCACATGAAAGCGGCACAAACCGGGCGATGGGGAGTCGCTGCCCTCGTGTTCTCAGTGGCGGCGGCAACCTGGGCGCAGTCCGCTCCCGCGCCCCAACTCGGCGCTCCTGCACCTCAGCCCGCTGCGCCTGCGCCGACCACGGGCGCGGCAAAGGCTTCGGCGGCACAGGACAATCAAGCTGGCAAATCGCAAGCCGGCAAATCCGCTACAAAGATTACGCCCGAACAGGCGCAACAACTCTTCGCGCTGGTCGACGAGCTCATCAAGTTCTCATCCGACGAAACCGGCCTGCCCATCAAGAGCACCGTGAAGCGCACCCTCACCACCCGCACAGCGGTGGAGAGCTACCTTGACGAGAAATTCAATGAAGACGAGGGCGCCAAGCGCCTGGAGCGCGATGAGATCGTCCTGAAGAAATTTGGCCTGCTGGACCACGACTTTGAGCTCAAGCCTTTCTTGCTGGCGCTGCTCAAGGAACAGATCGAGGCCTACTACGACTCCAAGACCAAGACCGTGAACATTCTGGATTGGGTGGATCCCGATGAGCAGAAGCCGGTGATGGCCCACGAGCTGACCCACGCTTTGCAGGATCAGCACGCAGACCTGGAGAAGTGGGACAACCAGACTCCCGACGACGTGTCGAAGGACGCGGTTGGCGATCAAGACCACCTAGCCCGCGACGAGATGGACACGGCGCGCGACGCCGTGGCGGAAGGCCAAGCGACGGCCGTGATGATGGACTACATCCTGAAGCCGCTGGGCAAGAGCCTCGTCAAAGATCCTGAAGTGCTCGATGTCGTCCGCTCGCAGATGAACTCCACTGAAGATTCGCCGGTAATGGCGCGCGCGCCGCTTCTGCTTTCGGAATCGATGTTGTTCCCTTACCGCGAGGGCCTCAGCTTTGAACAGGACATCTGGATGGACCAGGGCCAGACCGCGGCCTTTGCCGGCGCACTCGACCGCCCGCCCTCGTCGAGCTGGGAGATCATCAACCCACGCGTCTATGAGCAAAAGAAGATTCCGGCCATTCCTCTGTTGCCCAACATTCATCCCATCGTCGACGCACAGTACGTGCCCTACGACATCGGCCAGATCGGCGAGCTCGACGTGCACATCATCACTGAGCTCTTCGGCGGCGACAATGCGTCCCGCGACCTGACTCCGGCCTGGGATGGCGGCCTTTACTGGGCGGGGCAACTCCGCAGCGCTACCACGCCCGAGGAACAGGCCAGCACCAAGTCCATTGGCCTCTTTTATCTTTCCGTCTGGAAAAACGCCGACTCCGCGCAGGTTTTTAGCAAGCTTTATGCGAAGAACCTGGGCCGCAAGTACTCCAGCGTTCAATTGCAAGCCACTTCCGATCTCAACGCTCCATCCGGCGACGGCTCCGTCGAGCAGGTCTACTCTACGGACGAGGGCCCGGTCGTCATCACCACGCGCGGCAAACTTGTCTTCGTCGCGGAGAGCTTTTCGCTGCCGATCGCGCGCAAGCTCACGTCGCTCATCCTCGATGCCCAGGGCGGAGGCGCGATGCGCATGACGTCGATTCCGCTGCGCAGCTTTGATCCCGCTTTGGCGAGGTCTGCCGCGGAAAGCACTGTGGCCTCATCCGCCGAACCTCAAAGCCTGACCAGCGATCTTGTCCGCTTCTTCGGCGATTGCGGCGTAATGAAGGCAGCGGTGGACGCTGAATTGAGAGCTGTCGCAAAATAATTCGCGGCGCTGGCCGGCCTCCGCGCCCTGCGCCTCTTTCTCGGTGGAAAAGCCGTCTCAAACCATGCCAACGCTCACCGCGTTCGCTCTCTCGGCCGCGTTATGATGAAAAGCCGGAAGGGCGTTCCACTCCCTTACGTTTCGGACCAAGTCCCGGCCAAATTAAGGAGATTCGCACGTGCAAGGCAAGCTTGAACTGATGATGGGACCGATGCGCAGCAACAAGACCGCGGAGCTGCAGCGCCGCGCCGATATGCGGCGCCAGTACGCCAAGCAATACGTGATGGTGCTCAAGCCGAGTGACGACACCAAGGGCGGTCCCGGCGTGGTCGAAAGCCGCAATCCTAACGGCGGCGGCAAAATGAGCGCCGTTGAATTCCGAGCCGCCGACCCATGGGAGGTGCTCGGCGCAATTCGGGACACGGAACAGAAGATCGGCAAGCGCGTGGAGTGCATTGCCATCGACGAAGGCCAATTTGTCGATCAGCTCTTTCTATTCGTGAAGTACCTGCTTGATGCCGGACACGATGTTCTTGTCTGCGGCCTCGATCTCGACTTCCGCGCCATGCCTTTTGGCGAGATGCTCAACCTGACCTGGCTGGTGAACGCTTACGGCGGCAGCATTACAGAGTGCATGGCCTACTGCAGTTGCGGAGCCCGCGCTCTATACTCGCAGCGGCTGATCGACGGCAAGCCTGCGCCCTTTGACAGTCCCATCAAAGTTCCCGGCGACTCCTACGAGCCGCGCTGCGCCGAGCATTTTGTGCTGCCTGGCCGCCTGCACTAAACCACTCTCTCTGCCGACTCCCAACGCCGGACTCGCGCTCGACTCAGCGCGAAGATCCGTGACCAACCGCGGCGGCCGCGTTCCTGGCTCTTCCCGGCGAAACCGGCAGGCAAATGCGGAGGGTGGTTCCCTAGCCCATCTTGCATTCAAACGTCAGAATCCATTGATCCGGCCGGAACCGATTCGAAGAGCCGAATTGACGCCGTATCCCTCAATTCGCATGGGCGGGGTCGCGAGTAAGGTGCTTTTGAGGCTCCAAGGTTAAGCGTAGCGGCCAAAAGTCAGATCGTCACAAAACTTGCCTCGATCCTACTTTTGGCGAATACATGAGCCATTTGGGGCGGCGTAGAGTTCGACACGGCTCAGGACCGTCGTTTTTAGATGATTGGGAAACGACCACATGGGTGATCTGCAACACAGGTGCTCGGCACCAGGGAGTTCTAGATTTCCAAATGAAAGCGGTTTCATTCGCCTACTGGCAGCGCCAGTTACGAGCATTTCGATCTCCGCGACTCCCGCTGTAGCGCAACTTCCGAATCTTTCTTTGCTTTATCGCGAAGGGCAGTCCTGAACTCGAACGGGCCCGATCCCGATCATGGGGAGCGAGCGTGGGCACAATTCAGGCACAAACGAATCTGCGCATTTATAAGCTTCTGATTCAAAGTTTCTTTATTGGAGGTACCGGGAGGGGGGCCGAGCCCGCCTGCCCGCAGAAGCCGGGCAGATTACCTGTATGCCTGCTCGTCGGACCAGTCCCCAATGACCGGGAGCTTGACGCGCTTACCATTCAACGCGCCGATCACACACCAAAGCCATATGAGGAAAACAAGCAGCGCTGTCAAACACATTAGACCCAACACCACACGAGGCCCAAGGAACGCGGCACGCTCCAGGAAAAAGAACATGACATAACCGAAGAGAATCGCGAAAACATTGAAGACGAGCGACTGCCAGGCGTGGAATCGCACAAAAGGCCGCTTGTTATAGCGCCTGATGGCCAGGAAGAAGACGGCCATGATCGGAGTGAAGTAGGCGAGTGCGCCAATCGAATTGTCAGAAAGGCCGGCCTTTGGGGGAGTGGGCATGATTCCTCCCTTTCGGAATCTGGAGGGGGCCATGGGTATTAAATTCTACACACTGGCCTGCTTTCGCGCATTCTTTCCATTCCGCAGACTGGATAAACGGAACAAACCGCCTCGTGTTGAGCTACAGATTCAATGGTCTTTGATTGGTGCCGGGCGGGGAGGCGAACCTTAGCCGCTGTTCGAAACACGCAAGTTACCGACTCCAGAATCGCCAGAATCGCTCAAATCCCCAGAAGCGATATTTCCGGGCACAATCCAGGCTCAATGGGTCTGCGAAAAACTCGGATCCGTATCGATGCACACGCAATCTGCCGTCCGCAAAAAACTCCATTACGCCTCGAGATTGTTTACTGAAACATAACTGACAGGTAGCCGGTGATCCACCTGGAATCAACGGCAACCGGTTTAGACCGCCCATCACTCAGGACAAGGGCTCCATTTGGAAGCGCGGATACCATGACGGCCGGGCGTTTTGGAATGTGAGTGCTCGCCTGCACAAACTTGCGGGAGAGAAATAGGCTTTCCTCTCAATCAGTCGCAGAATGTCTCGATCCGGCGCCTCGGCGCCCGGTTTCCGTGGGGGAAAGAAATTTGGCGAGCGACAGGTTCTACAATTGCTGTGCTCCGTGATCGCAGTTTGTGCATGCGGTTCGCAGGATATGAGACAGGGTTGATGTGCCGACCATACGTCTGGGGATTCAGCGCCCAACGAAGGATACTCAAATGAGAAAAGCGATTGGAATGGCTGCGGTGATTTGCGCTCTTTTGGTAGCTCTGCCTTCGCGCGCCCAGATGAAGATGACGCGCGATCAGATTCTCTTCTACACCTCGGAGTGGAAGGGTGATCGATTTCCAGATGGGCGGCCTAAACTGCCTGATGCTCTGCTGAAGCGGGCACTGGATATGACCATTGAAGATGTATGGGAATATTTGCGCGACCACGGGTACCGCAACCAATTTGAGGGCGGCTGGCAGGCGTTACATATTGATAAACCATTCGCCGGACGCGCACTCACCGCGCAATACATGCCTACACGGCCCGACATGCAAAGGGCCATTGTTGCCGAAGGAAAGGCCGAAGGCCGCGTAAGCGGAACCAATAGCTGGCCGATCAACGAGCTGCAGATTGGAGACGTGTACGTTGCCGACGGGTTTGGCAAGATCATCGAAGGGACCCTCATCGGCTCAAATCTGGGCAATGCAGTGGCCGCACATACGCACACGGGCTTCGTATTCGATGCGGGAATCCGCGATCAGGAAGAGAACAGGGAGATTCCGGATTTCAACGGGTTCTACCGGGGATACGATCCTTCTGCCTGGGCTGACATGGAGCTGACCGGGATCAACGTACCGGTTCGCATCGGAAGAGCCATCGTGCTGCCGGGCGACCTGGTGCTCGCCAAGCCGGAGGGAGTTCTCTTCATTCCCGCGATTCTGGCTGAAGACGCCATCAGCACCGCGGAGTTTACGGCGCTGACCGACGAATACAATTTCGAGCTGAATCGCGAGGGCAAGAACGGCGCGCAGTTCGAGGGGGGATGGACGCCGGAAAAGTATGACGCATTCGCCAAGTGGATCGACGCGCATCCCGATAAGTTGAAGATGCCGCGCAGCGAGTTCGATGCGCTGCTTGCAAAGGCCACGCAGTTGAAGCCGGAACACCGGAGCCAAGCCGCGCCGGAGCCTTAGAGGGCATATCACTTGTTCATCTTGTTCGCTCGACAATCAGCTGACTTCAAAAAACTTCACGATGGAAGGAATTGACTGAAATGTCAGACACGCAGCGATTTGGCATCGACCGCCGCAGCATCCTCAAGTCGTCGCTCGGTTTACTGGCAGGCGGCGCTGTTGCGCGCGTCGCGGAAGCTCAGCCGGAGATCAAGAACGTGAACCTTGCTTCCAGTCCGTCGAGCCTGAAGATCACGGACATGCGCTATGCGGTGATCGTCAAGCCAGGACCAAGTCCGTGCGTGCTGATTCGCATTGACACTAATCAAGGCGTGCACGGATTGGGCGAGGTGCGTGACATTGCCGGGCCGCAGTACGCGATGGTTTTGAAAAGCCGGCTGCTCGGCGAGAATCCTCTGCGCATCGACTACCTATTTCAGAAGATCGCGCAGTTTGGCGGGAATGCGCGCCAGGCGGGCGGAGTGTGCGCGGTGGAGATGGCGCTGTGGGACATCGCGGGCAAGGTCTACAACATTCCTGTGTATCAGATGCTCGGCGGCAAATGGCGCGACGAAATCCGTATCTATGCGGACACGACGGAATCCATGGATCCGGCTGAATATGGCCGTCGCGCGAAAGAGCGCAAGGAGATGGGCCTGACCTGGATGAAGATGGATCTGGGCATCAACGTACTGGATGGAATTCCCGACGCGATGATGCAGCCTTCCGGGTTGAGCGGCTGGGAGCAGCACGTGCAACCGAACCTGTTCATTGCTACCGAGGTGACGGAAAAGGGCATCGACCGCCTGTGCGAGTACGTGGCTGCGGTGCGCGAGAACATTGGATATGAAATGCCGCTCTCGATGGATCACCTGGGCCACATTGGCGTGAAATCGGTTATCCGGCTCGGCAAGGCGTATGAGAAATTCAACCTGGAGTGGATCGAGGATGTGATTCCGTGGTACTACACCGATCTGCTCAAAGAGATTACGCAGGAGAGCCCTACGCCGACGCTCACCGGCGAGGACATTTACAAGGTTGAGGATTTCGAGACCCTATGCAGAGAGCACGTCGTGGACAAAATTCATCCCGATCTGGCGACTTCAGGCGGAATCCTCCAAACCCACCACATCGGCGATATGGCTTTCAAGTATGGTGTGCCCATGGCCATGCACTTTGCGGGAACCCCTGTAAGCTGCATGGCCAGCGTTCACTGCGCCGCGGCCACGCGCAACTTCCTCGCTCTGGAGAACCATTCGCTCGATGTGCCCTTCTGGCAGAACCTCGTCACAGGGCTGGAAAATCCGATCATCAACAAAGGATTTATCCGCGTACCCGATACCCCAGGCCTGGGAGTTTCGCTGAACGATGACGAGCTTAAGCGTCATCTCAAGCCAGGAACGGGTTACTTTGAACCGACGCCGATGTGGGACGAACCGCAGTCGTGGGACGACGCGCTCTTCAGCTGACCAATAGGAGTTCCCGCACTAAGTGGTCAACCGCGTCAGAGTCGGAATCGAAAGCTCGCCTTCGCAATGGAGTACCACCACGCCGATGTGGGTCAGGAGGCGGTGGTGCCAGCCAACAAAATATTCAACACCGATTCGGAACGGTCTAACGCAAGTTGTCTTAGGATTCAGTGCTATCAGGACGTCTGCGGAAACACCACACGGAATATCGTTCCCAGGTGTTCGTTGCTTTCCACGGAAAGATCGGCGTGGTGAAACTCGGCAATCCATTTGCCGATCGCCAGCCCGAGTCCGTTGCCCTCTACTTGACTGCGCGATGGATCGGCCCGGTAGAAGCGCTCGAAGACGTGGGGAAGATCAGTTGCAGCAATTCCCATGCCGCTATCGCGCACCAGAAGTGTGGCTTTACCCGCGACTGCGTTCAAGCTGACTTCGATCCGGCCCGGTGCTTCAGTGTACTTCAGCGCGTTATCGAGCAGAATCCAGAGCAGTCTTCGTAGGCTCGGAGAATCCCCCAGAACCTTGGCCGAGCGCGCTCCGCCCAGCGAAACGGACAAAACCAAGAGTCTCTTATCGGCCAGTGGCCGCACCATCTCACAGGTCTCCTCAACAACCGCGGCTAGATTGACTGGTTCCAGTGCCGTATGGCTGGAACTGGCGTCGGCGCGCGCCAGGGTTAGCATATCGTCCAGCAGCACACAGGCCTTTGCCGATTCCTCGACAATGTCGGCAAATGCCTGACGGCTTTCATCGTCTGAGCGGGGATTGCGCATCGCCACTTCCGCCACCGTGCGTGTAAATGACAATGGCCCGCGTAATTCATGGGATGCGTCTGCGGTAAACTGCTCGATTCGCTTCACCGCCGATTCCAACCGGCCCAACATGTCGTTACAGGTTTCGGCGAGCCGTTGCAACTCATCGCCCGTCTGTGCCACGGGAAGACGCTCAGAGAGATTCCGAATGCTAATGGAACGCGCCGCCGCGGTGATCTTATCCACCGGCTTTAACGCTTTGCGGCTCAGCCAATAGCCACCTGCCGAGGAGACTAACAAAAGAACCGGGACGGAGGCCAGCAGGCCCACCCAGAATCGCTGGAGTACAAGCCGGTTACCCGACTCCGGAGCCGCCGTCAGCAAATACACCGGCTGCCCATCGAGCACGAATGCGCGCAGGAGAACCCAGTACGATTGCCCCGCGTCGTTTGCATGAACGAATCGCTCCTTGCCCCCACCGTGATTCGTGGGCCAGGGAAAGCTTTGCGCCGCCGGCGACGGAGATGGAAACACCAGGCTGCCATCGGCGCGCACAACTTCAGCGAGACCGTTCCCTGTTGCATTCGCGAAATCTTTGAAATCCTGATCGCGAGCTGCCTGGTCTTCCCCTTGAGTTTTGCGCAATAGCTCCTGCAATCGGTCAACGCGCCGGGCGAGGGTCTGATATCGCTCTCCCGTCAGGGTACTTTTCAGGTTGAACCACATGGCAGCGCCGAACAAGACCCAACCCAAGAAGAAGATGCCGCCGAACCAGAGCGTGAGGCGAAGGGAAATCGAGGCACGCCGCATCAGCACGTTGCGCTCCGCAACGAGTAACCCACGCCGCGAACCGTATGCAGCAATTCTGGTTCCCCGCATTGGGTGATCTTCGAGCGCAACGCGCGGATGAAGACGTACAGGCTGTCAAAGCTCACCTCCGCATCGCTGCTCCAGCCTTCCTCAATCAGGGCGGCGTGAGAAACAACGGTGCGTGCTCGGCGCATCAGCGTCTCCAGCAAGGCGCATTCAGTGCGCGTGAGAGAGGCGACGCGAGAGCCGCGTTGCAGCTCAAATTGCTGCGGCTTGAGGATCAAATCTTCAAATTGCAGCGCTTGCGGCTCTCGGATGGGCACTCTGCGTCCGGCAGCGCGAACTTTGGCCAACAGAACATCCAGCGCGAAGGGCTTGGTGAGATAGTCGTCCGCTCCCGCATCCAGGCCATAAACGATATCGCGCATCGAATCGCGCGCGGAAACGATGATGGCTTGCGTGCGCATTCGCACCTCGCGCAGTTTGCGAATCACCGTGAGCCCATCCATCCGAGGCAGCATCACATCCAGAAGCATCACATCGTAGACATCAGACTTGCCGAGACGCAGCGCCTCCTCGCCGTCGTAGGCGAAGGACACACGATAACCCTCGCTCTCGAGAGCGCGTCCAAGATGGCCGGCAAGGCTGCGTTTGTCTTCGACAACTAAGACGTGCATGAAAGGAATCCCGAGCTTGATCCTAGCGGGCGTCTATGAATTCTCCGTAAATCACGCTGGAATCCTCAGGCTTTCTTAGATTGCGTTAAGACTCGCCTGCCATACTCCCCGTGTTCATGCACCTTCCGTGTGTTGAAACCAAGTCGAGGTTAGAGGCCAAATGTCTGAGATCAAAGGGAATCGTTGGATTGGCGCCGTCATTTTGCTGTTGCTAAGTTTGTCGCTGGCGGCATTACCCGTCCTCGCGCAGTCAGGGAGAGGCGCCGCCGCAGGTACAACTGCAAGCAACAGCGGACCGCTGCTACATGGCGTTCGCGCCGCAATGCTTCCTGTCAGCGTAACGGGAATCGATAAGAGCGCATCCACGGGGAATGGCAGTGTGAGCGGCACTGTTAGCGACATAAGCGGAGCGGTATTGCCGGGTGCGCAGATTGTGCTGCAACCAGGGGCAGTCACGGCCGCAGCCAATTCGCAGGGCGATTTCCTAATCCAAAACGTGGCCCCCGGAACGTATACAGTCACAGTCTCGGATGTGGGGTTCACGAACTCGGTCTCAACCATTGTTGTGGCCTCCGGCGCAAACACCCTCGTGAATACGACGATGAAGATTAGTTCCACCAGCCAAGAGGTCGTTGTGACTGCCAACCTCTGGGGCGATGTCGCCTCGGTCAACGAGCAGCGAACGTCGCCCAACATCGTGAATGTCGAGACTGCTGCGCAAATTATGAGCCTGCCCAACGCGAATATTGCCGATGCGGTCGGCCGTATGCCGGGTGTAACGCTGCAGCGCAACGAAGGCGAAGGACAATACGTGCAGATCAGGGGGACGGAGCCGCGCCTGAGCAACACAACGATCGATGGAGTGATTGTTCCGGGCCCCGATCCGGAAGTGCGGCAGGTTGATCTGGACACGATTCCGGCTGACCTGGTCGGCGCGATCACAATCAACAAGACTCTCTCAGCAAACCAGGATGGCGATGCAATCGGCGGTTCGGTGGACATGCAACTCAAGCAGGCGACTTCGGACCAGGCGACCTTGTCGTTCGAAGGCTTGGATGGCTATACACCCATCGACAACGACCGCAAGATGTTTCTGATCAATTCGTCTGCGGGGCTGCGCTTTGGCCCGGCCAAGCGCTGGGGGGTGATGCTTGGCTACAGCTACGATTACAACGGCCGCGGCATCGACGATATCGAGCCCGTACCGGACCTGGACGGACCTGGCGGGGCTCTCTCTTATGACAATCTCTATATCCAGCAATACCTTTACGACCGCACCCGCTACGGGATGGCCGGCAGCCTGGACTACAAGCTCAATGAGGACTCCGACTTGTACGCTCACGGACTATTCTCGAACTTCCGCGACTACGGTCAGAAATTCGCCTATCAGCTTGCGTTTGAAGATAATCCGAAGTATAAGACGAGCGTTCGCCGTCCGAATTTACAGATCGCGGATCTCGCCATCGGAGGCAACCAGGTTTTCCATCGCTCGTACGTCAGATATCAGATCGCTGCGGCACACTCGCGATTCGGCGGAGCCGCAGGCAATCCCGGGGCGGAATTCAAGATTAATAAAAATGCCTCGGACGCAGGCGCGGTCGGGGACGATTGCGACTACGTCCCGGGCCCTAGCCGGTATCGGCCACAATATACCTGCGATGTAGCCGGAAATCCTATCTTCGATCCTTCGCAATATTATCTGGACACAATTGACCTCACATTCGGGCAGGCGACGCAGCTCAACCTGCAAGGGAGTGCGTCGATGGGGATCAACTATCATCTCGGGTCACACTTCTCCACATTCGAGTTTGGCGGGCAAGTTCGCAATGAGCACAAGGGGCAGGATGCCTATTCGCCGGAATACGACAATAACGACAAAACACCGATGACCCAGTACCTGGGCACGTTTACCAATCCTCATTTCTACGGAGGGAGTTATCGTCTGGGTCCGGTCACGAGCTTCGGGCTTATTGACGGCGACCTGAATGCAAACCCAAGCGCATACTCGCTGGATGAGGGAACCACGAATCTTCAATCCGACGCCGCCAACTACAACCTGCAGGAGAGAGTCTCGTCCGGCTATATCATGAACACGCTGGAACTAGGTACTCGCGTTCATTTGCAAACCGGGCTGCGATTCGAAGCCACGAACACTTCAAACACTGGGTATCTCGTCGTAAATGATGCGAATGGAAATTATGTCTCGACGACACCTCAGTATGGAAGCGGTTCATACATTAACCCACTACCGAGCGTGCAGCTCCGCTATAGGATTGACAGTAATTCCGATGTCCGCGCCGTCTACGGGCGAGGCATCTCCCGTCCAGATCCGTATCAGCTCGTGCCCTACATTACTGAAGATCAATCGACTACGCCGTACACGATCAACATTGGAAATCCTGCGATTGTAGCGGAGCATGCGAACGACTATGACGTTCTATATGAACGCTATCTCCCTTCCGTCGGCATGATAGAGGCGGGTTACTTTTATAAGCAGATCACGAAGCCCATCTACGGACAACAATCGTACATTCCAGCGACAGGCTCTCCGTTATCACAAGCTTACGCTGGCGATTTGGTTTTCCAGGAAGTGAATGGCGACCATGCGTATGTACAAGGTGTCGAAATTGCATTCCAACAGCACCTGACGTATTTGCCGGGAGTGCTGGGATACGCTCGATTCAACGGCAATTTCACCTACACAGGATCCCGAAACTACAATCTCACCGGCCGTACAGATTCCCCGGCTTTGGTGGGGCAGGCTCCGGTCTCGTGGAACATTGGGCCTTCCTATGTCACCAAACGTGCGCAGGTATCCGCAGCCGTCTCTCACAATGGCGCCAATATTTATGCGTATCAATATCAGAGCACTGGGCCGGGCGAGGTACCCTTCGGAGTCACTGGCCCATTTGGCGACAATTACTTCTATGCGCACACTCAGGTGGACGCGCAAGCCAGCTACTATGTCGGAAAAGGCTTTACAGTTCTAGCCATTGGCGAAAACATGAACAACGCGGTATTCGGCTTCTACAATGGCAGCCCACAGTACATGGTTCAGCGCGAGTACTACAAACCAACGTATTCGTTTGGCGTCAGCTGGTCGCGGAACCACGAGTAACGATTAGCCAGGAGGCCGTCGGCTATCTATCGACCAGCGGCCTTCTACTTTGTGATCGAAGGAGCGCCTTGATCCCGGCTATTCGTCTCGCGTCGATATCCTTGATCTGTCTTGTCCAGCCGCTGTCTTTGCTGACCGCGCAAGCCGGTACCCCGTCTGGCAAGACTCCAGATGCCGACCCGCAGTTCGTCGTCTATTTGAGCCGACACGGCGTTCGCTCACCCACAGGAAAACCGGAACAGTACAACCCTTACTCCGCCGCTCCTTGGCCTGCTTGGGATGTTGCTCCCGGCTATCTCACCGCGCACGGCTTTGAATTGATGAAGCTCTTCGGCGCATACGATCGGATGGAACTAGCGAGCGAGGGCTTTCTAGATTCTGCCGGCTGCGCGGATGCGGGTCGAGTAACCTTCTACTCGGATTCTGGCCAACGCACGAGAGAGACAGGCAACGCGCTGGCTGCGGGATTTTTTCCGGGATGCGCAACTTCCGTGCGCGGCCTCCCCGAAGGAACAGCGGACCCGCTTTTCCACTCGAGCCGCGTCGATAGAAACCCTGGAGACTCATCTCTGGAGACCGCGGCGATTGCAGGCCGCATTGGCGGAAATCCCGACAACCTCACTGAGGCCTACTGCTCCCAACTCTTTGCGCTCGACCAGATTCTTGCTACTTGCGGCGCGAGCGTATCCGATCCAAATCATCGAATTTCTCTCTTCGATATTCCTGCGACTCTATCGGACGGGCAGGAAGGCCATCACGCCGAGTTGAAGGGTCCGCTTAACACTGCCGCCACGCTCACTGAAAATCTGCTGCTCGAATACGCTCAGGGTATGGACACAGCCAACGTAGGCTGGGGTTGCGTGGACGGAGCCAAACTCCGGTCCCTGCTGGTCCTTCACACAGCGGCGGAGGATTTCACTGCGCGGACAACGGCCGTCGCCAGAATTCAGGCTGCCAAACTCCTCGACCAGGTTCGCTTCTCTCTTGAACAAGCCATGACTGGAAAGCGAATTCCAGGAGCTTTAAGCAAACCCTCCGATCGTGCGCTCATACTTGTCGGGCACGATACCAATCTGGCCAACGTCGCGGGGCTGCTTGATCTAAACTGGATTGCCGACGGACGTCGAGATGATACGCCTCCAGGCGGAGCACTGATCTTCGAGCTTTGGCGGTCTCGGACGACGGGCGGTTATCTCGTTCGAATCTATTTCACCAGCCAGACTCTCGAACAGATGCGCTCAGCCGCTTCACTTTCGCTGCAGAATCCGCCGCAGCGCGTTCCTCTGTTTCTTCCTGGTTGCAGCAGTGCGGACCTCTCCTGTTCATGGCCTTCCTTCGTTGAAACCATCCATCAAGCAACCCATCCCAGCTCCATATCCGCGAGGTGAACTGAGAAGCGCCGAAGGATGCGGGATCGAGTAGCGCCTGGGTTGTCGCAAATCGTCAATTACTATTTAAGTAACACCCCACGATAGACTTAATCGGTCACACAGGCGAAGACCGGCGTATCCTATCTGCCAACAACATTTCCCCGCATCTGAGGCTTGAAATGGAAAGTCTTCCCTTGTGGTTTCTGATCCTTGCCCTCTTTCTTCCGAGGGTCTCTCTCGTTATTGCTTACTTTGATGATTTGCTTCCGCCATTCAACCTTCATGGCTGGGTGCCTCCGACCATCGGTGTCATCATGCCACGAGTTCTCGTGTTGATCATGATTTTTCACGATCGTGGGTTCTCGCCTTGGCTAATTCTTCATGGCATCGCAATGGTATTTACGTGTCTTGCTGCAGGAAGTGGAAGGAAGTAAAGATGCTGTTCTCGGCCATCGCAACTTAGGTTAACGCACTGGCACAAGTGTGCATATTTGTGGCTGATAATGCGTGCCTAATACAAAACCCTATGTAGTCGGACCAGAACGTCGGCGGCTGGCGGACGCGCAGTGGATTCGAGCGTTACGCGATTGTCAGCAGAACCGACATTGCAGACTCATCGCCAGAACCGACGTTCCTAGGCACATTCCAGGCACAAAGATGCCTGCGGAACACGCGGATTGATATCGATGGACCCCAAATCTGCCGCGCGTGGAGAATCCCCACCCAATCTCGATATTGTTTACTGAACCATCTTCGGGGTTAGCGGCAATCCGACTGGAATCCGATAAGATGGAAATTCCCCGCTTCCAACACTCAATGAGTGCCTCGGCGACTTGGCGTGAATCCAGAAGCATTTCCAGGGTAATCAGCGATTCACGAGACCGATCCTGCGATTGCGGCGTGAGCCACTCCCAACAACGTCGCACGCTGGGTGACGGCTTGGTGTCACGTGTGCACCTGCTGATCCAGCAGCGACGATGTGGGTTCAGACAAATTCTGGATTCTTGCCAGCAGGTCCGCCGGATGCACAGGCTTCCGGAGAAGCTCAAAATCATGGCCGTTTTCCCGCGCGGTTTCCAGCAAATGGGCGGTGACCGCTTGCCCGGAAAACAACAGCACTTTGCATTTCGGGCAACACTCTCGCACTTGTATCGCCAGATCGATCCCCGAGAGCTCTGGCATCACAACATCGGCAATGAGGAGATCTGGAGCCTCAAGTCGAGCGGCTTCCAAAGCCTCGTGAGGCTGGTTAAAGGATCTGGCACGAAACCCACCCTGAAGGCGCAAAATCATCGCCAGGCTTGTCGCAATAACATTTTCATCATCGACGACAAAGACGGAGGGTTGCCGTGGTTGGTGTATGATCGTTCCTCTTTCCCAAGGCCGCGGCACAACGAATCCTTCGGTGGAAGCTCGGATTCCTTTCATGAGTCATTTCCGCGTGGCCCAGCCGGTCTCGTTCGTGGAGAAGAAGATTAAACCGAGGTTGCCCAACCTGCCTGTGTAAGAGGGGCAAGGTGTTCCTCAGCGGTTCTTGCCTGTCTTTCGTAGCCGTCACTTGATCCTGGCGGCTTATTTCTGGGTGCGGCAGCCGCAACTTGTTTGTCCCGAGACGTCGACGTCCGCGCCACTGGCATCGCTAAGTTGTTTAGCGCCTTCCTTAAGTTGAAGAGGAGAGCATCCGGTTTACTGACAACTGTTACACCGGCGAAGTCATCCTCTTGAAAAGGTTCTTCCGAAACGGAGATCACGGGAATACGCGAACCTGACGCTCGAATCCAGGAGGTCAGGCGGACCTTCTCTTTTGTGGGAATGGATTGGCAGAGAAGCACAAGGTCGAAGTCCAAGGTCCGATAACAGTCCATTGCCGCCTTGATCGAAAAGGCTCGGACCACCGTGTAGCCCGCAGATTGCAAGACTAGATTTCGAGTACGCAATAACTCCGAGTCGAGTCCGACGGAGAGAACTAGGGTCAACGCCATAAAACATCCTTCGCTTTTCAGCAAGAATCAAATCTCGTGCGAAGTGGCTTTCAATCTTGTTTTGCTCGTTCAAAATCCTCCTGTTTCAGCTTGTAGTCGGGTCTAAGTCGCCAGCGCACGATCTAAGCAGAGGCTTCAACGCGTTTAGCTTTCATCAGCCGTTCCTTGGGGGAGGGCTTAATAGTCAAAAAAAGAAGTTGAAGTCAAAACAGGGGAAAATCGCACCCGGCTTGCAAAGGCGATCAATAATTGCAAGATGCGCGACACCTCGGTTTTGGTTGCTTCCAGCCGAACGCGTGCCCTCGATCGCAGCTAAAACCACCGGAGTGCATTGACCGTTAGGCGCGATCGAATTTGCATCCGGTTCCCATTTTGCCGAGGCACAGTGGAGAAACGTGACTCACAATTCTCCAAGGGAAGGTCTCAGCGAGGAAACGAGCGGCAAGATCCGGGCCAAAAGGCGTTTTGGCGATTGACGGAATCTACCCGTCAACTCGCCGCCCGGAACTTGCATCGAACCAAAATGAAAGAGGAACTCAAAACGCACGCGATGGACTCCAACTCTTTATGGATCATCCCTACTCTCGCAATATTATTGAGATCCTCCGCAGTACTCTCCGTCGTCTTGAGCAGGACACGGAATTCCCCCAGGATGATCCGGCTGTCGCGCAACTGAAGAGGCATATTCTCCAATCGTTGGCCGAGCTTGAATCGCAGAAAGCACCTCAAACTGGCTTAGAATCCCAACCCAGCCAGGAATCCCGGCCCGGCTTCGAGTCCCAGCCGAGCCAGGAGTCGCAGCGCACCCTGGATTCCCAACTCACCTTGGAATCTGAGCACGGCAGAGAACGCGAAACGCCGATCTCCATGTTGCGTCTCCGGTAATACGATCGATCCATCTCCCTGAGAGATCAGGATTTCCCTATCTTCGATCAACCCCGCAGCGCCCCAAAAACTCAACCGAGCCTGCTCAAGATTGACATTACGAAAAGTCAATCCGACCCTGGAGAAAATTACCTCGTTGCGCAAGACAACCCATCCGGAAGGGTGCGCATCCCTCCTCTAGCTTCACTGCGGGATCGAATTCTAGGTGTGCCCAATGGGCATCCTCTCTTCGCCTCCGCATTGACTTTCCCACCCCTCCAGCAGGAGTCACAAAATGGAAGTAGCCATACCGCAACCCATTCTTGGGGAAAGCGGGCAGGAGGATTTTTCCAAGAGCAATGGGGCTCTTGAGTCTACCCCTGCCGATTGTCTTGCCGCCATTCTGCAGAGTCTCCAGACCATGAAAGACGGAGATTTCAGTGTGCGCTTGCCCGTTACCTGGACAGGACTGCCCGGCAAGATCGCCGACAGCTTCAATGAGATCGTCACAGCCAACGAGCAGATGGCGTTGGAGTTGAAGCGCGTTGGGCAGGTGGTCGGCAAGGAAGGCAGAACTCGCGAACGGATTCGCGTTGAGCAACGCCGCGGTGCGTGGAACGACATGGAGGTTTCCGTAAACACGTTGGTCGAAGACCTGCTTCGCCCGACAACCGAAGTCACGCAGACGATTGCAGCCGTTGCGCAGGGCAACCTGACGCGGACCGTCCGCCTCGATGTGGATGGCCGCCCCTTGGAAGGCGAGTTCCTCCGTTCCGCGAGCATTGTGAACACGATGATTCAGCAGCTGGGCGTCTTTACGGCTGAGGTAACACGCGTGGCGCGCGAAGTGGGCACCGATGGCAAGCTCGGCGGTCAGGCTGTAGTGCCGGGCGTGGCCGGTACTTGGAAGGATCTGACAGACTCCGTCAACTCCATGGCTTCAAACCTGACCGGTCAAGTTCGAAATATCGCCGAGGTTGCGACGGCCGTGGCCAGCGGCGACCTTTCGCGCAAAATCACTGTCGACGTGCGAGGCGAGATTCTGCAGCTGAAAGAGGCGATCAACACCATGGTTGATCAGCTACGTTCTTTTGCTTCGGAAGTAACGCGCGTGGCGCGCGAAGTAGGCACCGATGGCAAGCTCGGCGGCCAGGCCGTCGTGCCGGGAGTGGCAGGCACGTGGAAAGACCTTACCGACTCTGTCAACGCAATGGCCGGCAACCTTACCGCGCAGGTGAGAAACATCGCCGAAGTGACGACCGCCGTTGCGCGCGGCGACTTGTCGCGCAAAATCACGGTCGACGTGAAGGGCGAAATCCTGGAGCTCAAAGACACCATCAACACCATGGTCGACCAGCTCAACGCGTTTGCCGGTGAAGTGACGCGCGTGGCCCGCGAAGTTGGAACCGAGGGCAAACTGGGCGGCCAGGCAAACGTGCCCGGCGTGGCCGGAACGTGGAAGGACCTTACAGACAACGTCAACTTCATGGCCGGAAACCTTACGGGCCAAGTTCGCAACATTGCCGAAGTAGCAACCGCCATCGCCAGGGGCGACCTCTCGCGCAAGATCACGGTGGATGTGCGCGGAGAAATCCTTCAGCTCAAGGAAACGCTGAACACCATGGTGGATCAGCTCAACCGCTTCGCAGGCGAGGTAACGCGTGTTGCCCGCGAGGTTGGAACAGAAGGCCGGTTGGGCGGACAAGCCAACGTGCCCGGCGTGGCCGGAACCTGGAAAGATCTCACGGACTCAGTGAATTCCATGGCCGGTAACCTCACGGCGCAGGTGAGAAACATTGCCGAAGTCACCACGGCCGTGGCGCGCGGCGATTTGTCGCGCAAGATTACCGTCGACGTGAAAGGCGAGATTCTGGAGCTCAAGAACACCATCAACACGATGGTGGATCAGTTGAACGCGTTTGCCGGCGAAGTGACGCGCGTGGCTCGCGAAGTGGGAACCGAAGGCAAGCTCGGCGGCCAGGCACAGGTGCAAGGTATCGCCGGAACATGGAAAGACTTGACCGATAACGTCAATTTCATGGCTTCGAATCTGACGGGCCAGGTAAGAAACATTGCCGAAGTGGCAACGGCCGTCGCGCGAGGCGACTTGTCGCGCAAGATTACGGTCGATGTGAAGGGCGAGATCCTGGAGCTGAAGGACACCCTCAATACAATGGTCGATCAGCTCAATGCATTTGCCGGCGAAGTGACGCGCGTGGCCCGCGAGGTTGGATCGGAAGGCCGTCTCGGCGGACAGGCGCAGGTGCCCGGCGTGGCCGGAACCTGGAAAGACTTGACCGACAATGTGAACTCCATGGCCTCAAACCTCACGGATCAGGTGAGAAACATTGCCGAAGTTTCCACGGCGATTGCCAACGGTGACCTCTCAAAGAAGATTACCGTGAACGTGAGCGGCGAAATTCTGCTGCTTAAGGAGACCATCAATACGATGGTCGACCAGCTCAACCGCTTCGCCGGCGAAGTGACGCGTGTGGCTCGCGAAGTGGGAACCGAGGGCCGGTTGGGCGGCCAGGCAAACGTGCCCGGCGTCGCCGGAACCTGGAAGGACCTTACCGACTCCGTGAACTCCATGGCGTCGAACCTCACTGGTCAGGTGAGAAACATTGCGGAGGTTACCACGGCCGTCGCGCGCGGCGACCTGTCGCGCAAGATCGCGGTAGACGTGAAGGGCGAGATTCTCGAGCTGAAGAACACCATCAACACGATGGTGGATCAGCTCAATGCGTTTGCGGGCGAAGTCACGCGCGTGGCTCGCGAGGTCGGTACCGAAGGCAAGCTCGGCGGCCAGGCGGTGGTGCCTGGCGTCGCCGGGACCTGGAAGGATCTCACCGACTCAGTGAACTTCATGGCCGGTAACCTCACCGCGCAGGTGCGCAACATCGCTGAGGTGGCGACGGCCATTGCCAATGGCGACTTGTCTCGCAAGATCACTGTTGACGTGCGGGGCGAAATCCTGCAGCTCAAAGAAACCATGAACACAATGGTCGAGCAGCTTCGCTCGTTCGCTGCAGAAGTGACGCGTGTGGCTCGCGAGGTTGGATCGGAAGGACGGCTGGGCGGGCAGGCCAACGTGCCCGGCGTGGCCGGCACGTGGAAGGACCTGACGGACAGCGTGAACGCGATGGCCGGCAATCTTACGGCGCAGGTGAGAAACATCGCCGAAGTGACAACGGCCGTCGCTCGCGGCGACCTCTCGCGCAAGATCACCGTTGACGTGAAAGGCGAAATCCTGGAGCTGAAGGACACCATCAATACGATGGTTGACCAGCTCAACGCCTTCGCCGCCGAAGTGACCCGCGTGGCTCGTGAAGTTGGAACTGACGGAAAACTGGGCGGCCAGGCGACGGTTCAAGGCGTAGCCGGCACGTGGAAAGACTTGACCGATAACGTCAACGTGATGGCCGCCAACCTGACTGAACAAGTGCGCGGCATTGTGAAGGTAGTGACCGCCGTAGCCAACGGCGTCCTGACACAGAAGCTCACGGTGAATGCCAAGGGCGAAGTGGCTGCTCTGGCAGAAACCATCAACAATATGACTGACACGCTGGCCACGTTTGCCGACCAGGTGACCACAGTGGCTCGCGAAGTTGGCGTCGAGGGCCGTCTCGGCGGACAGGCCAACGTGCCTGGCGCCGCCGGTACGTGGAAGGATTTGACAGGCAATGTGAATCTGCTGGCCGACAACCTTACCAACCAGGTGCGCGCAATCGCCGAAGTGGCGACGGCGGTGACCAAAGGCGACCTGACGCGTTCGATTCAAGTGGAGGCTCGCGGCGAGGTGGCCGAGCTCAAAGACAACATCAACACCATGATTGACAACCTGCGCCTCACCACGGACCGCAACAAGGAGCAGGACTGGTTGAAAACCAACCTCGCGCGCTTTACCGGTATGTTGCAGGGCCAACGCGATCTGGGAACCGTAGGCAGAATGCTGCTCTCGGAGCTGGCGCCGCTTGTGAACGCGCAACAAGGCGTGATTTACCAGATGGGCAGCGCGGAGCCCGCAGCCGGCACCGAGACCGGTACGCTGGTGCTGCTCTCCACGTTTGCCGATACGCCCGAGGGTTACCTGGGCGAAGTGAGAATCGGCGAGGGCCTTGTGGGCCAGTGCGCTTCAGAAAAGCGCCGAATGCTGATCACCGATTTGCCCCGTGGAACCACGCCGATCCGTTCGGGACTCTTCAAAGCAAAACCTAAGAATGTGATCGTGCTGCCGGTGCTTTTTGAGGATCGCGTCAAAGCTGTCATTGAACTAGCCACTTTGAGCGCGTTCACGGCGTCTCACTTATCGTTCCTCGAGCAGCTCACATCGAGCATCGGCATCGTGCTCAATTCGATTGAGGCCACGATGCAGACCGAAGGCCTGCTCAAGCAGTCTCAACAACTTGCTACAGAGCTGCAGACACAGCAAAAGGAATTGCAGCAGACCAATGAACAGCTCGCGCAAAAGGCGCAGCAGCTGGCCGAGCAGAACACCGAAGTGGAGCGCAAGAACCAGGAGATCGAACAGGCGAGGCGCGCCCTTGAAGAGAAGGCGAGAGAGCTCGCGTTGACTTCAAAGTACAAATCGGAATTCCTGGCCAACATGTCGCACGAATTGCGGACGCCTTTAAACAGTATTCTCGTGCTGGGCCAGCAATTGGCAGAAAACGCCGATGGCAGCCTCTCGCCAAAGCAGGTGGAATTCGCGCGCACGATTCACGGCGCCGGAACCGACCTGCTCAACCTCATCAGCGACATTCTCGATTTGTCAAAAATCGAATCCGGTACCGTTTCCGTCGAGGCGGAAGAAGTGTTCTTCGGCGCGCTGCTCGATACTGTTGCGCGGCCGTTCCGCCACGAAGCAGAGAACCGCAGGGTATTGTTCGAGGTTACGGGCGATCCGGCCATGGGTCGAAGCCTCGTAACAGACTCAAAACGTCTACAGCAGGTCTTGAAGAACCTGCTGTCGAACGCCTTCAAATTTACCGAGCAGGGGAGCGTTCGCCTTTCGGTTTCGCTTGCGTTCGGTGGTTGGAATTCAGGTCACCCGATTCTGGATGGAGCCGGATCCGTCATCGCATTCGAGGTGAAAGATACCGGGATTGGTATTGCGCCCGAGAAGCAGCGCATCATCTTCGAGGCATTCCAACAGGCCGATGCGGGAACCAGCCGGAAGTTTGGAGGAACTGGTCTGGGACTTGCCATCAGCCGAGAACTGGCCAACCTGCTGGGCGGCGAAATCCAGCTCAAAAGCGCGCTCGGCCAGGGAAGCACATTCACGCTGTATCTGCCGCAAACCTATGTTGGACCCGTGGCTCCTCCCGCAGCTAAGACAGCGGAGCACGGCGCGTCATTCAACACTCAGGCGATCCTCGCAACTGTTGCTGCGGCTGAGCAGGAAGTTCGTATCAAGGATGATCGCTCCAGCATCGAGGCCGGCGACGCAGTGCTGCTGATCGTCGAAGACGATCCGCACTACGCGCGCGTCCTCCTCGATCTTTCGCGCGACAAGGGATTCAAAGTGCTGGTTGCGATGACGGGCGCCGAGGCGCTCGAACTGGCGCGCGAGTTCAGTCCAAGCGCCATCTCGCTCGACGTCTTCCTGCCCGACATGCTTGGGTGGACCGTGCTGAACCATCTGAAGCAGGACCCGGCGACCCGCCATATTCCTGTTCAGATGCTCACCCTGGACGAGGACCGGTTGCTCGGTCTATCGCGCGGCGCGTTTGCGTACGTCACCAAACCCTCAACCACCGAGGAACTCGATGTCGCACTCACTCGCATCCGGGAATACTCGCAACCCCGCCGTAAACGCCTTTTAGTGGTGGAAGACAATCCGGCCGAACAGCTCAGCACGCAAGAGCTGCTGGGTTACGAAGATATAGATATCGATGTGGTGGAATCGGGCGGTGCGGCTCTTCGTGCGCTCTCTGAAGCAAATTACGATTGCGCGGTTCTCGATCTCCGCTTGCCTGATATGAGCGGCTTTGAGGTTCTGACGCAGCTTCGCGACAGTTCTACCCTCAAAGACCTGCCGGTTGTCGTATTCACAGGACGCGAATTGACACCGGAGGAGGACGCTCAACTGCACACACTCGCGCGCAGCGTGGTGATCAAAGACGTTGAGTCGCCGGAAAGACTGCTCGACGAAACCGCGCTCTTTCTGCACCGCGTGATTTCAGATCTGCCGAAAGAAAAGCAGAACATGCTCGATCGCCTGCATCGATCCGACGACGCGCTGACTGGCCGCAAAGTGCTGGTGGTCGACGACGACGTTCGCAATATTTTTGCGGTCAGCAGTGTTCTGGAGCGGCGCGGCATGGAAGTGCTCTCGGCGGGCACGGGACGGGAAGCGATCCAAACTATCGAATCAACTCCCGAGCTGGCCATCGTGCTGATGGACATCATGATGCCGGAAATGGATGGATACGAAACCATGCAGACGATTCGCCAGAATCCCTCGCTGCGCAGGCTGCCGATCATTGCGCTCACGGCTAAAGCTATGAAAGGCGACCGCGAGCGCTGTTTGGAGGCGGGTGCATCTGAGTACCTGGCGAAGCCAGTCAACACGGAGCAACTGCTGTCAGTCTTGCGCATGTGGTTACACCGGTAGGGCGCGCTCGAACCTGCAAGAGCTTATCGCCGAGGAGAAGCAACGATGACTGGTGACGGGAAGGTCAACATCCTGATGGTCGACGATCAGCCAGCCAAGCTCTTGAGCTACGAAGTCATCCTTTCGGATCTCGGTGAGAACCTGATCAAAGCGACGTCGGCAAGCGAGGCTTTGAATACTCTGCTCAAGACCGACGTTGCCGTGGTTCTGATGGACGTAAGCATGCCCGATGTAGATGGTTTCGAGCTGGCGGACGTGATTCGACAGCATCCCCGGTTCCAGAAGACGGCGATCATCTTCATTTCCGGCGTTCACCTCACGGGATCCGACATGATCCGGGGATATGAGCAGGGCGCAGTCGATTACATCTCGGTTCCGGTTGTACCTGAAATCTTGCGCGCGAAGATCAGCATCTTTGTCGACCTGCACCGCAAGACGCGCATGTTGGAATCGTTGAATCGGGATCTGGAACAGCTGGTGGAGGAGCGAACCAATGAGCTGAGAACAAGCGAGTCTCAGTTCAGGATGCGCGCCAAGCTGCTTGATATCGCTACTGAGGCCATCATCGTTCATGATCTGGACGACGCCATTCAGTTCTGGAATACAGGCGCTGAGAATCTTTACGGCTGGCGGCGCGACGAAGTGATGGGCCTCGACATGCACCAACTTCTGAAGACGACGTTCCCGGCTCCTCGGGAAACGATCTGGGCTGCTCTTAAAGAATTCGGAACGTGGCATGGCAATGTGACTCAGAAAACCAAGGACGGAACTGAGATCGTGGTCGCTTGCCGGAAGAGCATCAATCAGGAGGGAGACGCAATTTTGCAGGTGGGCCGCGATATGACGGCTTCAATGCGGGCGGAAGACGCGTTGCGCGAGTCAGAGAAGCTCGCGGCCATGGGGCGCGTAGCGGGCATAATTGCGCACGAGATCAACAATCCGCTGGAGGCGATCACAAACCTCTTCTATCTGCTGCGGAATCATCCTTCGCTCAGCGACGACGCTCGAGCCTACGCCGATATGGCGGAGCAGGAGTTGCAGCGCGTCAGCCATATTACCCGTCAAACTCTGAGCTTCTACAGGGAGTCCAAGCAACCGATCCAGGTCGTCTTGCCTGAGATGCTCGACGATGTCCTCGAGCTGCAACTGCGCGGTCTGACTGCAGAGCGCATTTCGGTTCGCAGGGAGTATGTTTCGCCGGTGACAGTCACAGGATTTCCGGTGGAACTGAGGCAAGTCTTTCTCAACCTGATCAACAACTCGATCCAGGCGATGCCCGAAGGGGGCGTGCTTGGTATTCGTGTCAGAGAAGCGACGGACTGGTCAAGGAATCTGCGCGGCGCTTTGGTTTCAGTGATCGACTCGGGTCAGGGCATTCATCCCACGATCGCCGACCAGTTGTTTCAGCCATTCTTCAGCACGAAATCGACAAAGGGCACTGGACTGGGGCTGTGGATCAGCAACGGCATCGTGCAAAAATACAACGGGCGAATCGCGTGTCGAAGCGTGAGCACCAGCAAGGGGTGCATCACTTGTTTCCACGTCTTTCTCCCCGGCTCCAGAGCATTCGATTCCAGCGCCAATGCAGGTGTCGAGTTGACAAACGCGAACCGCATTTTCACGAAGAGCGACCATCAACCCGTACTGCAGATGTGACGCTTGATCGCTGGGTACGAACGACGTAGGCAATTCGCTTCTTCCTCATCGCGGAAATCGATACAGAATGTTCAGAACACCACCCTGTCACCTGCAGTTCCCTTCTCCGCCAAGTGCTTGTTCGGATGGTTGGGTAGTGCAATTCCAGGACAGCCGGGGGATTCGAATGCCGGAACGCGCCGCCTATGCGAGATTTGCTGATAAAAGGGGCGAGCTGGACCAGAGGCCTGAACAACTTACGGGCCAGAATAGGCTACGAGGCAGAATAAAGATTGCACTTCGACCCTGCTGCGGCAACCGCTCTTTGCATCCAATGTAGAAGGCGTTTCCTGCAGTTCGCCGACGACTATGACCTTGACTTCCTTGCTGAAAAGGCATTCCGCGCCAAGGACGATGTTCGCTGCTTTCTTGCTGCTCGGATGGGGCGGGGCGGCTTCGTTCTCGCAGGTGGTCATTTCGCCACAGGCGCAAAGCGGGAATCCGGCCGCCAAGAACGATCCAACGCGGCCGGAGACGCAACCACCGCTCGATACCGACCGGGACCCCATCCCGTCGCCTGATATCGATGTAAGCCCCACGACAACGGCGCTACCGCCTGCCGCCAGCGTGCCCGCAACTTCGATTGCCGCGAGCCGAACCGGAAATTCAACGGCAAATCAATCTGCGCCGAATCAGGCCACTGGAATCGAGAAGCAGCAAAATGGCGTGTATGTCCTTCATGCAAATGTGGATGAGGTACTGCTGAACTGCGCGGTGATTGACGCCAAGGGCCAGCCTGTGATGGCTTTGAGCCGAGACGATTTTCGCGTCTGGGAAGATGGAGTTCCGGAAACCGTCAATTCGGTTCAACATATGGATCTGCCCGTATCGATGGGTATCCTGATCGACGACTCGGGCTCCATGCGCGACAAACGCGCGACTGTGAATGCTGCCGCCTACCACCTGCTCAACGCCTCCAATCTCGAAGATGAGGCATTTGTGGTTAACTTCTCGGATCGCCCCTATCTCGACCAGGGATTTACAACGGATCGTGTGGCATTGAGCCGCGGGCTGTCGCGCTTCGATCCCGCGGGCACCACGGCTTTGTACGATGCCGTGGCTGCATCAGCGGACGAATTGGCCAAATACGGTAAGAATCGAAAGCAGGTGTTGCTGATCATTACCGATGGAGCAGACAATGCGTCAAGGCTCAGCCTGCAAGAAGCAATCCGCCGCGTGCAAGGTCTCGCCGGGCCCGTTGTCTATTCCATCGGACTGCTATTCGATGACGAACCCCGAGAATCGCAGCAAGCCAAAGATGACTTGGAGCGGCTGTCGCAGGAAACAGGCGGCGTTGCCTACTTCGCTCGTTCGCTCGACGATGTGTACAGTATCGCCGCAGAGGTCGCCAGGGATATTCGCGAGCAGTATGTCGTTGACTACCATTCATCGAAACCGTTCACTCAGGGCGGCTACCGCTCAGTGCGCGTCGAAGCCAGTACCCCGCGTCAGGGCCCGATGGTGGTGAGAACGAAGCGCGGCTACTACCCGAGGATGGAGCAGAAGACGGCGGAACAGCAGACTCAACCGTTGCAGAATGCGCAGCAATGAACGGTGTAGTTTGAGAAAGCCTTTCCGAATCTAAAGACAGAAATATTTTTGATGAGGTTAATGTAAGGGTCAAGTCCGAAACCTTCAAGGCGTCCGCCCTAAAGGCGGGCAGATTGCGGGTGCGGTTGTCAGGAACCTGAATGTCCCTGCTCTCTCTGTTTCGTCTGTGCAATCAGTCGAGGCGGAAATCCACATCGATGACCATCTGTACGGAGACGGAACGGCCTTCATACGTGGCAGGCCTGAATCTGTACTGCTTCACAGCCGCGATCGCTTCTTCGTCGAGCCCCATGCCGAGGTGGTGGACCAGGCGGACATCTTGAGGGAAGCCTTGTGAATCGACGATGAGTTGAACTGCCACAACACCCTGAAAATTCTGGCGCCGAGCTTCCGGGGTGAACTGCGGCTGAACGGAGTGGATGACTTCGGGAGCGCTGACACCGCCCCCTACGCTCATGACGCCGCCGCCAAAGCCATTGGTGCTGCCCGGTCCCTCACCGGTGCCGTGGCCCGAACCAATGCCTCCGCCAATACCGAAGCCGAAACCATTGGGACCGCCTTGACCTTGCGAAGCCATCGCCACCTGCTGCGAGTGGGGAGCGCCAAGCTTGGGCATCGGGTTGTCCTGAGGCAACTGCACAGAGGTTGTGGGTTGAATCAGCAGCTTCGGAGTGTTGATTTTCGGGGGCTCCAACGGAATGAGCGGAGTTCTCGCAACCACTTTGGGCAGGGATCCACGGACTGGGGCGACCAGTTGATGCGCACCACCGCCGCCTCCCCCTCCACGCACTTTCGCGACGGGCATTACAGGCGGCGGCGGTGGATCGTAGAGAGTGAATTGGATCGGAGTCGTTGTTTGCGAGGTATCGACAACGGGGTTGTGAACCGCCATTGCGAGCCACAGGATGCCGGCGATGAATGCGACATGCAAGAAAACCGAGAGAACGGTGGAGCTGCGGGAGCGGCGGCGGATGCGTTGGTCGAGGCCCAGGAACATGGAGTTACTTCGCGGGACGAGCGCGGCACGACCGCGCGCCGAGAGCGGCCGTTGGGGGAGGGACTGCGGCTCCGGGAAGGTGTCGCGAAGTGCCGGGGCTGCCGATGAGCGACTATATGGATATTCAACGCGCGCGCGGCCGCGGGATGAATCCGCCGAGCGGTTCGAGCGTGAGGCCGGTCCCTGTAGTTTCAATATCAAATTCCCCATAATATTTACCTTTGGCCCGGTTCGCTTAAGGGCAGGCCCCCATCATTCTTATGATTCGTTCAATCGATAAGCCGGATGGGTTTGGTGTGAATATCCGGCTCACTGGTCACTTCTCCAACACCTCTCTTACAAGTCTTCATTTGCGGGCTTACCAGATGCCTTTATCGCTGCCGGTAATTCTCTGTGCCGCCATGGCGGCGGTGCCAAGCAATGGCAACAGACTTAAGCGGGCGCAGTTTTGCAGTTCCCCGCGACCCAAGACATGCGCCAATTCGGATCCGTAGAGCCGAGCGGAGTGCGGCATGAGCGGAACGCGCAAGAAGCCTTTGTCGTAGAAAATCTCGGCGCCGCGAAACCGCGCCGCGTCAAGGACAAAGTGAGGCAAGTTGAGGCAAGTGCCGCGATAGTCCTTCACATAGTCCGAAATAATCGCGAGATAAGTCGCGACTCCTTCCCAGATGCCAGCGGACTCAGCCAATACGCTCAACTCGTCATAATTGATGAGGCCGGCGTCGGCAATGGCGGCGGTATCAAGGATGTCGCAAAGACGAATATTGAAATGCCGATACATGCGCTGGAGAGTGGAAATGATCAAACGGTCGGGAATGGATGGAACCCTGAATCGGTAACCGCCCGCGTCAATCTGCCATACGCGTGTTGTGAGAGAGGAAGCGATTGCCACCTGTTCGCCCGTCTGTCCGAGGCGGCCGACATGAATTTCGATCGGTTCGGGCAGGCCGGGGATAAGAAAATTCCACTTGTTGGCGAGATAATCGCCCCAGCTTCGCGGCGCGATGCGCGCGTTGAAGCATTCTGCCATCAGCCGTGAAACTTCGTGGGGCCTGGCATTCGTGAAAAGATCCATGTCGCTGCCAAAGTCCGGCCAGTGATCGAGGGTCTTAATCACTATGACCGTATATCCGCGATTTTGGAATGCGGCACAAACTTCATGCAGGACGTTAACGGCCGCCGCGATGCGAGCCTTTTCGGACGAGAGTGCGCTATCCACCAACTGAAACCAGGCAAGATTCTGCTCCTCGCGCACCTGTGTGAGGAACCTTTCTAACGCACGCACAACGACATGATTCAAATGAGCCAAAGCGAGAATGTCCTCGAACTCATCGCGCGATGGCATCAGCGCCGGAGCATCCGGCATTGGCGCAAAGGGCACAGAGCCGCTCGCCGGCTGCAGCAAGAGCCGCGAAAGAAAGATCAGCGAGCCGAGCGGTGGAAATTCTGCGACGCGTGCGTTCATAGATGCTTATCCTTTATCGATCAGGGATGGTCTTGCGGCGCAGCTTCGGGCAAAGGCGCATCCTGCGAGGAAGGCTGCTGAGGCGGAACGGTTGACTCGCCCGCGGCGGCAGCGCCTCGAGGCGTTAGTTCGATGGAACCGGGCTGCCCGCGGCGTTCCTGACTGTAGACTTCAAGAGCGCCATCCACCTGCAGGCGACTTTGTGCAGCTACCCGCGAAAGCGCCTGTCCGTGTGCCGACGAGTTGGTCGCGAGCCCGACGGGAGAGCCGGCGCCATCAGCCTGGCCGGCCTTGTGATAGAAGAATTCGGCTGACTCGAGATCGCCATCGTGTTCCGCGACATATCCGCGGTTATTGAGTGAGAACGCATTGGTTGGGTCGAGAGCGTAAGCCTGCATGAAATCGCGTCTCGCCGTGGGCCAGTCGTTTTCATTCGCGGCAAAAACTCCCTGCTCACTGAGCAGGGAGGCTCGCATCTCACTGGAACCGCTTTCCTGGGACTGGCCTTCGAGCCGCATGACATTGGCTGCGGCCATCTCGCTCACGGACTTACCCTGCCATGATCGATCCTGCGTGACAGCGACGGAGTCAGAAGATTGAGAGTAAGCGGCCACAGTGTAATACTTCATAGCGCCGCCGAGGTCTCCGATCGCCTCATCGGCCGCACCGAGATTGTTCAGCGTAAATGGGTCCCGAGGATCGAGAGTTAACGCCTGCTGAAGAAGGCCTGCGGCTTCAAAGTTCCGGCCCTCCGACAATAGATTCACAGCGTCAAGGTTGAGACGATTCACCCGCATGGGGAGATCCTGGAGCCCGATGAAGGCTGCCTGCATGGGCTCGCCTTGAAGGCGTTTTACATTGCTCAAATCGATATTCGCGTTGCACCCCTGCTCGGCAGCGAGCTTGTAGAACTTGTTCGCGCGATCCAATTGCCCTTCTAACTCGGAGATGTAGCCGAGGTTATTCAAAGTAAAGGGGTCAGAAGGATCAAAGAGATATGCCTTGTAGAACAAATTCGCGGCGGCCGCGTAATCGTGCCTTCGAACGGCCAGAACCCCTTCACGGTTAAGGCGTTGAACAAAGGTCAGGTTGCTGTGCCTGGGAATGGTGATGGTCAAGGTATCTCGGGCCCATGCAGCGTGAAGCCCCAAGCTCAGGAGCGCGGCGATGGTCAAGACGGATTTGCATGAGCTGAAACGCATTGTTCCTCTCATCACAGTCGACAATAGGCCGGCTCAGAGCGCCTTCACGGTGACACACATGCTTAGATGCGTCACGCCTACCCCCGTTGCCTCTCCAAGCGCGTGTGCCCGAGGCCACCGGAAATGGCGAAGACACATCTAAATTCAATAGTCTGTTGGGAATCTAGCGGTAACGGTGGACGGATATGAAGAAGCTACTTGAAGTAGTCGTGCTCTGCGGCGCCGCGATTGTGTTTCTGGCGACCTGCGCCCGCTCACAACAGATTGTGAGCGTTGTGGGCACGAAGCCGGCTGCCGAGCCGGACAAGGATTCTGTTTCTTTGCCTCCACTTCCCCCGGGAAAGACCACAATCCTGGGCGGTGAGATCCGGAACTTCGATCCTGTGCGCGATCAGTTCTCGCTGCGAATCTATGGCCAGCGGCCGATGAAGATTTTGTTCGACGAACGTACTCAGGTTTACCGCGATGGGGTAAGGATTCCCGTGCGCGACCTGGGTTTCGAAGACCACGCTTCTGTTCAGACGACTCTGGATGGAGCCAGCGTATTCGCAGTCAGCATCCATATCCTGGCGGGATCACAAGAAGGCGAGTGCGAGGGGCGTGTGCTCAAGTACGACCGGAATACGGGTGAGCTGACGGTGGCGTCGTCGATGTCGCCCGCGCCGGTCAAATTGCTTGTTCAAGCCAACGCAAGTATTGAGCGCTTGGGCGAGCCCGGTTTTGAAGCGAGCCAGTCCGGGTTATCTGATCTTGTGCCGGGGAGTCTGATCTCGGTCTCGTTTGAATCGGCCGCCGCGCACCGCAATGTCGCCACGCAAATCAAAGTCCTGGCGGTGCCAGGCGCGGCATTTGTTTTCAGTGGGAATGTCACCTATCTCGACATGCATACGGGAATCATGGTCCTGGTCGACCCGCGCGACGGAAAGAGCTACCAGATCCGCTTTGATTCCGCCAGTTTGCCGATGAGCGAGTCTCTCCGCACCCAAGCGAATGTAACTGTGACGGCGATTTACGATGGAACCCGATACGAGGCGAACGCAATCACGATGAACTAGTTGCAGCGCAGGACTGTTCCTTCGTTCCCCTTGGAGGCACGATGTTCATGGGACACCAGCAGCGGCTTACCAGCGTGAAATGGTGAGGTTGTCGAGATAGACGGTGCTGGAAGACGAGCCGGGCGCGATGCTGTCCACCTGGAAGTTGGTGAGAAGGGTGGGCGCCCAGCCCAAAGCGAACGCTGAAGGCACTATGGCGTTGATCTGTTGCTGGTTTCCATCAAGCCACACCGATTGATACGTGACATTGCCGTCGTCATCGCGCGAATAGCTGACCTGGACGTGATGCCAGGTGTTCTGAGCCCAGGTTTGCGCATTGCAGGCGGCGCTGGAGTTTACCCAGTGATCGATCGGTGCGGTGGGCGTACCCGCATTTTCGGTGTAATCCCAGGTGCCGGACCAGCCATCGCATTGGAAACCAAAGATCACGGTCTCCCCGTTCGCCATCACCTGATTCATATCCATTTCCAGATTGGCTATAGAACCTGAGGAATTATCGAGGTAAGCCCAGCCGTCGTAGACGAAATTGCTGGAAGTGGTGTCGTCGCCGAAGGAGGCGTAGTAAAGCTCGCCACCGTAATACGTGTAGGTGGTGTAGAACTCGAGGGCATTGCCACTGAGCGATGGAGACCCGACCATCGACATCGAGCCCTTTGCGGAGCCATCGGTTCCGGGATCGTCGATGGCGATCCAGTTGTTCAGCGTCTGGATACCGCTGACGCTGACGGCGTTAGAGGGAATGACCGGCCCCGATGCTGTCGAGCCGGAACCGCCTGAACCTGACCCGGATGATCCCGAGCCCCCAGACCCTGATGAACCTGACCCGGAACCGCTTGAACCTGACCCCGTTGACCCGGACCCACCTGAACCTGACCCAGTTGATCCGGATCCTGTCGAGCCGGAACCGCCTGAACCTGATCCGCTTGAACCTGACCCCGATGAACCGGACCCTGATGATCCGGATCCGGACCCGGCAGACCCGGCTCCAGGATTCACAATTCCTGCCGAACAGGCAGACAGACAAAAGAAAGAAAGGCTTAGGAGCCCCAAAAGAAATTGTGAACGAGGGTACTTCATTGACTCACCTACTGAATCGGCCAGCGCTCACGCCCATCGTTCGCGACGGGAAGTTGGCATGCGTCCCATTCGATCTGCCTTCGCGCACACGACACCTGTCGGCGCGTATGCGTCGTTCTGATTTGCCGCTTCGGGCTAACGCGACGATGTGGTTGCGGCAGCTTGGCGCCTGTGTCTGTGTCTGTCTCAGTCCTGAAACTTAGTTGGACCGTACCAGTCACCGAGCTATAGGCTCACAACGAAGGGTCGTGACTTAGCTATAAGTACTGAATTGAAAAGATCGTAACAGAGAAGTGCATTACGTTCGCTTGCTCGAAAGTTGTATCGAGATCATTACGAAAGTACTTAGCTTCCCGGCGCTCGGAATCGCAAGCCGTTTCAATGATCTCGACCACATTGCCTCCCGATAACTCCGCATCGGGAAGGTCCTGCAGATTAATTGGGGATTACATTACGGAAACGTTTGAGAGTTTCGATGTGACATCAGTCACGGAGCTATGTGCACGGCTGCTCCTGCGTTTAGCTGATCGCCGGGGCTCGATTTGGATCCAAATTTCTTGCGAGATATCGACCGTGGCATGGCCGGAAAAACATTGTTGGGAGACAACTCCCATTTGTGCTCTCGCACCAAAATGATTCATAGAGGCATGTTCTCCCCCATGCCAAATTGGCGAACACGAGTGTCCATCGATCTTGAGGGGATTCAAGCCGTCGATACGAAAATAATTTAGATATCTTCCTAGGGCCAACATGAATCTGTTGCGGTGCTGCGTTAAGTTCATTTCTCTTGCTCTGCCTGTCGCTTTGATAGCAGTTGACGGTTGCGGATCTCCGACCACGACCCCGGCCCCGACCGTGACCGCAATTTCGGTGTCGCCCGCGCCGGCCAGCATTAGCAAAGGCGCAACTCAGCAGTTCACAGCCAATGCCACCTTCAGCAACGGCGCTACGGGCGCGCTGACTTCGGGCGTCACATGGACATCATCGAACACAGCTGTTGCAACGGTCAGTTCGGTTGGATTGGCAACAGGCGTCGCGGCCGGCACGACAACCATCACAGCAGCGGCAAATGAATTTACGGCAACGGCGACACTCACCGTGATGCCGATAGCCATCACAGTCACTTCGATCGCGGTTTCGCCCATAACTTCGAGCATTAGCGCGGGTGCGA
>JBEKRG010000018.1:0-51093 GCA_049518955.1 Occallatibacter sp.
CTCGGCTGCGGCATCGGCAAAGACGACTTCGACGCCGCCAAGATCCGCTACGGCAAAATCATCCTCATGACCGACGCCGACGTCGACGGCTCGCACATCCGCACGCTGTTGCTCACCTTCTTCTTCCGCCACATGACCGAGCTCATCAAGCGCGACCACATCTACATCGCGCAGCCGCCGCTCTACAAAATCAAGAAGGGCCGCTTCGAGCAGTACATCAAAGACGATCGCGAGTTCGTCAAGGTCATGGTCAACCGCGCCGCCGAGGGCATGATCGTCCGCCACGGCGAGACCGCTGCGAAAATCGAGGGCGCCGATCTCACCCGCTTCATGGCCACGCTCAATGAGTATCTCGGCTTCGTCGAGAAGGTCGACAAGCGCATCCGCAACGAGAAGCTCACCGAGCTTCTGGCGCGCGCTGAGCTCACCCATCGCACCGACTTCGCTTCGAAGGACGGCAATAAAGTTCCTGAAAAAATTGCCGCGCTCCACGCCAAACTCACCGAGCTCACCGACGAGTTCCAGTTCAAGGTCAGTAAGCCCGTTGAAGACGAGGAGCACCACACCTGGTCGGTTTGCTTTACTGATGCGCAGGGCGCCACGCGCTGCATTGACTGGACCCTCGCCTCAAGCCCCGAGTTCCGCCAGATGATGTCGAAGTACACACTCATCAAGGAATTTCTTGAGCCGCCGTTCCTGGTTGAGTACGCACCCAAGGGCGCGTCCGCATCTGCTGCCGAAGAAGAAGAAGAAGCCGAAGGCGCCGAAACGAAGGCCGAACCCAAGTCCGACACCAAGCCCGACTCGAAAACTGACGCCAAAGCCTCAGGCCGAAACGCGCGCACTCTTCGCGAGCCGGTCGAGAAGCAAACCGCACGCGATCTCTTCGCCTACATCGTCGAGCAGGGCAAGAAGGACTACCAGGTCCAGCGCTACAAGGGCCTCGGCGAAATGACGGCCACGCAGCTCTGGGAGACCACCATGGATCCCGAGCGCCGCACGCTGCTCGTCGTCAAGCTTGAAGACATCGCCGAGACCGAAGCCATCTTCACCACGCTCATGGGCGAAAACGTCGAAGCCCGCCGCAAATTTATTGAAGACAACGCCCTCGACGTCAAGAACCTCGATATCTAAGCGGGTTCGCACCACCCCGCGCCGTGTCATCCCGAGCGAAGCGCTTTTCAGCGGAGCCGAGAGCCTGCCCTGAGCGAGTCCGCCTGGCAGACGAGTCGAATGGGGATCTGCTTTTGTCTATCAATGCAAGATCGACTTCGACTCAATCATGCCCGATCATCGTTCGCCGAACGATCGGATTCAATTTGCAAGGAATCGATTGGTTTTGAACCGCCGGCGGATTCTCGCAGCTCCCTATCGACCGTATCCGGATCGGGGACCGTTTCTTCGGCATCGCTCCCGCCATTTCCTCTTCTACTTTTTTTGTAAGCGCCCCACCAAATAACCATTCCGAAAATGAAACACCCAGGACCAATACCCCACGCCGCCGATTCATACCAGCGCTTGCTCGCCGCGCCGAATTCGTCCAGGGAATTGACCGATGGCCGTGAAGGATCGCAATACACGGTTGCATCGAAGTACCCTGATCGTATCCCCCGCGCGCAATCTGATCCGCTATAGGCTATTCCGTCAACAGTGAAGTGATAGAAGCAGTTCGCGCGTAAAACCCCGTTGTATTCATGTACGTGAGCGATCGTTGTCTGCTCGCCCGCCGCGGCACTGCTGTACTGCATGGCTCTGTAGATGCAGTACGCGCCGAACACCAGGATAAGGAGCAAAGCTCTCAATGGATGTTTTTGCCAGGATGCCATCGGCTCTCCTCTTGCAACGATTTACCTTGTGGGATTTATGGCACCGCAATTGTATACACCTCCGCCGCAATCGTTCCCCAGGCCCTGCGTTCCGGCAGATCGGCACCGGCCCCCGCCACAGAATTGTCATCCCGAGCGAAGCGCTTTTCAGCGGAGCCGAGGAACCTGCTTTGTCTTTCGCTTTGTGTCAGGGCACGACCGGGGAACCCACGCAGTGCGTGGGTCGCGTGTCGTAGAGGTCGCATAGGCAGACGGGCTTTAGCCCCTGTGAAAACAACGGAAGGAGCAGGGGCCTTCAGGCTCCTGAATCCCGCGCAACAAACATCGCGGCCTTCAGGCCCGGAAACAATCGCTCGTGCCAAAACATCCCGTCATTGCTTCAGGATCATCCCCGCCCAATCGACCCAGACGTTCGTCATCGCCAGCCTTCCCGCGATCAAAGTCACCACCGCCAGCACGGCGAGGCCCATGGCAAACGGTCGATCGAAGCTCCGCGTCATGGCCGCGCGCACCACCAGCAGCAGCAATCCCAGCGCCACAACTGGCCCGAACAGCGCCATCCAAAGGTGCAGGCCGAACATCGAATTCACCTGCGCGATCCGCGCTGTCGCTCCGCTCACGATCGCGAGCGAGGCCATCAGCATCATCGGTCTGTGAATGCGCGGCCGCTTGCGGTTCAGCACGCCGATCGCCACGAACGCCGCGAACAGCGCGATCTCCGTATACATCACCAGCAGAAACTGCCGGCTCGGCCAGTCGAAAATCACCTGGCTCGGATCAACCTGGAGGGAGCGCGTAGCCACCAGCGGCCCGGTCGCCGCGATCAGGGCGGCAATCCCCACCACGCCCCACCCCAGCGTCATGTGCACCCGCCGATTGTGTGTGGAGATCAGCAGCGCCTGCACAAAGAACCCCACGAACCAGAGAAAGATGGCGCTCGAATGCGCCACCACGATGGCCAGCATCACCGGCGCAATCGGGCTGCCGTCGAAGTGCTTGCCATGAAAGATGTACTGCTGAAAGCCGAGGACGATGAGAACCAGGAAGATGGCCCCGGCGGCAACGTAGAAAAAGCGGTCAAGCTTCATCCGCAATCTCCTCTTTTCGAGTTTTAGCAACGCAGGGAAGCATCGCCCACTCTCAGGTCGCGCTTATAGCTCGATCGATTTCGGCGATAGCCCATCTTACGATCCCGTCCACCCGTTTCTGCAAGAGAAAACTTGGATTGAGCCGACGAAATTGAGCCGCCCAACCTGTTACGGCGGGTCGCAAAAGAAATCCCCCCTTCACGGATTTCTCGCGAAGGGAGAATGAGTACTGAAGCCTGTTGAAGCTAACCGAGCGAAAATGATCCCGCCGCTACCACCTGTTGGGGCCGTGGCAGGAGCCGACGCCCTTGTCGCTATAACCACCTGTCGCATTTGGTGCGGGAAGTGTAGGACCACTGGCTAAAGCTGTGGGACCTGCCAGTGCCGACTCGTAATCCCATGCGTAGCCGTTTCGGATAGAGCTTCAGGCCCATCACACCCCAGTAGGACCCGCTATATGCCTGGAGATTCTGTTCGTTGAAATTTACGTTGCCGGTAGGGTCTTCCATGTTTGTTTCGCTTGCGCCGCTCGTGACAGGGGTTATGACAATCGGATCGAGTGTCTCGCCGCCCGTGCCTACGGTGAACTGCCGTATGCCATTCCTTGGATCGTAATTTCCGTTGGGGTCAAGCGGGCGATAACGGGCATAGAGGTGGTCGTGTCCGTTCAGCACCAGGTCCGCCCCGTGGTCGTAGAGCAGTTGCCAAAAGGCCTGAGCAGTCACGCCCTCCTCGGTGATGCCGTTCGTAGCGCTGAACGTGGGCTGATGCCAGTACGCGGCTGTGCAAGCGGAATGATTCGCCTCGAGATCCTTCTTCAGCCATTCCAGTTCGGAGGCAAACCAGGAGCCCGTGGTCGAACAACCGCCCGGCTGTGTCTCGCACTCAATATTGAGCGAGATGATATGCCAGGAGCCGAGATTATAGGAATACCAGCCATCTCCGACTCCGACTGGGTCGCCTGCCGGTACGGTGGATCCAACTCCACCCGACTCCTCGAAGTGCCCCGCCTGTCCATCAGCGCGAGGTATCGGTTGGGGGTTGGGAGTGGTAGCGGCCGGATAGCCGCACCCCGTCATCGATGATGGGCATGGGTCCGCGAGGGTAGTCGTGATCGGTTGCCCTGTGGTATCGATCTGGTAGCCGTTGAAGTAGGAGAAGTATCCGTAGCCGGCAACGCCGGTCGCGCCATGCTCGTCATAAAACTCGTGGTTGCCGGGCGCCGGCCGCGTGATCATTTTGAAAGCGCCATAGGTCAAATCGTACGAATTCTCGAAGTCCGAATATTTGCCTACCTGGTATTGCAGATCTCCAAGGATCGCGACCAGGTCGGGCTTCATCGTCTCAATCTGATTCGCAGTGGCCTCCTGGGATTGCCACAGAGAGGTGGCGGTGTAGGGGGCCTTGGGAGTGCCGCAGTTTTCGTGCGCCGACTCACCAGTGGGCTCCGTCTCGCCGGGCTGGCAGGCGACGTCGCCAACCACCGCCAGGACAGGAGAGCGTCCGATGGTTGCGTAGGGCCATTTCCCGTCTGGCGCCGGGTAGCCGTAAGGCCACTGATTGCTGTTGGAGTTCTGATTCTGTGCGTTGGCCACGGCTGCAAATACCATGACCGAGGCGGCCGCTCCTATAAACACAGCGGCTCGGATCCTTCTCCGGATCGTCTCCATTGAGTTTCTCCTGTTCAGACTTGTGGGGAATGTTTGCTACCGAGTTGCGATCTTCGCCCTTCAATATTGCGCGCGCATGACAATTGTGTGAAAAAACCGTAACGCGTCGAGCCGCGCTCAGGCGTAACGAAACAGCGCCATGAAACCAAAATCCATGTGGTGCTGGATATGGCAGTGGAAAAGCGTCAGGCCCGGCTGGTCGGCCACCAGATCCACCGTCGCCCGCCCGAACGCGGGAACGATCACCGTGTCTTTGTTGACGCCGGCAGTCGGCTTGCCGTTGATTTCGACAAGCTCGAACAAGTGCCGGTGGAAATGCAGAGGGTGAGAATCGTCGCTGCGGTTGTGAAACACAATCCGGTAGCGGCGTCCCTGGTGGAACACGAATTCCCCATGATGCGGATATTCCTTGCCGTTGACGAGCCAGTGATTGATTCCATTGAGCCCGCCAGGGATTTTCTCGAAGACCATGTCGATCGTATGGTCTGGCTGGGGATGCGGCGCACCGGTGCCAAAGCCCGTCGTGCCAAAAACGGTATAGTCCCAGCGCCAGTTCGGAGGCGGAGTCCACAGCGCGCGCTGCTTTTTGTTGGCGTACTCCACCACCATGCCCATGCCGGCTTGCCGCGCCGTATCGCCGATCTCCCCTAGAATCCAGACGCCCGGGTTATTCATCTCCACGATCGCATCCACGCGCTCGCCAGGAGCAATCTCAATCACATCCACCGCCTGGGGCGTCGGCACGGGATTGCCATCGAGAGCGATCACCTGAAATTTGTGGCCTGGCAAAGCCAGGCGATGAATTTCGGCAGCGCTCGCATTGAGCAAGTGCATCAGCACGCGCTGGCCCGACTGCACGCGGAGAGGATCACCGGCTCCGAGCATTTTGTCGTTAATCGAATAAAGAGGAGCGCTGACTTCGAGTCCGTTCGTGCGCAGGTCTGGTTTGCGAGGTTTTTCGGGCATCGGGTCGTCAGGATCCGGCGCCATCTCGTCCTGGTCCATCGGCGACAAAAAATATTCCCATTCACGCAGCGCCAGAAAAACTTCCTGGTCGTATTGTCCAGGGTCGTTCGCTCCGTCAATCATGAAAAAACCGAACTGGCCTGTGTAGGCGCCCCGATGCAGATCCATCATCGCCGCGGTGTGAGAGTGGTACCATCGCGAACCCGCCGGCTTGGCGACGAATTCATAGCGCCGCCTGCCGTGCGGCGGGACCGGTGGCGTCCCTTCTTCCACCGCGCCATCCATTTCCGACGGAACGAACAGGCCATGCCAGTGCACGTACTCCGGAACGTCTGTGTCGTTCACAACGTTCACGGTGACGCGCTTGCCCTCGCGCACCCGTATCAGGGGGCCCGGGACTTTATTGTTGTAGCCGATTGTGCTGATGACAACCTGCGGGGCCAGTTCGACCATCATGGGCGCGATTTGCAGGGTGAAATCTCCCGCACGCCCTTTCTGTTCCATCGGCGCCATCTCGGGCATCTGCTCGAAGCCGGTCGGCTTTCCAAACGCGGGCCGCAGCTTCGCTGCCCCGGTCGCGAACATGGTGGCCCATCCAAGCCGTACAAAATCTCTTCGCTTCATGCGTTCCTCATCCCAATAGAAGGCAGAAAATGGCGCACATCCGGGTGCAGTTTCTCAGGGTGGAACCAAACTGGCGAGAAGTGCGTTCCCGTCACCTGTCGGCTTACCGTATTGAATGACAAGAAGAGGGCGAGGACGTCTTTTTGCGAATGCTCGTCAGCAACGATGGGAACTGGCCGGATAGCCAGAATAGAGTGCAGGTCAAGTGTTACAGGGGGATGAATGGCAGAAACTAAGACCATGATTGAGCAGGCCTACTCTGCATGCAACAAGCGGGACATCGTCACTCCCTGTCTTCTTGCTCCCTCACCCCTTGGCTCCCTCAGTCCCTAGTCCCGCAGTCCCGTAGTCTCTAGTCCCGACGTCCCTCAGTCCCTGATCTCCGTCTCTCCCTTGGTTCGAGCCGTTTTGGACAGATATCTTACTTATCCCTTTGAGAGGATCTACATCTCGGGATATGGAGGTATCCATGTCAGGATCGAAGAGGACAAGCCTGGTCTTCTGGGCGGTATTCGGAGTTCTGGCAGGTTGCTCCAGACGTGCCGATGTCGTACGCCCTTCCCAACCGGAGATCAAGGCGGTGCCGCCAACACCGATAGCGGAGAAGAAAGCAGACCTTGGCACGCAGACTTGGGATCCGGCGTGGGACCGGATCGTCGAGGAGGCGCTGCCGCCGGAGATGCTCTCTGCCAGGGTGGCGCGAGATGTAAGGCCCTTCTGTCCGCGCTTCAACGCAATGAGCCAGGGTAACAAGCGCGCTTTCTGGGGATATTTCTTCCAGGCGCTTGCCGGCGCGGAGGCGGGGCTGGTGCCCACCGCAGACGTGCGTCACGCGGACGTGCAAGTACCAGTGAAAGACACTGTGACCAGGCGGATGGTGCGAAGCGAAGGCCTGCTGCAGCTGACTTATATGGATGCCCAGCGCTACGGCTGTGATTTTGATTGGGAAAAGGACAAGCAGCTACCGGAGAGAGATCCGGCGAAGACGATTCTGCAGCCGATGAACAACCTGATATGTGGAGTGAAGATCCTCGATAATCAGCTCATTAAGCAGCGAAAGCCGCTGTTGAGTCAATCGGGCTATTGGGCAACGCTGCGACCCGGAGGGCTCAGCTATCGGGTCTTCGCCAGGCAGATGGCGAATGTGCCTTCTGATTGCCGTCTGGCCCCTGCTCCCGGCGACTCGAAGACGGCCACTCCTCACACGGGACCCGCAACTCAAGCGAGGAATCAGGCGACAGGTTCGAGATGAGTAGTGGTCCTTTGGAAACGAGCCTGGCGACCTCCCGAGCGACCGTCGCCCGCCGCGGCGGTCGACGGGAGTCGAAGGCCCCGCTGTTGCATCGTCGGTCTTTTGCTGTCTGTCCACTGCTCGCTGTCCGCTGACTGCTGTTCTTCCCTGTCAAGCCCCCGCGCCCAAAATAAATCCGTTCACCCGCCCCTAAGCCCTTTAGTCCCTAGTTCCTAAGTCCCTCAGTCCCTGCCTCTGAAAGTTTGCCGATCATTTACCCCTTCCGGCGCATACTGGTTTCATGATCGATGCGGCGGCCACGATCGTTTCCTTGTTCTCTTGCTCCCTTGCTCCTTCTCTCCCTGCGACACAGAAAATAATCAAATAAAAAATTTGGGATGTTTCGCTGACTTTTAGCAACCTAACTCATTTAGAATCAGTAAGTGGTCTTCAGAATCGTCGAAAATGTGCGCGCAATTGCGTCGCATTTGTTCTCCATAACCCGTTTAGAATCAACAAAAACATCCCCCAAAACGACCGGTAGTTTTACTAGCTGCAAGCGTCTCTCCCCAAAGGAGTTACGCTCAATGAGAGCAGTCCACTGTTCACTGCCGACTGTTTACTGACACGGAGTCCCCATGAGCCGAATCACCATCGCCTCCCTCATCCTTGCCTGCGCCGCCGCAGCCGCCGCGCAGCAGCCCAGCCCCGCCGCTAACCCGCTCGCGGCCTCGCGCGTGTTTGCCTACGACGACATGGTTGCCAAAACCTCAGCCAACGGCGCTGTGGGGCGCAGTGTGTTCACGGGGACGCTTGCGACCGGAGAGGTTCTTGCGGTTCATGAGTCCATGCAGCCCGCCGGAACCCCGCCCAATCCCGCGCACCGCATCCAGCACTCGGAAGTGATCGTGGTGCAGGAGGGAACGCTCGACTTCATCCACGACGGCAAAACGGAACGCGCCAACGCGGGCAGCATCATCTACGTCGCGTTCGGCACGCTGCACCAGGTGAAGAACGTCGGCGACGGTCGGGCGAAGTACGTCGTGATCCAGATTGGCGGGGATACGCGGAAGTAGCGGAAGTGCAGTGAACAGCGGTCTGTGAACTAAGAACTGCGAACTGAGAATCAGTTCGCGCGGATAGAGCCGCGGCCGTGGCGCTTGACGGCGTACATGCGCGCGTCCGCGGTGCCGATGATCTCGTGCACGCGCGTGCCGTCGTCGGGAAAAGAGGACAGGCCCACACTGGCGCTGACTTTGAGCGAGAGTCCGCTCTTCATGCCGAACGGAGTTTCCATGAGTGCCTCGTGCATTCCCCTTGTTAGCTCCAGCGCCTGTGCGGCAGAGGTCCTGGGCATAAGGATCACGAATTCGTCGCCGCCATAGCGGAAGGCCATGTCCTGCTCGCGGCAGAGTTTCTGGAGCCGGCGTCCGGTGAGGGCGAGCAACTCGCTGCCGATCATGTGCCCGTGCACATCGTTGACCAGCTTGAAGCGGTCCAGATCCCAGAACGCCAGGCTTAAAGGCACCTTGTGCCTTGTCGACCATTTCAACTCGCGGTGCAGAACTTCGTAGAGATGGCGCACGTTGAAGAGGCCGGTCGTGTCGTCGGTAATGGTGAGCTGCTGGATGCGGCTGACGTCGCGCGAGTTTTCAATCGCGATGGCCGCGTGGTCGGCAAGAATGTGCAGGAAAGCGATGCTGTAGTCCGACATCTCCGCGCGTGGATTGAGGATTTCAATCACGCCTTGCGTTCCTGTGCGCCCCCGCAAAGGCATGGCGATAACCGACCTGACGCTGCTGATGCCGGGAGTAGCGGATTGTGCGGCGCGCGGATCGCCTTCCATCTGGGGCACGAGGAGCGTTTCACCGTGCTCGAGGACCCATCCGGCAACGCCCTCGCCAGGCTTGACGCGAAGGCCGCGCAAGGTTTCCTGCTCCTCGCCGGCGGCGATGGCGTAGTAGAGATCCTGTGTGGATTGGTCGAGCATGAGCAGCGCCCAAAACTCCGCATCCACCATGCGCTCCATTTGCTCAAGGATGGTGCGCAGAATCGTATCGAGATCGAAGCTCGAAGTGAGCGATCGCGTCAGCTGGTGAAACACAAGCAGATCGGCGAGCGGGATGCGCCCTTCCGTCTCGTTAGGCATAATGGGGCCCTGGGGGGAGTTGCTGACCCTATTCTTTCATACATTCTTCGCCGCAGGTCGCGATCGGTCAGCCGCCGCTATCAACCACCAATGCGGACCCGCGGTCAGGCGCCGATGTGGACAGTCGGTCAGCCACCGATGTGGACCATCGATCGGGAGGGCTTGAGGAATCCGGGCTCACCGATGTGGTGGCGGGCTTCCTTGCCCTTGATGGTGCTGACAATGTAGGCGCGCAGTTCGTCGTTGCCGGCACCGGCGCGGAGACGGCCATAGAGATCGTGCTCCACCTGCGAAAACAAGCAAGTGCGAATCTTGCCATCGGAGGTGAGGCGCACGCGACTGCATGCTCCGCAGAATGCCTGGCTGACGGGCGCGATGATGCCGATCTCTCCTACGCCGTCAGAAAAGGTGTAGCGGCGGGCCGTTTCGCTGGCCTCGCGCGGCGGCAGCTCGACCAGCGGCAGGGCGCGACCGATACGGTCGAGGATTTCGCGAAGCGTGACCACGATTTCGGGCGTCCACAGCCGGCCTTCTTCCAGAGGCATGAACTCAATGAAGCGGACGACGACGTGCTCTTCGCGGGCAAAGCGTGCAAAGCCTTCGATCTGGTCGTCGTTGAAGCCGCGCAGCAGCACGCAGTTGATTTTCAGAGGCGTGAGCCCGGCCGCGCGGGCTGCGCGAACGCCCGCAAGGACTTTAGAGAAGCTGCCTTCGATGCGCGTGATGCGCTCGAACGTTGGGGCATCGACGGCGTCCATGCTCACCGTGATGCGATTCAGGCCGGCATCTTTGAGCGGCTGGGCAAGCGACTCGAGCAAATGGCCGTTTGTGGTAAGCGCCAGGTCTAATTCCTCGCCGCCGAGGGTGCGCAGGCGCGACAGCTCGCGAACCAGGTCGACAAGGCCGCGACGCAACAGCGGCTCCCCGCCAGTGAGCCGGACTTTCGTGATGCCGAGGCCAACAAAAAGCTCGATAAGACGGAGGTATTCGTCGATGGCCAGTTCGGGATACTGCGCACCCATCTCGCCGGTGCGGCAATAGACGCATTTGTAATTGCAGCGGTCGGTGATGGAGACGCGCAGATCGTGAATCACGCGACCGTGGCTATCCGTAAGCGGCGGATCGAGCGTCGGCGCGGGGAATGCGGAAAGGGAAGGGGCAGCCATCGGCAATTACAAGCGTATTCCTTTCGGCGGCCGGTTAAAAGGCCTCCCGAAGCGGCGGCGTGGGTGGACTGGAAGCGATACCATCATAAAGCGAGCGTGATGCGACCGGGCACGCGAATAGCCGCCATTGGCAGTGGGACGAGCCGACGAAGGGACAGGATAGATGCCTGCAACGGGAGCAAGGCCGGCGGGTGCGGTGGACGAAGCCGGCGCGGCGGCGGCGGTGCGGCAGATGTTCGATTCCATTGCGCCCCGTTATGACCTGCTGAATCATGTGCTCTCAGCCAACGTGGACCGGCTGTGGTGGCGCAGAGCCGCGCTTAAGTTCGATGGAGTGTTGGCGCGGCCTGAGGCGGCGATTCTGGATATTTGCTGCGGCACGGGCGATTTGACGATGGCGCTGCTGAAGCGGCGGCCCAAAGGAGCGAGGCCGATTCTGGCCGGAGATTTTTCGCCTGCCATGCTGCGACGCGGCGCAGAGAAATTTGGGCCGAAGGATGCTACAGACGCTCCCTATGCAGTGGCAATCGAGGCCGATGCGTTGCGCCTGCCGTTGTGCGCGGAGTCCCTCGACCTGATTGTGACAGCATTTGGATTCAGGAACCTGGCGAATTACGAGGCGGGCTTGAAGGAGTTTCATCGCGTGCTAAAACCCGGCGGTCAGTTGGGAATTCTTGAGTTCAGCGAACCGGGTGGTGTGATGGGGAAGGCCTACGCCGTATATTTCCGGCGCGTGCTGCCCGCCATTGGTCGCATGATCTGCGGCAAGGATGGGCCGTACAATTATTTGCCCAGCTCTGTCGGCGATTTTCCACCGCCCGGCGCGATGGTGGAGATGATGCAAACGGCGGGCTTTGCGCAAAGCGCGTGGCAGCCCTACACGTTTGGCATTGCGGGTTTGTACACAGCAACGAAGCCCACAGTAGTCTAAGAACCCGATGAACCCAGCCGCCTCCAATTCGCGCGTGACCGAGCCCTCCGCGGCGAATTTCCCGGCAGAAAAGCAGCGCGTGGCGCGGTACTCGATGGCGGCCGCGGCGGCGATGACGCTGCTCAAGATTGCAGCCGGCCTGCTTTCAGGGTCGCTGGGAGTGCTCTCCGACGCGGCACATTCAGGACTCGATTTGGTGGGCGCGGCTCTGACGTACTTTTCGGTCAACGTGAGCGATAAGCCGGCGGACGAGGATCACACCTACGGCCACGGAAAGATCGAGAATCTTTCCGCCTTCAGCGAGGCAGGGCTGATGGCCCTGTCGTGCGCGTGGATCATGTGGGAGGCTGTGGAACGAATCTTTTTCCACTCCGTGGAGGTTCACCACTCGCTGTGGCCGATACTCGTGCTGGTGACTTCGATTGGGGTGGACATCTGGCGTTCGCGGCAGCTGCGCGCGGTGGCTCTGCGCACGGGATCGCCGGCTCTTGCGACGGATGCGTTTCACTTTGCTTCGGACATCTGGGCGACATTGGCGGTGCTGGTGGGGCTGGGTGCGGCGTGGATAGGCGAGCGGCTGCAGATCGGCGCGCTGCATTATGCCGATCCGTTGGCAGCTTTGGTTGTGTCGCTGATGATTCTGCGCATGACCGTGCGAGTAGGCCACGAAGCCGTGGCGGCGCTGGTGGATGAGATTCCCGCCGAGACGCGGCGGAAGCTGGTGCGCGAGGTGGAGCGCGTGGATGGAGTGCTGGCCGTGGAGCGGGCTCGCGTGCGGCGCGCCGGAGCCGGCTATTTTGCCGATGTTACCCTAGCGTTGCCGCGGCGATTTACGTTTGAGCACACTAACGACTTGGTGGAGGCGGCGACCTTCGCAGTTCAGCGCGCGCTACCCGGCGCCGACGTCGTGATCCACACGATTCCGCGCGAGACCAAGGCGGAGAGCATTTTCGACCGCGTTCGCGCCGTAGCTGCCCGCAACAATGTTTCAGTGCACGAGCTCAGTATTCAGACGCATCATGGGCGCTTGCAGGTGGAGCTGCACGTGGAGCTTGAAGAGCGCCTGACGCTCCGGGAAGCGCACGGCTTTGTCACCGCCCTTGAAGCGCAGATTCTGCGCAACGTTCCGGAGGTCGACTCGGTTTTGACGCACATCGAAAGCGAGCCAGCAACGATTGAGCAGCCGGAAGAAGAACTTGTTGAAGACCGCAGGCTGGAGCAGGCGCTGCGTTCGGCAGCCGCGCTGTTTCCGGAGATTGCCGATGTACACGCCATCACGGTGGGCAGGACGAGGGAACACATCTCGGTCACGTGCCACTGCACATTGCCCGACGACCTCCCCATGAATCGCGTGCACGAGGTGATCACTGCGCTTGAAGACCGGTTTAAGCTGGAATGCCCAACTGTGTACCGGGTGACCATCCATCCGGAGCCGGTGACGGATAATACGCGATAGAGCGAATACTCGCGACTTTCAAATGCGGATCAAACTGATCAACACCGGTTCCATCGCCAGATTCTTTCGCATCGCCTCGCTGCTGATGGTGCTGGTGACTGTCTGCCTGCTGTCGGCAATCCTGACGATGCATTTCGCCGTCCATGGCGCAGAAGTCCAGGTGCCGGAGCTAAAGGGAATGACGACTGCGGACGCGCGAAGCGTTGCGGCGGGCCTGGGACTCACTTTGGACGTGGACAATCGTTACTACTCGAGCGACGTGGCGGCTGGACACATCCTGTCGCAATCGCCCGCGGCGGGAACGGTGGTGCGGCGCGAGTGGCGGGTGCGCGTAGCCGAGAGCCTTGGCGCGCAGCGGGTCGACGTCCCCGACACAGTGGGCGCCAATGAGCGGGTGGCCGAACTGGAGTTGCGGCGCGCTGGCCTCGAAGTGGGCGAAGTGGCGCACCTGCCCACCAGCACAGCCGAGGAGGGAACCGTGCTGGCACAGGATCCGCCGCCCCACGCCCAGGGCATCGAGCAACCCAGCGTGAGCCTGCTGGTGGCTGCTCCAGACGATGAAACACCGGATGGATACGTGATGCCCGACTTGACCGGTTTGCCGTTGGCGAGTGCGGAGGCAGCATTGATGAAAGTTGGAATCAAGACCGCGCCTCCCGTTTATATAAGTGAAGCGGTGCCGCCGGTGGGAAGTGGAGACGCGCCGATCAAGCTGCCGGTGAAGCCGGGGGATGTGGTGACGCAATCTCCGAGCGCGGGTACGCGCGTGGACCAAACGACGATGGTGAAGCTGACAGTGGCGAAATAGGCGAGGACGGAGGCAAACCGGAATGGGATTGAATGAGGATTTGGAAAAGATTGTTTTGCAGGAACGGGAGTTGCGCCTGCCGCGCCTGGATGCGCGCGTGGCGTGGGAGCTGGGATCAAAGATTCGAACGATGGCGCTCGAGCGCGGGCTCACGCTTGTGGTTGACGTGCGGCGCTTTGGGCAGCCGCTGTTTTATGCGGCGCTCGACGGCAGTACGCCGGACAATCCCGAATGGGTGCGGCGAAAGAGCAACGTAGTGGCGCGCTTTCATCGCAGCTCGTACGGTGTAGGGATGACGCAAAAGCTGAAGGGGACAACACTATTTGAACGCCAGGGGCTGCCGGTCGCGGATTACGCAGCGGACGGCGGATCGTTTCCGCTGATCGTCGAAGGCGCGGGAGCAGTGGGCAGCGTGACGGTCTCTGGCCTGCCGCAGCGCGACGACCACAACCTAGTGGTGGAGGCGCTGTGCGCAATGCTGGGACGGGATTTTGCGGCGTTGAAGCTGGGACCGGAGCAGGCATAAGAACAAATCCGCTCCCACCCTAGGCGCAAGAACAACAACGCGGCGAGGGTGGGGCACTTTGCGGCAATTTCTGAAGCGGTCTAGGCAGTTGTCTCGATCAAAGCGACATAGAAACCATCAGTGGGAAGAGCACCCGGCAACAGGCGGAGCGCGCCGTCGGGCGTAAGGCAATCGCGGAGCTGCGCGGCGCCGGAGGCGGTGAGGATTCCGGCCTTTGCCAGCGACGCGATGTGCGATTCGAGAGAGACCTGCCGCGCACTCTGATTCTCGGCGAGCACGGCGGCGACGACCTGCTCATTTTCTTCGGGCTCAAGGGAGCAGGTGGAATAGACAACGCGGCCACCCGGGCGAACAGCGCGCAGTGCGGCGGATAGAATCGCCCGCTGGCGCTCTGCGTGACGCGCCAAATCCTCTAAGCGCAGGCGGTGACGAATTTCGGGATTGCGGCCGAGAGTTCCGGTGCCGCTACAGGGGACATCGGCCAGGACGACATCGAAAACCGCGTTTTCGTCGAGCGTGGTTGCGTCAGCGAGACGACATTCGATTCGAGGGGCAAAAGCCACAAGACGCTCGCTTAGCTCGGCCAGACGCCGCGGGCTCGATTCACACGCCAGGATGTGAGCCTCTGGATTGCGTTCGGCGAGGATGAGCGTTTTTCCGCCGGGCGCAGCGCAGGTATCTCCGATACTTCTTACTTTTTGGTCGAGATCAGTGGAGCACGCCGCCAGCTCCGCGATTAATTGCGATCCTTCGTCCTGGATCCGCACGCGACCCTCCCGATACGCAGCCATCGCAGTGATGTCGCCGGAGGTGACTGTCCGGGCTGCGGTGAGGATGGTTGCGGGTTCGAGGCAGACGCCGGAGTTGATTAGTTCTGTTTCGGCAACGGGGTTCGCGAGGCGGATGATTCGGATGGGATGGGATTGGCCGTGGCGGCAGATCGCTCGCCCAGCTTCGAGGCCGTAGTAGCGCGTCCAGCGCTCGACAATCCATGAGGGGTGCGCCTGGGCCAAGGCAAGTTCGTCTGCTATCGCTTCCGGGGGATCTGCGGCGGGACCAGCAGCGGCCAGCTTGCGCAGTACGGCGTTCACCAACCCGGAGGCGAAGCGGCGGCCGGACTGTTTGGTCAGCTCGACGCTCTCGTCGATGGCGGCGTGGGCGGGAATACGATCGAGAAAGCGGAGTTGAAAGGCTCCCATGCGGAGAGCGATCGAAACCTCTGGATCGAGTCTTTTCTTGGTTTTGGTGAGGAGTAGTTTCAATTGTGCATCCAGCAGGATCTGCCAGCGAAGCACGCCGAGCACGAGGGTTGTGGCCAAATGGCGGTCGGCGGGTGAAAGCGCGTCAACTGCTCGGTCACGTAGCAGATCATCTGCGTGGGCCTTGCCACGCTCGACGGCCAGCAAAACGCCGAAGGCGGCTTTACGTGCGGGCGAGATGGCAGCCACGACGGTCAACCGAGGCGCGCGTCCGCGTGCAGCGGGTTTCCGCGCAGAAACTCATCCGTGTTCATGCGTTTCTTGCCTTCGACCTGGACTTCGAGAAACTCGAGCCAGGTGTTCTCGGCGCAAGCAGCCAAGAGGCGATGGTTCTCCACGACCACCCAGCCCGGCTCGGCAAAACCCAGGCCCTCAGCATAGCTGCCGCGCGCGATGGTCATGCGATGTACGATGAGCTTCTTTCCGTTGAGAGCGGTGAATGCGCCGGGCCACGGTTGAAAACCGCGCCAGCGATTGTAGTTTTCGTGCGCAGTGCGCGCGGCAAAGTTGATGCGGCCGTCTTCACGATCCAGCATTGGCGCGAAGGTTGAGTTTTCATGGCTCTGCGGCTGAGGTTGAATCGTGCCGCTGGCCAGACCCGCCAGTGTCTCGACGACCAGTGGAGCGCCGGCACGTGCGAGCAACGGGAAAAGATCGACGGCGGTTTGAGTGGGGCTGATCTCCATCGTCTGCTGGAGCAAGATCGGCCCGGTGTCAAGGCCCTCTTCCAAAAGCATCGTGGTATTGCCGGTGTAAGCGTCGCCCATGGCAATGGCCCACTGGATGGGCGCAGCGCCGCGGTATTTGGGCAGCAGGGAAGCGTGCAGGTTGATGCAGCCGAGGCGAGGCAGCGCTAGCATCCACGGTGGAATGATGCGTCCGTAGGCCACGACGACGATGGCGTCGGGGGCAACAGATTCGAGCTGCGAGCGAAACTCCGCGTTGCTGCGGATTTTTTCAGGCTGCGTGACGGGGAGGCTAGCTGCAAGCGCGGCCTGTTTGACGGCGGAAGCGGAGAGCTGCTGGTCGCGTCCCGAGGCCCGGTCAGGCTGCGAGACGACGAGAGCGATTTGATGGCGGGCAGCGAGCAGAGCCTCAAGCGTGGGAACAGCGAACTCCGGAGTGCCGCAAAAGACGATCTTGAGGCCGTTCCCAGCGTTCGTCATGGCAGGGTTACCAGGTACCCTCGTTTTGCATCTTGCGAATCTTGCGCAGATTCAAGCTACGCTTGAGCGCGCTCATGCGAAAGAGAAACACGACCCCGTCGAGGTGATCGATCTCATGCTGGAAGGCGCGGGCGAGAAGTTCTTCGCCGTCCATCTCAAACCATTTTCCGTTCGCGTCCTGCGCGCGGATGCGAACTTTGGCGGCGCGAACGATCTTCTCGCGAATTTCGGGAAAGCTCAAGCAGCCTTCCTCTTCATACTGACGGCCTTCGCTCAGGATGATCTCGGGATTGATCAGCACCAGCTTCTGCTTGGGATCCTTGCCCATGCTGAGGTCGACGACCGTGATGCGCTTGGGGACGCCGACCTGCGGCGCGGCCAGGCCGATGCCTTGCGAAGCGTATGTGGTCTCGAACATATCGGCGACCAGCTTGCGCAACTCGGCGTTGAATTCGGTGACCGGTTCGCCGGGCTGCTCCAGCACCGGCTCGGGATATTTCACAATCGTCAGAATCATTGCCGCTATCAAAAACTCCGTATCTGTTCGATGTATCCGTCAAAATTCCGTTTCAACTCCGGCAAGGAGTCGCCGCCGAATTTCTCGCGGGCCAGGTTGGCCAAAACCAGCGCCACCATAGCCTCAGCGGCCACGCCGGCAGCCGGAACCACGCAAATGTCGCTGCGCTCGTAGCTTGCGCTGGTGGGCTCGCGCGTGTCAAAACGGACGGATTCGAGTGGCTGGCGCAGCGTGGAAATGGGCTTTAAGTAGCCGCGAACCACAATTTCCTCGCCGTTCGAGACGCCGCCCTCGATGCCGCCAGCGTTGTTGTGAGGGCGGGTAAAGCGCGTGGGCCTTCCCGGCAGGTTATCGCCGGAGTAATGAATCGGATCGTGGACGCGCGAGCCGAAGGTTGAGGCGGCGGCCACTCCGCGGCCGATTTCAACCGCTTTGACAGCCTGCAGGCTCATGACGGCCCAGGCGAGCTGGCCGTCGAGCCGCTCATCCCAGTTGGCATAGGAGCCGAGGCCCGCAGGAACCGCGTGAGCGACAACTTCGAAGATTCCGTTTACCGTGTCGCCGGCTTTGGAGGCGGCGTCGACTTCGTCCTTCATGCGCGCTTCGGCGGCGGGATCGACGCAGGCGAGAACCACGTCTTGCTTCGCAGCGAGAGCCGCGATCTCGTCCCAAGAGGCATCACGATCGAGCTCGGTGCTCCCCACGCGAACGACGTGGCTCGCGACTTCGATGCCCAGGCAACGCAGGAGCAGCTTGGCGAAGGCTCCAGCGGCGACTCGGGCAGCGGACTCCCGCGCGGAGGCGCGTTCCAGCACGTAGCGAGCGTCAGGAAAGTTGAATTTGAGCGCGCCTGCCAGGTCTGCGTGGCCGGGCCGCGGCGAGGCCACGGCGCGGTGCTTGGCCGGATCGCCGGTCTCGACCGGCAGTTTCTCCTGCCAATTCTTCCAGTCGCGATTGACGAGTTGAATGGCGATGGGCGAGCCGATGGTCTTGCCGTGGCGCACGCCGGAGAGGATGTGAGCCTGGTCGGTCTCGATCTTCATGCGGCCGCCGCGGCCATAGCCCTGCTGGCGCCGCCAAAGCTCATGGTTTACAAAGTCGAAGTCGACGGGAATGCCGGCAGGAATCCCGGAGACGAGGGCGATAAGGGCTTCGCCGTGCGATTCACCGGCTGTGGAGAAGCGGATCATACAGATTCGATTGTAAATGCGCGCAGGCGTGGAACCACATTTTCAAGAAGTCTCGCAGCTCCTCCGGCGGGCGCAGCCAGACATCGGCGGCGGTGGGGCGCGGTTCACGGCGCACGAGCACGCCCAGTCCGTGCCCCTTGATGGCGCCAAACGCCGATTCGTCAGTCAGGTCGTCGCCGAGATACGCAGCTGGACGACGCTCAAGATGCGGATGGGGGCTGCGGGTCTCTTCAAGAATCGCGGCGACCGCTCCGCCTTTGTCGCGGCCTGCGCGCAACTCGAGACCAGCCTCGAATTCGAGCAAGTTTAGGCCGTCCATCCGGGCCACGGACTCGAACAGTGCGCGAGTTCGCTTTTCGATGGCTTTGGCGCGCGCTGGCGAGACGCCGCGCCAATGCATGACGATGGCGTTGGGTTTTTCCTCAATCAAGCCGCCAGTCGCTTCGCGCTTGAGTTGCTCGCTCAGTGCATCGAGGTCGGCGCGGGCCGCGGGAGACAGCGGGTCCAACTCGCGGCGGCCATCAGGATGCTGCTGTTCGGCGCCATGGAGGCCCCAGACCTCGGGTACGGGTTCGACCTGCAGCAGTGGAAGGATCTCTTGTGCGGGGCGGCCAGTGACCACGACCAAGTGCGTTCGGCCCTGGCTCTGGATTCGATTCAGGAGGTCGCGGACACCCGCCCAGGGTTGCGCCTTGAAGCGGTCAACGCGGAAGGGCGCCAGCGTGCCGTCATAGTCGAGCAGTAACGCAGGCCGCGCCGCGCCGGCAAAACAGCGGAAGAAATCGTCCAGCTTCGCTTGTGCCTCGTTGGTCATTCGAACTTCGTTCAGGTGGTTCGCTTTCAGGCCAGCTTTTCGAACGGAATCTCCGCGTCGCTGACGGCGGCGGGCGCAGCACGGTCGGGCGCGATAGCTTCAGCGGGCTCCAGCCTCGACTCACGCAGATCGCCCAAAACGTTGGCCGCCCACATATAGATGTTGTATTCCATCACCTGGCGACGCATTCTCTGCATGCGCTCACGGCGCTCATTGCGGCTCATTTCCAGGCCAGCATGGATGGCCTCAGCGACACCGACGACGTCGTATGGATTGACGAGCAAAGCGTCGCGCAGCTCGACGGCCGCGCCGGTGAACCGGCTCAGCACGAGTACGCCGTCATCGTCGTCGCGGGCAGCCACGAATTCCTTGGCGACGAGGTTCATTCCGTCGTGCAGCGAAGTGACGAGACAAATATCGGCAGCGCGATACCAGTGGTTCACTTCCTGGTGATTGCATTGACGCTCGATGAGGACGATGGGTCTCCAGTGGACGGTCTGGTAGAGGGCGTTGATGCGGTCCACGGTTTCCTGGACGCGGCGGCGGAGATCGGCATAGCTAGGGATGCGCGTGCGGCTTGGAGCTGCGATTTGCACCATCGTGAGCCGCTCGCGGTGCCAAGGGTGATCCTCGAGGAGCTGACCGATGGCTTCGAGCCGCTCGACGATTCCCTTGGTGTAGTCGAGCCGGTCGACACCGACGGCCAAAGTTTCAGCGCGGACACCGAACTCGCTCAGCAGTTGCCTCCGGGCGGCATCACGCTCTTCTCCCATCGTCTCGCCGTCCCAACTGGCTGCGGGCCGCATCGCGCCGTCGAAAGCGACGCTGACCGGATAAGGCCGGATCGTGCTCGCGTGCCCGTGACGGAGGACGGTCATGTGATCGCGGTCCGTGCGCGCTTCGAGCACGCGATCCACCGTAGCAAGAAAATTGTGGCAGTGAAGAGGAATGTGAAACCCGATCAGGTCGGCGCCGAGGAGCCCGTCAAGCAATTCGGTCTGCCATGGGCAAATTCCGAAGGCCTCAGGATTGGGCCAGGGGATATGCCAGAAGATCGCGACACGCGCGTCGGGCCGTTCTTTTTTGATGAGGCGCGGCAGCAAAGCCAGATGATAGTCCTGCACAAAGACCACCGGGTCCGCGCTGTCCGCCATCTCTTCAAGCAGAGCATCTGCAAACCGCCGGTTCACGAGTTGATAACATTCCCAGTCTGCCGCGCGAAAGATGGGCCGAGTATGCGCAATGTGACAAAGGGGCCACAGCCCCTCGTTGGAGAAGCCCTCGTAGTAGCGCGCCTCTTCCTGCTCCGAGAGCCAGACCCTGCGCAGGGTGTAGCGCGGATCGTCCGGGGGCACGCGTAAACGGTCGAACTCGTCCACTGCCGCTTGATCCGCGTCGCCAGTACCGCTGGCTATCCAAACGCCGTCACACGCCCGCAGGACCGGTTCAAGCGCGGTGACCAAGCCGCTGGGCGGCACCACGCATGCGATTTCCTTGCCCCTCCGCACGTGCATATATGGCTCGCGGTTTGAGACCACGAAGATTTTACTTGAGCCGGCGCGATTGCGAATGTGCACTGCCAGGCGCTCAGCGGTCCAAAGATTAGCGCCCGCTTCGCGAAGGCGGGCCTCGGCCGCAGCGGAAGCACGCGCCGCCCTCAGGCTCGCCGCCATGGTCTCCACCTCGCGTGCCAGTGGTGAAAACAGGCGCAGCGCACCCAGCTCCGACTCCGCGGATTCCTGGGCATTGCCGGTCCGTAGCAAGCGCAGGCGCTCAACCGCGCGGCTCATGGGGCGAAGAAGAAACCAGCGCACCATAAGGAACGTGATTCCGACGATCACGATCACAAACGCGACAATGCGCCAAAAGCTGCGCCGCCAGAGAGCGATGCCTTCGGAGCGGATATACCCGGCATCCACCACGAGAACCATGGCACCTTCCAATTGGTTTCCGTCATGGATGGGAAAAGCCTGCTCCAGCCACTGCCATTGCCCCGCATGCCCAAATGCACCGGCCTCGACGCCCCGCTGCAGAGATTTCTCCACAACCCCCTGGCCCAGCGCCCCCATCACGTCCGACGGGCCGCTGCCGGCGAGCAGGCCGCCATGGGCGTCGTAGACTGCCAACCCAAGTGCACCGGTCCCGTCCTTGAGGAGCTGCGTTAAACCAGGAAGACGAGATGAGTCACCCGTCTCGAGCGCATTGCGCACATCCGGCTCGATGCTCGTGCCCATCCACCTGGTGCGACGCTCCAGATCCTCGCGCAAGTTATGCCTGTGGGCCAATACGTCAAAATAGGTGGAGGCAAGGGACACCAGCGTGACGCTTGCGATCAGAGCAACGATCAGGCGCACGCGGAACAGGTGCATAAATACCTCCCGGTGATGAGTTAGATGCGCTCGGCGGCGAAGGAGCCGTGCCGTTCGCGCGACGAAGCCTCGCCAACCCAACTATGCGTTGAGAGGAAAGCCACTTAGACCCAGTAATTGGTGTCGGAACGCCCCCGCGTCCCGGGGCGTAAGAGCGCGAGGGAGCATATTCGGCGCGAGAAATCATTTCTCACATTTGAAGCCACGAACTTCGCGTGAAAGGGTGAGCGGTTGCCCCCGGTCGAGAGCTTTGGGGATCGCAGTAAGCCGCCTCCCCTTTCATTTCATGCCAGCCGATTCGATGCGCTATCCTGTCCTCAGAAGCGCGCAAATTTCTTCTTCGCAACACCCGCAGCCCATGGCGACAATCGCGATTGACCGTACCGCCAAAAACATCGTGCTGGCCGTGCAGGAATATTCTCTGTTCGCGTGGCGGTCGCTGCTCAATCTCTTCCACCCGCCGATCTACTGGACCGACTTCCTCATGCAATCGGACGTGATCGGTGTCGGGTCGCTGCCCATTGTCATCCTCTCCGGCTTCTTTACCGGCGGCGTGCTCGCTCTGCAGTCCGCAGCCACGTTGTCGGAGTTTGGCGCCACGGCGGTCACGGGCCAGTTCGTCGGCCTCACGATGATTCGCGAGCTTGGCCCGGTGCTTACCGGCATTATGGTCGCCGGCCGCAATGCATCTTCGATGGCCAGCGAACTGGGTTCCATGGTGGTGACCGAGCAGATCGATGCGATGCGCGCCCTGGGCGTTGATCCGTTGCGCAAGCTCGTGACTCCGCGCATTTTTTCCAGCATCGCCATGCTGCTGCTGCTCACGATCGTGGCCGACGCATTCGGGATCCTCGGCGGCGCCGCGGTGACGGTACTTATCAGCCATCAGAACGGCACGCAGTACCTCAACTCGGCCTACGAGCATCTTCGCTATCCAGACATCATCCAGGGACTGGTCAAGCCCCTGTTCTTCGGCTACTTGCTCGGCTCCATCGGCTGCTTTTACGGTATGAGAACGACCGGAGGGACCGAGGGCGTTGGCCGTTCCACGATTTCGGCAGTCGTCACGTCATCCGTGCTGATTATCGCCGTAGACTTTGTCATCACGCACGTGTTGCTATCCATATTCCCCACATGAGCCATGCTTCCGTGCCTGCGCCTCAATCTTCGGCTCCGGGGCAGGATGCCGCCTCGGTCGTCTGCCTTCGTGGCGTTTCCGCCGGCTTCGACGGTCCGCCGGTGCTTGAGGACATCAGCTTTTCCGTTGCTCCCGCCGAGACTCGCATTCTGCTCGGGCCCGCCGGCGTAGGCAAGAGCACCCTGCTCAAACTGATCATCGGGCTGATTCGTCCCCTGGAGGGCTCGATCCAACTCTTCGGCGAGGATATCTCCCGTCTGCCCGAGGAGCGCCTTTTCCCTTTGCGCGCGCGAGCCGGAATGGTGTTTCAGGAAGGCGCGCTCTTCGATTCGCTCACTGTGCGAGACAACGTCGCCTATCAGCTGATCCAGGAGCGCGTGCCCGACGATGAGATTGACAGCCGCGGCCGCGAGGCGCTTCGATTTGTCGGTTTGGAAGAAACCTTCGCTTTGTATCCCGCGAGCCTTTCGGGGGGCATGAGGCGGCGCGTGGCCATCGCCCGCGCTCTCATCCACGATCCAGAGCTGATTCTCTACGACTCGCCCACAGGCGGCCTCGATCCGGTCACATCCACTACCATCATCGAACTGATCGTGAAGCAGCGCGACGTGCACGCAACCCCGGCACTGATGGTGACCCATCGGCTTCAGGACGCCTTTACACTTTGCACCCACCGCTTCGATGCCGAGCAGAATCGGATGGTCCCGCTTCCCGAGGGGCAAATTAACCTAAACACGACTTTTCTCATGCTCGAAGAAGGCCGCCTGATTCTTGACGGTTCCCTCCATGAACTTCTCCACAGCAGAAACAACGCCGTCCGCGAGTTTCTCGAATAACGATGACTCTGAGTCTGGCGAAATGAAGGCCGCCGCTGCCGATTCCATTTTTTCCCGCTACAATTTGATCCGTGACCGCGAGTCTCTTCGATCTGTACAAGGTCGGCGTGGGGCCATCCAGCTCGCATACCATGGGGCCGATGCGCGCAGCTTGCCGATTCGCCCGCGATCTTGAACTCGCCGGGCAGCTCGAGCGAATTGCGCGCGTCCAGGTGGACCTGTATGGTTCCCTCGCGCTGACGGGCCTGGGCCACGGAACCGATCGCGCGGTTCTTCTCGGCTTGGCCGGTAACGAACCGGCCTCCATCGATCCCGCCGCGATTGAATCGACGGTGGCTGCGATTCGCGTCTCCAGGCGAATAGAGCTTGCGGGCAAGAGAGGGCTCGAATTCGATGAGGCCCGAGATGTGGTTTTTCACCGCAACCAGATGTTTCCGCCCGAAGCGCAGACACGGCATCCGAACGGCTTGCGCTTCGCCGCTTTCGATGCTGCAGGTTCGATCCTCGTCGAGCGCACCTTCTTTTCGATTGGCGGGGGATTCATCGCTGAAGACGGGGCGGCTGGCAAGCCTTCAGGTGAATCCGAAGTTCCTCTTCCTTATCCGTTCCATAGCGCCGCCGAACTGCTTGAAGTGGCGCGGGCGCACTCGCTTTCCATCGATCGGGTGATGTTGGCCAACGAATGCGAACGGCTGCGCGCTGCGCACCCTGGCGCTACAACAGTTTCGCTTGAGGATTGCGTTCGCGTGGGAGTCGAAGTAATCTGGCAGATTATGCAGGCATGCGCAGAGCGCGGCATGGCTGCGGAAGGCATTCTGCCGGGCGGCCTGAATGTTCGCCGCCGCGCGCGCCGCCTGGCCGAGCGGCTTCGCGCACGCGAAGCGAGCGGGGATCAAGTCGATCCGCTGGCGCCGCTCGACTGGGTTACGGTCTACGCCATGGCGGTGAACGAGGAGAATGCCGCCGGCGGACGCGTAGTCACGGCGCCGACCAACGGAGCTGCGGGGGTGATTCCCGCCGTCGCGCTCTACTATCGCCGCTTCGTTCCGGGCTCGGACGACGAGGGCATCCTTCGCTTCTTTCTCACTTCCGCCGCAATCGGCGTTCTTTACAAGGAGAACGCTTCCATCAGCGGCGCGGAGGTCGGATGCCAGGGCGAAGTCGGTGTCGCTTGCTCAATGGCGGCGGCGGGGCTCGCGGCGGCGCTCGGCGGCAACGACGGCCAGATCGAGCACGCAGCCGAAATCGCGATGGAACACAACCTGGGAATGACCTGCGACCCCATCGGAGGCCTGGTGCAGATTCCCTGCATTGAGCGCAACGCCATGGGCGCCGCGAAGGCCGTGCAGGCTGCGCGCCTCGCTCTCAACGAGTCAGAGGCACACAAGGTTTCTCTCGATCAAGTGATCCGCACCATGTATCTCACCGGCCTCGATATGCAATCGCGCTACAAGGAAACCAGCCTCGCGGGGCTTGCGCTGAATGTGATTGAGTGTTGAGAACAGCAGCGAACCTCGACGTGCATCGCGCATTTCGATTCACTCGCGCAGTCATCGAACGCGATCCGATCGTTTGCACTTTTCATCCGTACGATTCAAAATTCGAGTTCAATTTCTCTTTGAACCTCGATTCGCGGCGGAAACGGTGTTGATCTTTTTTTCACTTGGATGTCGTTTTTTTCTTGACATCGATGCTGCGCGATTCTATACATCTTTCAACTGCAGTTTCTAATTGCAGAATCGATGCAACCCATCGAAAAGGGAGAATAGAAAAATGGCAACCAAGAAAGCAGCCAAGAAGCCAGCGAAGAAAGCCAAGAAGACCGCCAAGAAGGCCGCGAAGAAAAAGTAACGGTCTGACAACCCAAAAGGCAACACTCTAGGGGGACGCTCAAAGCGTTCCCCTTAGTGTTTTGGGCGAAGGAAAAAAGTTGCGTGCCGTGTAAGGACTTTGTGCGGCAGGATGAAATCGCTAGAACCCGCTCTGGGCGCGGCGATGGAGCCCATTCAACAGAATTTCGAATGCGTCAAACCCGCGCGCGACGCCGTAGACTTTAGATGAAGAGAGGACTTGCACGATGACGCGCCGCCGATGGATTGCCGAGCACTGGGATGAAGCAACTGCCACGATCGATGGTGCGCAGGCTGAACATTTAGCGCGCGTGCTGCGCGCAGAACCGGGGACAGAAGCGGATGTTGTGGCCGGCGGCCGCGTCTTTCATGCTGAGGTTGCCGCGGTCGCCTTGGATGGAGAAACGAGCGAAGTACGCTTCAACCTTGTTGCCGAACTCGATGCCGACCCCGCCTTGCCGGTTACTTTGGTGATGGCCGTCTACAAGTTCGATCGCATGGAGTGGGCCATCGAAAAAGCCACCGAGCTCGGCGTCGCCGCAATCGCACCGGTGTTCGCGCGGAGGACGGAGAAACACCTTGCCCAGGCAGCGGGGAAGCGCGCAGAGCGCTGGAGGCGCATTGCGCACGAAGCATCGCAACAGGCGCGCCGATCCGATGTGCCGGTGATTCACGAGCCCGTCGATCTGGCTGAGCGTGTGCGCGCCGCGTCTGTGGCTGCGCGCATCGTGCTTGCTGAGCAGGAACGCACAACCACGCTACGTCACGCGATCAAGGAGGCTATCGACGCGGCCAAAGAGGAAATGCCTGTGCTTGAAGTGGCCATTGGTCCAGAAGGGGGATGGGCTCCTGCCGAGGAAGCTCTCTTCGATGACAATGGCTGGCGCGCCGTGTCGCTTGGTCCGCGCATTCTGCGTGCTGAGACTGCAGCCATCGCCGCACTGGCGGTTATCGCGTCATGCCTGGAGTGATAGGGGCTCATGCAGAGCCAAGAGCGGTGATTTGCAGTTCACTGTGGAAAAGCAGGCACGAATCTTGGGGGCACAGGAATCTACAAATGCGCGAAGCGCAGTAACAGGCCAGCGAGTGCCGCGCCGCCAAAGTCACCGACGATGGGAATCCACGCGTAGCGCCAATTCGATCCTCCCTTGCCGGGAATGGGCAGGAGCGCGTGGACGATGCGGGGCCCGAGATCGCGAGCGGGGTTGATGGCATAGCCTGTGGTGCCGCCAAGCGAGAGACCGATGCCCCACACCAAACTGCCGACAAGCCAAGGACCGACTCCCGCGGCTGGGCCGTTCATGGCCACGCCGCGCGAGAAGATGGCAGCCGCGATCACGACTAGAGCTGCCGTGCCCAGCATCTCGCTGAAGATGTTTGCAAGAGGACTGCGCACAGCCGCGTTGGTGCAAAAGACGCCGAGCTTGGCCGCGGGATCGGGCGTGAGGCCCCAGTGCGGCGCGTAGTGGAGAGTCACTAACGCGGCGCCACCCATCGCGCCAAGCAATTGCGCGGACCAATAGACGGGGAGCTGCGCGTAGTCACCGGTCACTACGGCCCCGGCGAGCGTGATGGCCGGATTCAGGTTTGCCGCGCCACTGCCGAAGGCCTGCGCGACCATCACGCCGCACAACACGCCTAAAGCCCATCCGGTGGTGATCACGATCCAGCCGGAATCGGCCGCGTAGGACTTGCGCAGCGTGACGGCGGCGTTTACGCCGTTGCCGAAGAGAATAAGAACCAGCGTACCCATGAACTCGCCAAACCAGATGGAGTGCATTCGATCTTCCTTGCCGTAGTGAGCTTGGCCGGCCTTGGCAGAACGGAACAGGGCGCGACCTGCAACGCAATTTGAGGAACCCAAGCATTGTGCCCTGCCGGACACACGCTCGCCAAGAGCGAAAAACGCAAGACCGGTCGCAATCCAGCCAAAAGCCCGACGAACGAATCTAAGATCATGTCTAGACATCTTCGCGCGGAGCAGCAAAACCATGGTGAGCGGTATTTTTGTGGGATTGTCGACGATTGACGTCGTATACGGCGTCGATAAGTTTCCCGCGCCCAACACAACGGTCGCGGCGCGCAGCCAGGAAGTCTTCGTAGGCGGGCCGGCCACGAATGCTGCGGTTACGTTTGCTCAACTGGGCGGGGAGCCGGCGCTGGTAACGGCCGTGGGACGGAATACGCTGGCTGCCGTGGTCCGGGAAGAACTCAAAAAGCATAAGTTTAGCTGGTCGATTTGAATCCCGAATTTGAAGGCGTACCTGCATTGTCGTCGGTAACCATTGACCGCCATGGCAACCGGAATGTGGTTTCGGCGAACGCAATTCGCGTGACGATTCCGCCTGCGAAGGTGGACGCGAGTCTGTGCGAGGGTGCGCGTATTGTGATGGTCGATGGCCATTTCATCGATGCGTGCCAGGCCGGGGCTGGTGCAGCGAAGGCTCGCGGGAAGCCGGTTGTCCTGGATGGAGGAAGCTGGAAGGATGGAACGGAAGGGCTTCTCAAGAGCGTCCACACGGCGATCTGTTCGGCGGATTTTCTGCCGCCAGGTTGTGCTTCCCGCGACGAAGTCATCAAGTTCTTGAAGAGCCCGGGAGTGGCGAACATCGCCATCACGGACGGAGGCGATGCGATCCACTTTGTCTCAGGTCAGTCTTTGGGGACCATCGGCGTCCCGCAAGTCGAAGTGGTCGACACGATGGGCGCAGGCGACATTTTTCACGGCGCCTATTGCTTCTTCGCGTCCACGGGGCGGGGATTCATCGAGTCGCTGGCGGAGGCGACGAAAGTTGCATCGGAATCGTGCCGGTACGCGGGGACAAGAGAATGGATGAAACACGTCCCTGCTGAGTTTTCCTAATTGAGCCCAATTGAATTCCGTGCAGAACAACGCTGCCTGAATCGCGCAACGGCGGTACCATGAGAGTCGACGGGAGGGCCGGCGCGTGCAAGCGAACATCACCAAGCTCATTTGCATCCTCGGCGGATGGGCCGTCTTGACGGGGGCAATGGCTATGGGACAGCAGACGCGCCATTGGGCGATCGTTGTGCATGGGGGCGCAGGCGACATTAACCGCGCAGCGCTCGGCCCGGAACGTGACAAGGCCTATCGCGCAGCGCTGAGTGACGCAGTGAAGGCAGGCGCCGCGGTGCTCGATCGCGGAGGTTCGTCGCTCGATGCGGTTGAGGTTGCCGCTCGCATAATGGAAGACGATCCGCACTTCAATGCGGCACGCGGAGCGGTGTTTACCGCAGCCGGCAAAACGGAGCTTGACGCAGCCATTATGGATGGCGCAACGCTCCGCGCCGGGGCCGTGGCGGACGTGACGCACACGCGCTACCCGATCACTCTGGCCCGCGCGGTGATGGAAAAAACGCCGTATGTGCTTCTGGTCGGACCCGGCGCCGACGCATTTTCGCTTGAGGAGGGCATGGAGCAGGAAGATGCAGCCTACTTCTTCACAGAGAGCCGCTGGCAGTCGCTGGTGAAGCAACTCCAAAAAGAAGGCAAGCCGATTCCGCCGCGTCCGGCAGACGCGCCAACCGCGGAGCAAGCCACGCCGCTGGCGCAGTGGCAAGAGGCCGCCGACATGCGCCGTTTTGGCACGGTGGGCGTGGTGGCGCTCGATCGCCGGGGCAACGTCGCGGTGGCCACATCGACGGGCGGGCTGCAGGGCAAGATGCCGGGGCGCGTGGGCGATTCGCCGCTGATCGGCGCCGGAACGTACGCTTCCAATCAATCCTGTGCCGTATCTGGCACCGGCGTGGGCGAGTTTTTCATTCGTTACACGGTGGCGCGCGAGATCTGTGCCCTGGTTCAGTTGAAGGGCCTCACGTTGCAACGAGCAGCCGACGAAGTCATCCACAAGCAGCTTGCTCCGATTCACGGCGACGGCGGTGTGATCGCCATTGCTCCCGACGGCCAGCTTGCCTGGAGCTTCAATACGTCGGGCATGTTCCGCGCGCGGCAGGTGGAAGGCGGGCCGATTGAAGTGCACATTTACAGCGATGAGCCGTGAGAGGTATCGCCGCGGCGTTTTACGGCGAGCCTCAGGACCGACGTTCAAAACTCGAATACACTGTCCGCATGGCGCTTGAATTCACAACTTCGTACATTGAAGACGCACTCGCGGTCTTCCGCTACTACAAGCGGCTGGCCGAGCGCGCCATGGAACAGGTGACGGACGAGCAGCTTTTTGTTGCCATTGACAAGGAAGCCAACTCGATCGCCGTCATTGTGAAACACATGACGGGCAACATGCGCTCCCGCTGGACCGACTTCCTGACTACGGACGGCGAAAAGCCTGACCGCGACCGCGACACGGAGTTCGTCGAGCCTCCTGCTAGGCGGAAGGAGCTGATGGCCGCGTGGGAAGACGGGTGGAATCGGGCCTTCAGCGCGATCGAGCCTCTAACCGACGCCGACCTTGGGCGGACCATAAAAATTCGCGGCGAGGCGCACTCGGTCATGCAGGCGATCAACCGACAGTTGGCGCACTTTCCCCACCACGTGGGGCAGATTGTTCTTCTAGCGAAGCATTTCGCCTGCGATCACTGGCAGTCGCTCAGCGTGCCCCGCAACAAGTCGGCGGAATTCAACCGCAGAGTGGCAGCCGGGGAAGCCAGCCAGCGCTGAATTAACGTAAGCTTGAGCACGATGCTGGCTGCGCACAGCCCTGTAAAATGTTGCGCATGGAGACAATCCAGTACAACCTGCCGCAAAGCCACATTCCGCAAGCCTGGTACAACATCCTCCCCAATCTGCCCAAGCCTTTGGCGCCGCCGTTGCACCCGGGAACCTTGCAGCCCATCGGCCCCGACGATCTGGCGCCGCTGTTTCCCATGGGCCTGATCATGCAGGAGGTCAGCGCGGAACGGGAGATCGAGATTCCCGGAGAGGTGCGGCAGATTTACGCGCAGTGGAGGCCGTCGCCGCTGATGAGAGCGCGTCGCCTGGAAAAAGCGCTCGATACGCCGGCACGAATCTACTACAAATACGAAGGCGTAAGCCCGGCAGGCTCGCATAAGCTGAATACCGCTGTCCCGCAGGCGTACTACAACAAGCGCGAGGGCGTTCAGAACCTCGCCACGGAAACCGGGGCCGGACAGTGGGGCTCTGCGCTGTCGATGGCCTGCGCATTCCTCGGTTTGAATTGCAAGGTGTTCATGGTGCGGGTGAGCTATGACCAGAAGCCCTACCGGCGCGCACTGATTGAAGCCTTTGGCGCTTCGGTTATCGCCAGTCCCAGCACGGAAACCGAATCAGGCCGCGCCATTCTTCGAGAGCATCCCAACTCCAACGGATCCCTTGGCATCGCAATCTCTGAAGCCGTGGAAGTTGCCGCGAAAGACCCGCAGACCAAGTACGCACTGGGCAGTGTGTTGAATCATGTTCTGCTGCACCAGACGGTGATCGGCCAGGAAGCGATCGAACAAATGGCAATGGCTGGGGACGAGCCTGACGTGATCATCGGTTGCACCGGCGGCGGATCGAATTTTGCGGGACTCGTGATGCCGTTCCTGGGACGCAAGCTGAAAGGCAAGTGCAACGCGCGCATCGTTGCCGTGGAGCCTGCCGCCTGTCCCAGCTTGACCAGGGGAAGATTCGCGTACGATTTCGGCGATACGGGTCATCTGACGCCGCTGGTCAAGATGCACACTCTGGGCAGCGGGTTCATGCCGCCAGGGATTCACGCGGGCGGGCTACGCTACCACGGGATGGCGCCCCTGGTGTCGCACGTGATCGACCTTGGTCTTGCCGAGGCGACCACGGTGCAGCAATTGGACGCGTTCGCAGCGGGCATCCAGTTCGCCCGAGCCGAGGGTATTGTGCCCGCGCCGGAGGCCAACCACGCGATTGCCGAGGCCATTCGCCAGGCTCTAGAAGCCAAGGCGGCCGGCAAGCCGCGCACGATTCTCTTCAACCTGAGCGGACACGGTCATTTCGACATGCAGTCCTATATCGACTACCAGGCGGGTAAACTAGAGAATTACGAGTATCCGGAGGAAGAGATCGCGATGGCGCTTGCGGGGCTGCCGTCCGTTCCGTAATCTGCCGGGTCCTGTTTTTGGTTGAGTTGACGGTACTATTCGGGGTTCAAGAACTATCCGCTCGGCTTGCCTATCCGTCCAAATGCGTTGAAGATAGCGAAGGCTGGTTCGAGGCTGGCAGTAGAAAAAAGCAAATAACCCAGGAGGCTGTGATTCGGATGAAGATTTGGATGCAAGGCGCGTTCGTAGTGGCCGTGGCGATTTTTTTGTGGGGCGTGACGGCCCAGGCGCAGACCGATGTGGCGTTGAGCGGGTACCGGACCATCGCAACCAGCACTACCGGTTCCGGCACCAAGCAGACGCCAACAGACTCCGAAGGCGGCCTTTTCGAATGGCGCCATATTGCGAACCCGCTTGTCGGGTATGAGTTCGAGGTCACGTTCAACCCGGCAAATCAGTCTTATATCGATCCCAGTTCCACTCCGCCAACCTGCTTTCCCACGGGCCCAACTGGAACGCCTGCCACTTGCCAACCGCTGGAGGTTTCGGGCAAGGCAACTCAGTTCGGCGGGACCTGGATCTTTTCCAAGAAGATCGGAAGCGTGAGACCGTTCGCGTTGGGTGGAGCAGGCTTTATCGTCACGGTGCCCGGATCAAGCCCCTACTCGGTGACTACGGTTATGAGGCCCGACTTTATTTATGGTGGCGGCGTGGATTGGAGTTTTCTCCCGCACCTCGGTCTTCGCTTGCAAGTCCGCGGCAATATGTCGAAGGCACCGAATTTGTCTGACCTATTCAATTCGACGACGAAATATACCCAAGTCTACGAGCCCATGGGCGGCGTCTTTTACCGTTTTTGAAGCCAATCGCGCTTGGAGTTAATGAACGGACAAAGGGTTCCCAGGAGGGCTTCAGCGGAGCGGTTGGCGCTGTGTTACCGTTTCATTACGGTGTCCCCGAGCCGGGATTGCTTGTCGGGCCCAGCCTGAGGCGGGGCGATACGCGCAAGTGATTGAAGAGTGCGGACATCGGGGACGGCGGACAGAAGTATACGAATGCAGCAGCCGGAATCGACCTCATCAACGCTCAGTGCGAGTCCGGCTCAACTCTCCGGGACGCCATCGGATCCTGCATCCGTTTCAGAACCCGATTCACCCGTTGTTGAGCAGCCGCCACACCGGGTCCCCCGCTGGCTCGAGCGCGTCGAATTGTTTCTGCGCGTCATGCTGCGCATGTACATTGGACTGGCCATCTGCTACGCGCCATGGTCGCACAATTTCTGGGATCAGAATCCGATCTTCCTGCAATCCACCGCACTCGCAGATTTCGTTAGGCTCGGCGCTGTGCGCGGCATCGTTTCCGGCCTCGGTCTATTGAATCTATGGATTGCATTTCAAGACGCCATTCGACGTCGTGATGGTTGAGTGATGAAAAACAAGGAACAGGAACCAAATAACAATGATCAGGAAGCCGGGAATCTGAAGAGTTCTGGCGGAACTCGTAAAAGTGCCGCTTCTGAAGTGCCTCCTCGCGCCGTAATTCCCGGGAATGGAGAGCCGGCGCCTCTGGAGCGCGCACCCCTGGCGTATGAGAATTTAGGATTTCTGAACAGCGCCGACGGTCGCGTGATTCGGATTGTGTCGGAGTATCTGGAGCCACTGGCGCGGTTCCGGCGCGAGCAGATTCAGGATACGGTGGTCTTCTTCGGATCCGCACGTTTTCACGGGCGCGAGGAAGCCGGTCACGCGCTGGAACTGCTCGATAACACCGGTTCCACGCAGCCCGCGCCCGGCGAAGAGCAGCCCGCCAAACCCGTGGAGATCGCGACAGGGACAGCCACCGACTTGCAACGCAAGCGTGCTGTGGCCGCAGTTGAGATGGCTCGGTACTACGAAGATGCACGACGCCTGGCGCAACTTCTGACGCAATGGGCCAAGACGATTCCCTCGCGCAAGCACCGGTTTGTCGTCACTTCTGGCGGTGGTCCGGGAATCATGGAGGCAGCCAATCGCGGCGCATATGAGGCTGGCGGCAAAACGATCGGCATGAACATCCTTCTGCCATTCGAACAGCGGCCAAATCCCTACATCACACCCTCGCTGAATTTCGAGTTCCACTACTTCTTTATGCGCAAGCTTTGGTTCGCTTACCTGGCCAAGGCTCTGGTGGTCTTTCCCGGAGGATTTGGGACGCTCGACGAAATGTTCGAGATTCTCACCCTCGCCCAAACGCAGAAAATGACCAAGAAGATCACCGTGGTCATCTATGGGCCGGAGTACTGGAAGAAGGTATTCAACCTCGAGGTTCTGGTGGACACGGGCGCCATCTCTCCCAAGGACCTCGACTTGTTTCAGTTTGCCGATTCGCCCGAACAAGCCTTCGAACTGCTTCGCCAGGGTCTCACCGAGAACTACCTCGCGGCCGAAGCAGCCTCGGCCCAAGGTGCACAAGCTGAAACCAGGAAACCGAATCACGACGAGGATTTGATGGCCGGCTGGAACATGGACGATTTTCTCAGTCCTGAACTTGCCAAGACCCGGAAGTGATTCCACCCGGAATCTTTGTCATTCGATGGTACGTTTCACTGAGAATTCACTTAAATTTCTTGGCGCAACATTCCATTTGGCTTACGACTTGCCTTGATTGTTCCCGAGTCGCCGAACACCGATAACGAAGCCGTGCTCGTCATAGAATAGAGGTGTTGGGAATTTACACGTGTTTTTATGGAATATTCCCGGTATTTTCGTAACTCCCTTGGTTCCGTTGCATCCTCAATTGAAGGGCATTTCGCACGCTCTTAACTGGAAATTCATGGCAGGCAACGGATACTGGCTGTGGAAATCCGCAAAACCGAGGAGTGGATATGCCGAGTTCAGCGATCTCATACATCTGGCGCGACAGGGATGCCCCCAACGGCTTTCGGACAGGTGTTTCGTTACACAGTCACACTAACCAGTCGCGCGAGACTCTAGATTTCCTGGCCAACTTTGGCAACCAGTTCCCGGTGATGCGCCCGCTGCTGTCGCGAATGGAACGACGCGCTGAGCAATATCACGGTATCCACGTCGACTACGCCGCCAGCTACTGGACCCCGCCCATGACGCCGAAGCTGGCATTCGATCTGGAGATGCGGCAGATCGAAAAGCTAGGCCTGGGGCCCATGGTTTCGATCACCGATCACGACAACATCAAGGCGCCCATGCTTCTGCGCACGGTGCCCAGCGCGCGGCAGATTCCGGTCTCATTGGAGTGGAGCGCGCCGTATGGCGGAACGCAGTCATTCCACCTGGGCGTGCACAACTTGCCCAGCGCCCGCGCTGCTGAGTGGATGGCGACGCTTGAGGATTACACCGCTCATCCGAGCGATGCGCGCCTGACCGAGATTCTTGCCGGCCTGCATCATGAGCCGAACGTGCTGGTGGTCTTCAACCACCCGATGTGGGATCTGTACCTGATCGGCAAGGAAAAGCATCAGTTCCTGGTCAACGAGTTCCTACAGAAGAGCGGCGCTTTCATTCACGCGCTGGAACTGAACGGCCTGCGCAACTGGGATGAGAATCGTGCAGTGCGGCGCCTGGCGGAAAAGTGGAACATGCTACTGCTTTCAGGCGGTGACCGTCATGGCGTGGAACCGAACGCCAACGTGAACCTGACAAACGCCACCAGTTTCACCGAGTTTGTGCACGAAGTACGCCGGGAAAAGCGGAGCAATGTGCTCTTCCTTGAGCAATACACAGAGCCCTGGAAGCATCGGATTTTGCAATCGACCATCGATGCGATCCGCCATTACCCCGACTTTCCGCAAGGCTCGCGCTCGTGGGATGACCGCGTCTTTCATCCCGATGCGGCAGGAGTCGTGAGGCCCCTAAGCGAGCTTTGGCCAAAGGGGTCAGCGCCGCGGCTGATCGGCGTGGGGCTCGCACTCGTGCAAGCTATGGGTCAGGGGCTGGTGGCAGGCGGCTTGCGCCTGGCCTGGAATGATTCAGATCAATTACGGCTTGCGCTGGGCGAGCACGAGTTTTAAACAAATCAGCGGTGTTCGCGGAGTTTGCGTGACAGCCCTTGCCTGCGCAGTGAATCTCGCTGCCGATATGAACGCTTCGGTTCTGCGCGTTGCATACTTTCCGGACTCCTTTCACGAAGTGAATGGGGTCGCCCATACCAGCCGCCATTTTGAAAACTTCGCGCGACGGCGCAATCTTCCCTTTCTTTGCGTACGCGCGGGCCATCGCACCCCTGCATTGATCGAGGAAGATAGCGTGTGGACCCTCGAACTGCCGCGGGGCTTTCTTTCCTTCGTTCTTGAAAAGGATTTGCGCCTTGATCCGGCGTTCTTCCGGCACATTCCGCTGATCAACGAAGTGCTCCAACGTTTCCAGCCGGACCTGATCCATATCACGGGGCCCAGCGAGATCGGCATTCTGGGCGCGGGGTTGGCGCACCACCTTCACATTCCGCTGGCCGCGAGCTGGCACACCAATGTTCACGAATACGCAGCGCGCCGGGCAGAGTGGTTCCTGCGCCTATTGCCCAAGCAACAATCCGCATCCACCGGCCAAACGATCGAGAACCTTGCATTGGCGACTGCAGCCCAGTTCTACTCCTTGGCACAAGTGCTGTTCGCGCCCAATCCTGAACTTTGCGATTTGCTTGAGCGCAGCACGGGCCGCCCCTGCCATCGGATGCCGCGGGGCGTGGATTCGGAGCTCTTTCATCCCTCGAAACGCACGCGCGATCCAAATGACCGCTATCGTGTTCTGGGCTTTGTTGGGCGACTTTCCATCGAGAAGAACATTGGCCTCCTGGTGCGGATCCAGGAAGAACTCGATCGCACGGGAGTGACCGACACTCGATTCCTGATCGTTGGCCACGGCGGTGATGAGGCCTGGCTGCGTGAGCGGCTTCCGAAGGCGGAGTTCACGGGAGTGCTGCGAGGAGAGGCACTCTCAGCTGCCTACGCCAACATGGATCTGTTCGTGTTTCCCTCGCATACCGACACGTTTGGCAACGTGGTACTCGAGGCGCTGGCCAGCGGAGTGCCGGCGATCGTGACTCCCGACGGCGGTCCGCGCACGATCGTCCACGATGGCGAAACCGGCTGCATCGTGCCCGACGATGAATTTACAGAGGCGATCGCCGGATTGCTTGACGCCCCCGGTCGCCTCGAAGTGATGCGCCGCGCAGCGCGCGCCTACGCCCTCACCGCCGGTTGGGATTCAGTCTTCGAGGGCGTCTATGCCGAGTATGAGGCGATTCTCCCGCGCGTTGCGCTGGCAGGGAAATAAGGCTGTGTCTCCAGATCCTGAAATGAGTTGTCTGAGGCTCTCGGCCTGATGAGCGCACTGGCGCTTCCGGGCCAAGGCGATCTGCAACCCTGCTTCGGCCTCCCCCGCAGCTTCAATAGACGCCGGGAATAAGCCGCCTGGTCGTTTTGCAGTACTCAAGGTATTGCTTGCCGAAAGCCTCCGTGAGTGCCATCTCCTCCACATGAATGCGATAGAGCAGCGCCGCAGTGGGAAGGATGAGCACGACCGCCAGGCTGACCCAGTTGCGCTCATGGAGACCGATTGCAGTGAAGATGACCAGCATGCCGGTGTATGAAGGATGGCGCACCGAACGATAAGGGCCCGTGGTGCGCAGGGTCTGCGCGGCGTGAATGGCAACGTTTGTACTAAACGTTGCTCCAAGTGTGAGAATCGCGGTCCAGCGAATGGCCAGGCCAAGGATCAGCAAGACAAGCCCCGCGGTTCTGAGCCAATGTGCTCCGCCGAGCATCGTGTGCGGATGCGTGTCACCGTACCACATGGCCCACCAGGTTGAGGCGAATACCACTGGAAACAAGATCAGCAGAGACCCGCGATCTTTGAGCTGGCCGGTACTGCGGCTAGTGCGCGTAACCACTTGAAGCAGAATCTCAGACGCAACCCATATCCAGATCAAATCTCCGAAGAGGCTCTGTATCGCCATGGTCTCCTCATCCCCCAGATCATACAATGTCCTAAAGGTTTAGGTTGACAAACTTCTATCTCGGGGCCATACTCCTATTTATTTAGGAGAGCAGATGGCCGGACGCAGAAAAGGCTCGAACGCGCTCACGCCGCTCGAACTCAAAATCATGCATGTGCTGTGGACCGAGGGGCCGAGCAACGTGCAGCATGTGCTGGAGACACTTCTGCCAAGCGGAGAGCTGGCATACAACACAGTGCAGACCATGCTCAACATTCTTCATCGCAAAGGCAGGGTGCGGCGCAGTCTGGCGGGGCGAGCGTACGTCTATCGCGCCGCCGCCTCGCGCGAAAAGGTTTTAGGCCAGGCGCTCCGAGACTTCGTGGAGCGCGCGTTCGCTGGTTCTTCTGAAGCGCTTGTGATGAGTCTGGTCAAGAGCCGCCAGGTCGATCTGGATCGGATTTCCGAATTGGGCCGCAGGCTTGAGGCCGAAGAAAGAGGTGAATGCGATGAGTAATTTCTCTGGGATTACCGCTTCTTACCTCGCGAACTCGGTTTGGCAAACTGCCTTGGTTTCCGCCGCCGGGTACATGGTGAGCCGTCTCGTCAAGCGCCTCGGCCCGCAATTCGAACATACCGTCTGGGTCGCTACTCTGATGATCGCCGTGGTCACGCCCGCACTGCCGTTTCTTCGAGGGTTGACTGCCTCGCTCATCGCCGCACAGGCGCCAGGCCAGCCTGCATCGATGATTCTTATCGCCTCGCAAAACGTTTTGCCCGACGCCCGGCCAGCCTTTGTTCTTCCCCGGGCTGTTCTCTGGTCGCTCCTCGCTCTTTATGCTGCAGCGATCCTCTACTTTGCAGGCCGCCTTGTGTTTTCGCTGGTGGGTGCATCAGCGCTTCTACGCAAGGCGGGTCCACCTTCGCTTTCGCCGGAGCAGGATGAGATCTGGCACCGCTGTAAGCGGTCTCTCTTTCTGGACCAGGCTCAGCTCCTGACGTCTCCTGTCTCAGGCCCGGTAGCTTTGGGATTGCGATCGCCGATCCTTTTGCTGCCGAGCGATTTTCCCGCAAAATGCGCGCCGCAGGACTTTCTCGCCGCGCTTGCTCATGAATGCGCGCATCTGAAACGGCGCGACTTCCAGAAGAATCTCTTCTATGAGGCCGTAAGTCTTCCACTCTGCTTCCACCCCGCCATTTGGGCAATCAAAGCCCAGATCGCTCAGACGCGCGAGATGGTCTGCGACGCCATGGTGACGGAACGCCATATGGATGCGCGCAACTATTCGAGGTCACTGCTGCGCCTAGCAACCATGGTGGCCCTTGCCGTGCGCGTTCCGGCAATTCACCCCATCGGAATCTTCGATGCCAACATCCTGGAGAAACGAATCATGAGAATCAGCATGAAAAAGCATCAAGCCAGCGCATTGTTGAAAAACGCCGTACTGTTTTCTGTGGCACTCATTCTGCTTTCCGCGGCGCTTGCCAGTGCGGCCGTGGCTGTGGTCATTGAACCGCAATCCCCTGCTCAAAACGCAGCGCAAGACAGCCCTTACGGCCCCGTGTATAAGGTCGGCAAGGATGTCACCGCGCCAGTCGTACTCAAGTCCGTCGAGGCGAAATTCCCACAATCCGGCCATGACGCCAAGAAGGGTTTTCGTGCCATCGTGCTCCTGCATCTCGTCGTGGACGCCGAGGGTTCGCCGCAGGACGTCAAGATCTCCCGCTCGTATAACGCCGATTTTGATGCGGAGGCAGTCAAAGCTGTGCAGCAGTATCGCTTCAAGCCGGCGATGAAAGACGGTAAGCCCGTCGCCGTCGAGATAAGCATCGAAGTGGACTTCGCGAAATACTAAGTCGCAACCCGATCAGGAGCGGGCCGCCGAACGCTGTCCGCTCTGGAGTTCGAGGGCAAACGATCTCTCGCGGTCGCTCCTCATATCCCAACCGGTTCCGTGCAAAACGCCGCAATCGATTCCGAGGATCGTCACGCCTTCGTCCGAGAGCTTCTCCGACTCCCACGCCTGGCCGTCGCGCCCCCAAGCAAGAATCGAATGATGGCCGACAAAGAGCAACAGACCTTCCTTCGCAAGCGGACGAATCTCCAGCACCGGCCGGTAGGAAATCATCGTAAAGCGCTCCGGCGCCGCGGTGTCGATGAGGTATGCGTACCCTCCCGCAACCGCACAGAGTTGTTCTGGTCTTGGAGTAGACCACAACCCAGTAGGAGTCGCCGGATCACGAAAGCCGAGCGCGCAAGTGGCGAGAAACGGTTGCGCACCCGGCGAACGTTTTGGACCAAAATCCGGGGAAATTCCGCCGGGCCGGATGAGCACTTCGAGCGCGCCGCGTTCGACTTCCTCCGCTGCTTGGGGGTACACGAAGTGGCGCGGAGGCAGAATCAGCGGCCGCGCGGCAAGTACTTCGGCCTGCCAGCGATTTGGAAAGGAAAAATCAACGATCGGATTGGGCGACTCTGCAGTCACGGCTCTGCCTTGTATTTGAGAATCCAGCGCAGCTGCTCTTCGGTGTCTGGAACCATGAGGCCGCGCGCGGCCTCAATGGCTTTGAGGGCTTGTCTTGCATTCCACCCCAGATGGATGAGCGTGCAGGCCGCGGTGACAGTCGATCTGCCAATGCTTCCCCTACAGTGCACGCCAATGCGCTCGCCGGCGCGAAGACGATCAGCCAGGTCCGCTACGAATGCGCGGAAAGAGGCAACTTTTGCGGGCACGTGCACATCGAGAATTGGGTAGGAAATGAAGTGCATGCCCGCTGCTTCGGCGAGAGGGCCTTCGTCCCGCAAGCCAAGCCACGTGGCTTCGGTTGGCTCAAGCAGCGATACAAGAACTTCGACTCCGCTCTGCCGGAAGCGCAGGAGATCTTCTTTAAGCGATTCGGCGTCGCGGGGGCGCAGCACAACGGCCAGGCCAACAGGGGGATTTCCTTCGATCCAGAAGACATCGTCCAAGTGTTCAAACTCCGGCAAAGCGCTCGGCAATGCTTTCTCGATTGATGATAGATGGTCGGCGCTTTGTGGATGCTGGGTCATGAACTAAAGCGCCCAGCATCATCAGTCGCAACAGAGCCTTCGCGGGAAATCCCTCTTAAGATGCGAGAATAGACCTAGCGACGGGTCTTGGAGACAGACTCCCCCGCGCCATGGGGCTCCCGAAGATGCTGCGCGTCCTTTCGACTCATTTGTTCTTGAACCATCGCTTGCATCCGGGCCTGCTTGAGCTGGCGGATCGCTCAGGCGCGCAGGCGGTGGAGATTTTTGCCGCACGACAGCACTTCGACTACACCAGTCACGAAGATGTGGCGGAGCTGGCGGAATGGTTTCGGTCGAACGCGTTGCAGCCGCTCTCCATGCACGCTCCGATGTATCCCGACCGCGAAATGGGCCGCGCCGGCGCGCCTGGCGTCAACGTGCTGCACCCCGACAAGACCCGCCGCATCGATGCCATGGACGAGATCAAGCGCGCGCTGGAATCGGCCGAGCACATCCCCATCCGGAATATGGTTGTGCACCTCGGCGAGCGGGACGATTCGTGGTCTCAACGCACCATCGAGCTTGCGCTCACGGCGCTCGAACACCTGGGCGCGTTTGCCGGGCCGCTTGGCGTTCGCTTGCTGGTGGAAAACCTGCTCAGCGAAGCCACCACACCCGAGCATCTGGTAATGATTCTCGAGATGGGCCATCTGGACAACGTTGGTGTTTGCCTCGATCTTGGCCATGCGAACATCACCACTGGGACCGCAGCAGCGATTGCCACTCTCGGCGGGCGCATCGCTTCCGTTCACGTTCATGACAATCATGGCTTGAAAGATGAGCACCTGTGGCCCGGGGATGGAACCATTGACTGGCCAGAAACCGTGAAGGCGCTTAAGGCGCTCACGCCGCCGCCTGCAACTGTGCTGGAAATCAGCTACACACTTCCTGAAGCGCACGCTGAGCTGCCAGCGCAAATCGAGAAGGCCTTCGGACTTTTCGAGTAAGCCACTCGGCCTCTGCAACAGCAAGATGCAAATGTCTATTCTGGATCGAGCAGGCGAATGGGCGAACGAGGCATTGGCAGACACCTCGTTGGTAGAAGACCAAACCGCGAGCAGCGAATTGGGCGTGGCCGAGGAACATTCTGAAAGGCCGTACTCCAGCTCTTGATAAGCAGCGCGCTGTCCACTGAACCGAGGCCGGTGGCCAAATTGTATGGGGCACCCGAGGCTGAGAATCCTGCGGCACAGGGAACGGTGTTATCTCCCGATGGCGTGGAATGAAACGGATCGCCTGCCCCGCTTTCCAGTGCGTACAAACGGGGATTGGCATTGCCTTGCGACGCTCCGTGCTGACTCTCGACGACCAGCGCCATGATGCCGGCAAAGGACGGCGTCGAGGCTGAGGTCCCCGAGGCGATCCAGAACGATCCGTTCTCAGCGACAAAATAGCCATCATGATCTGCTGCGGCGAGCGCGACATCAGGCACTGCCCTCATGCCATTGGCTGCTGCGGCGCCGTCGACCTCTGATTGCCAGGCCGGCTGCGGGTAAATGACACTGGCGCCTCCACCTAATGCCCACAATCCTGTGCCACCGCTCGACGCGCTCTCGTTCCAAACCTCCTCGGGAATGTAGCTGAGCGCCGAACCATATCCGGCTGAGTTTTCGGATGACCAATACTGAGATGGTTTCGCGCCTTCTTTCAACTCTGTTCCGCCCACACAGGTGGCGTAGGGCGAGGTACACAGTCCGTTCACAGCGGCCTGCGATCCAGCGTTGGCCATGGGCGCAGAGCAGCCGGCCGCGCCGGCGTCGCCTGAGGCGACAAAGACACTGATTCCCTGGCTAGCAGCTTGCTCCCAAAGGCTGTTGTAGAAGGCAAGTTCCGCTGCGCCCATCTCCTGCTCGCAACTGCCGTAGCTGACACTGACTACCGGCGCGGTGGCGTGATTCACGATGTATGCAGAGGCCAGGTCGATGCCGTCGGTGGTCGCAGTGGACGCGGCGACAACTAGGTTCACGGCCGCTACGGGCGCAGTGGCGCCGCTCCATTCGACGTCAAGAGTAGACTCGTCCTGATCGTGAGCGACCAATCCTGGGTCGGCGCCGTCGAGAGTGACCGAGGGATCGTTCGCGGGGAGACCGGCCATGGAACGGAAGGCCTCAACGTCGCTGAGCTTGATGTTGCTGCGCGCGGCGATGGCGATGGAGCTGCCTGCGCCGTCGGTTCCGGCGATGAGGAGCGGGCTCAGATCGTAGATGGTGGCGAAGTCGGTTGGGAACAGATAATGCGTTGCGCCGGCCGAGTAGTCGGGCTGCGCGGAGAGCGGCGTTAGCGAGCGTATCTGGGAAGTGCGGCGGAAGTCATGAAGCGAAACCACTCCTGCGACGAGGCCAGATAGCGCTGCCGGAATCTGCGGGTCCGAAGCGTTGGCGAGGTGGTCGGTTTCGTTCACGCGGTAGATGTGGAGAGTCGTGCGGAATGCGGCTGCAACCTGCGCGACTGAGCCGGAGAAGGCGATGTGCCGACGGCCGGCGGCGATTTCGTCGATGGTGAATCCCTGCGCCCCAAGCCAAGCCGTCACCTGCGCGAGATCCGCATCCAGCGCACCGAAGCGCGCGCCGAACTCGGCGGGAGTGAGCCAGTGATGATAGAGCGGGGAGCTCGGGTCCTGTTGCGCAGTGAGGAGCGCGTCGAGATCCGCCTGCTGCGTGGGTGAGGAGTTGAGCACGAGCAGCATGCGGTCGAGGCGCGTGGCGGGATTCGCGATGCCTTGGTCGAATTCCGGGCGCGCAAGTGGATGAACGTTGCCGCTGAGGGTGATCATCCTCGATTCGTCGACCGGGATTGCTGCGCCGGCGATGGGCAGCGGCAAATGAGACGGCGGAGTATCGACGCGCAGCTTTCCTCCGCAGCCTGCAACGAACAATGCGGAGGCGAGAAGTGAGATAGCTCTTATGTGTTGGCGCATTCGTGTTGATCCAGAGGGGCGCAGACCGGCGACGGCTCGGTGTGAGCTGTGCGTGGTCTTAGCCTTTTCTCATGTATCGGCGAGGGGAGCCGTGGTTTGAGAAGTATAGGGCGGAGATTGAGGAAGACCAACTTACGAATGTAATTTGGAAAAACTTAGATTAGCGCACCGTTCGGCTGACGATTCTGAAGAGTCTCGGAGGAACTAGCAGATGCGCGGCAACTGCTCGCCGATCATGACGGGTATGACGCGGTTGGCGCCCATGGCGGTACGCGCAACCAACATGTGCTTGTGCTCGGCAGTGGCATGGCCGATACGAGCGGCGTCTTTGCCGAGAGGGTGGGCGCGGAGAATCGAGAGCACGCGATCGGCTGCGTCGGGCGCAACGAAGAAAACCACTTTGCCCTCGTTGGCGACGTAGACCGGATCGAGGCCAAGCAGCTCGCAGGCCGAATGCACTTCATCGCGGACGGGAAGGCTAGCCTCGTCGATAACCATGCCGACATTTGAGGATTGAGCGATTTCGTTCAGCGTGGAGGCTAGGCCTCCGCGAGTGGGATCGCGCATGGCGTGGACGGAGGGGCCGACGGCATCGAGAACCTGGGCGATCATGCCATTAAGCGCGGCACAGTCGGAGCGGATGGGGCTCTCGAATTCCAGGCCTTCGCGAACACTCATGATGGCCATGCCGTGATCGCCGAGGGTTCCGGAGACAATGATTGCGTCGCCAGGCTGAACACGATGCGGGCCGACTTGAATTCCCGCGCGCAGAACCCCGACGCCTGCGGTGGTGATGTAGCAACCATCGCCGTGACCGCGCTCCACAACTTTTGTGTCGCCGGTGACGATTTTGACGCCAGCTGTCTCGGCGGATTTGGCCATTGCATCGACGATGGCCGCGAGTTGGGCGAGTGAGAATCCTTCTTCGAGGATGAAGCTTGCGCTGAGGAACTTCGGTTCTGCTCCCGAAACGGCAAGGTCATTCACGGTGCCGTTGACGGCGAGTTCGCCGATCGATCCGCCCGGGAAAAACAACGGCTGGACGACGAAAGAGTCGGTCGAGAGCGCGAGGCGCGCGCCGCCGGCTTCGAGGACGGCGGCATCGCCGAGGTTTTCGAGAGCGGGGTTGCGGAAGGCGGGAAGAAAAAGGTGCTCGACGAGTTCCGAGCCGAGCTTGCCGCCTCCGCCGTGGCCCATCACGATGGTGGGATAGTCGGCGAGGGGTAGCGGGCAGGTCCAGCTGGAGAAGTCAGGAGCGGCTTTCTCCGCATGGGGCTCAATGATCTTGGCGTCGTTAGCCATTGGTGGCTCCGGTGAGTGCTGAACCGGCGCCGGCGAGATCTTCGGCGGAGAGGAAGCGGCCGTAGTTGTAGTAAGCGGCGCAGGCGCCTTCGCTTGAAACCATGGTTGCGCCGAGCGGATGGCGGGGAGTGCATTCTTTTCCGAATGCGGCGCACTGCGCCGGCTTGATGGCTCCGCGCAGAACGTCGCCGGCGCGGCAGAGAGCCGACTCTTCAGTGTGAATGCCGGTGATGTGGAAGCGCTCTTCGGCGTCGAAATCGCGATAGTCCGCGCTGAGTCGCCAGCCGCTCGCGGGAATGACGCCGATGCCGCGCCAGGCACGATCGGTGACTTCGAAGACTTCGGCGAGGAGTTTTTGTGCGGCTTGATTGCCGTCAAAGGTAACGACGCGGCTGTAGGCGTTCTCCACTTCGTGGCGGCCACTTTCGAGTTGCGCGACGGCGCGGCGAATTCCTTCGAGCAGGTCTAAAGGTTCGAAACCCGTGACGACGATGGGCACGCGGAACTTCTCGGCAAGCGGCGGATATTGCCAATAACCCATCACGCTACACACGTGGCCGGCAGCGAGAAAGGCCTGTACCTGATTGCCAGGAGAAGACATGATGGCCGAGACGGCGGGTGGAACGAGAACGTGCGAGACGAGAAGGGAAAAGTTCTTCAGGCCGCGGCGCTTGGCGAGATGAACGCTCATGGCGTTGGCGGGGGCCGTGGTTTCAAAGCCAACGCCGAAGAAGACCACTTGCTTTTCGGGATTTTTGACGGCGAGATCGACGGCGTCGAGAGGCGAATAGACGACGCGAACATCGCCACCGCGGCCCTTGACCTGGAAGAGATCGCTGTCGGTGCCGGGGACGCGAAGCATGTCGCCGAAGGAGCAGAAGATGACGCCGGGTTGAGAGGCAATGGCGAGAGCCTTGTCAATGAGCTCGAGCGGCGTGACGCAGACGGGGCAGCCGGGGCCGTGAATCATTTCGACACCGGATGGAAGCATCTGGTCGATTCCGTTTTTGATAATCGAGTGAGTCTGGCCGCCGCAGACCTCCATGATCTTCCAGGGGCGCGTGGTGATCTGGGCGATCTCGCGGGCAAGCTTGCGAGCGATTTCGCCGTTGCGGAATTCGGTGAGGTACTTCATTGTTTTTTTGCAGCGGGGTTGGCGGAGCCGGATTCGCAGCCGCAGCCTTGATTGGAACAGCTCCCATCGGGGCAGCGGGATTGCGGCGATCTTGCGGCGCGGAGAAAGGCTTCGTCTTCGCTTGCCAACTCTTCGTCGAGGACGCCGAGGGCGCGGAAGTCGGCGAGCGTTTGTTCGGCGGTTTCCTCGTCGATTTTGGAGATGGCGAAGCCGACGTGGACGATGGTGTAGTCGCCGACGACGACTTCAGGCACGTAGTCGAGGCAGACGTTCTTGACTACGCCGCCAAAGTTGACGCGGCCGACGCGAATCATGCCGTCGGTGGTGATCTCTTCGACTTTTCCGGGAATGGCGAGGCACATAGCAACCTTGTTATACCCCTGTGGCCTGAGGGTCAAATGTGATTTGAATCACGTGTTGGATCAAGCACAGGACTCCAAGGGGCATTCAACCTCCGTCCGCGTTCCTCCGCGGTTTTGTGCAAGAGTTCGATCCGGGACGGCTGCGGAGGCTAATTGCAAACAAAATCAATAGATTCTGGCAGTTAGCGGCAGATTTTTAGACCGTCATTTTTTCGATATTTTTTGCTGATTCCAAACGAGTTGCGGGGCATAAATGCGACGCAATTGAATGTCACTTTTCGAAGATTCTGAGATCGGTTTGCTGATTCTAAAAGAGTTACATGGCGAAAATTGAGCGAAACATCGCAAATTTTTTCTTTAATTAATTTCTGTGTTGCAGGGAGAGAGCCACTCCAGCGAGCACGAATCGCTCGCCGGGAGCCCCATCAGGGAGCAAGGAGCACAAGGGAGCAAGGAGACGAATGTAGCCGGCGCGCAGATCATGGAACGAGTATGCGCCGAAAAGGCGTAATTATCGGCAAACTTCGCGGAGTCTATTTGAGGAATGTTTTCAGAGGGTTGAGGGGTGAAGAGGGGAGCGAGGGGATTGACACCGGATCAGTTAAGGAAGGGGGCGATCTTTCGCCCGCTGAAGCGGGCTGCGAGGCGGCGGGGCTGGAACGGAACCCCAGGCTTGCGCTTGGGGCTAACATCTTTTGCCCGCTAACGCGGGCTGGTTCAAAAGGCGGCGGTTGGGAATGCCGCGCGCTAGTCGGAGGCCATGAGCTCGCCGGAGAGGATGGGACGAGTGCGCGGGAGCTGGCCGCGCGAGGCGGCGAGGCCGAATGCCGCGAGAACTGCAACGAAGACGACCAGCTTGGCGAAGTTACCAGGGCGTGTCTCCGGAAGGACTCTCCACATGAGGAGGAGGAAGACGTGGGCGGCGGTGGCTGCCCAGACCGAACCGTAGAAGTAGCGGCGCTCAACGCCTTCGCCCTTGGTGGATGGTCCCACGCGAGGAAGCTTGCCCAAAATGCCGAGCAGGAGAATGATTGCGCAAAGCGGCGAGTAGGCGTAGTAGTAAATCTGCTTGAGATGCCAAACGCCTGTGGCTGAGGCCAGCAAGAGGCCGGTCAAGTTGAGCAGCGTGTAGCTGAGAACGGCATTCCAGGCGAATGTGTAGCAGATGCGGCGGTAGAGGGGGTTCGGCCGGTCTTCGTCGAAGCGAAGGATGTAGGGGCACGGCTCAACGCCGGGAAGGCGGCCACGGAGGCCGGCGATTCCGGTGCCGATGAGAACAGCGGCGAGCCAAGACCAATTGATCCAGTGGAAACCGCGGGAGAACACGGTAAAGGTGAGAGGCCCCGGGGCAATAAAAAAGACCCAAATCCAGATGGGCCAATGCGCCAACCGGTAGAGACGCGTGTTGCGTTCCCGGTACCTGCGCTCCGCAGCGAATTCAAATTTTCCTGTGTAGGACATCTGGCTGAGTCTCGCAGAGGAGACGGGCAGGCGTCAAATTGAATTTGGACTGGGGAAGTCGAATTATCACTGGATGAATTTCAACGCGGTGGAATCCAGTTCCGCGCTGCACTGGACAGGGACCATGTGACCGCAATCGGGGATGAGCAGCAGCTGGGATTGAGGGACGAGATGGTGCATGGTTTGGGCTTGATCGACGGGAGCAATCTGGTCCAGCGATCCCCAAATGATGAGGACCGGCATCTTCAACTGGGGCAGCAGGTTGTCGGTGACATCCTGGGCCGTCATCATGGTGGCTAGAGCGCGCTTAATGACCCAACCGTTGCGGCGAAAGATGCGCAGATAATCACGCGCGATGAAGTGCGGAATCTGCGGAGGGTTGGGCATGAGCAGGGCGTCAAGCTCATCCAACTCCTGGGGCGAAGTGGGTACGAAGAGATTGGTGTCCCATTTGGGCTTAATGTTGAGACCGACTGAATCGATGAGGATGAGGCGGGAGACACGTTCAGGATGGTCAGATGCGATTAGTTGGATGATCCATCCGCCCATGGACCAGCCGGCGACGTCGGCTTGCTTGACGCCAAGGGCGTCCATGAAGTCCACGACGACCGCGGCCTGGTCGCGGACTGAATACGAGAAATCAGCAGGCTGCTGGCTGCGGCCGAAGCCGAGCAAATCGAGCATATAGACGCGGAACCCCGCTTTGGCCATCACCGGCGCGACATTCCACCAGTCCTCAGCGCGGCCGCCGAGGCCGTGAACAAGAATCACCGCCGGGCCGCCCGCAGGTCCCATGGCAAGGTAATGCATGCGGTAGCCGTCGACTTTGATGTTGTGGCTTTCGATTCCAACGAAATGCTCCTGTAAGTAGACATGCGCATTGAGGAAGCTGACGGGGCGCAAATAGAATCCAAGCGCGAGGATTGCCGGCAGGGCGATCAAGGCGAGAAACACGCGGATTACCCATTTCATTGGACTAGTCATTGATGGGGCGCCTTTCCGGGCGGAGCTGGTCAACTCCAGGCTGGTCAGGTTTGGACTGCCCGGGCCTGAGTTGATCTGCGCGCTGCCAGCCTTTTTCGATGACGCGGACGGTGATGGGATCGAGGATAAGGGCACTGTGGCTATTCCATTCTGAACGTTCGACCCAACGGACGGCGGCAGCGTCAGAAGCGGCGCGCAGCTCGCCGCCGGTGACGCGGCAGAGGTAATCGGCGATGACGTAGTGATAGCGGACGCGGCCTTCTTCGCGATGAATGCGGTCGAGGAGTTCAATGAGTTCGATGGGCTCGACGTCGAGGCCGGTTTCCTCGCGGACCTCGCGGGCGACGCCGGCCGTCAGGGCTTCACCGATTTCGAGCATGCCGCCGGGGAGGGTCCAGTGGCCTTTGAGGGGTTCCGTGCCGCGGCGAACGAGGAGCACGCGGGCGTCCTGAACGACGACGGCGCCGACGCCGACGAGGGGCGTCGCGGGAAACTCGCGTTCGATGGTTCGGTCGCTGCTGCTGCTCATATCTGTATCGACGCGTCAAGCCAATTCTGTCACGGCGCGCGAGGGTTTGCGTCCCGGAAGGCGGACCGAACGCGAATCGCACGCCTGCCACTATCATCAAACAAAGACGCGAAGGAGAGAATTGGCCGAATTCACGCTGAAGATCGATGGAATGCATTGCGGTTCGTGTGTACGCCGCGTGAGCCAGGCGCTGGCGGCGACGCCGGGTGTAACGGTGAACGAGATCAGGATCGGGGCGGTCAGGCTGAGTTCTGACGAAGAGCCCCCGCCTCTCGGTTTGGCCATCGCCGCTATCGCCAAGGCCGGGTACACGGCGTATTTGGAATCAGGCACCGTCGACGCGGCCTCATCTTGAGCGGATCGGATCGACTTGTGCCCGGACATACAACAGAATCGCTGACGCTCCCCGTTCTGGGGATGACGTGCGCGAGTTGCCAACATCATGTGGAAGAAGCGCTGCGCGGGACCGCGGGCGTGGAGCAGGCGCGCGTGGATTTGATGGCGCACCGGGCGAGCGTGGTGTTTGACCCTGCGCTGGCGACGCCGGAACAAATGGTGGAAGCGATTCGCGGGGCCGGATACGATGCGGTGCTGCCCAGGGCGGGCGAAGGACGCACCGATGATCGGGTGGCGGGCGCGGACCTGAAGGCGTGGGTGACGTTGGCGGTGGGTACGGCGGCGATGTTGCTGGCGATGCCGCTGGGAGCTGAAATGGGCGCGGCGGATCGCGTGGTGATGCGCGTGTTGCCGTGGCTCTACGAAATTCCGGCGAACGAATTGCGGTGGTTCCTGCTGGCGATGACAGCGGCGGTTGTGGCGTGGGCGGGACGCGGGATTTATGTGAGCGCCATCAGCGCGTTGCGTCATGGCACAACGAACATGAACACCCTAGTGAGCCTGGGGACGGGGGTGGCGTCTGCGTATTCCGCTTATGCGACGATCGCGCCTGCGCCGGGGCGGCAGGTTTATTTCGACGCGGTACTGCTGATCGTTGGATTTCTGTTACTCGGCAAGAGCCTAGAGGGGCGGGCGAAGCGGCGGGCATTGTCGGCGCTGGATTCGCTTTCGCGTCTACGGCCGGTGAGCGCGCGCCGGATTGTGGATGGCGTGGAGACCGTGGTGCCACTCGAGGAGGTGCGGCCGGGCGACAGCATCGTGGTGCTGCCGGGGGAACGGTTCCCGGTGGACGCAACGATTGTTGAGGGACGCACGACGGTGGATGAGTCGATGCTGACGGGCGAGTCAACGCCGCTAGCGCGCGAGGTGGGCGGGCGCGTGCTGGCCGGGTCACTGAACTACGACGGGGCAGTGGTGTGCCGGGCGGAGTCGCTGGGCGAGGCGACAGTGCTGGCGCAGATAGCGCGCATGGTGGATCAGGCGCAAAGCTCACGCGCGCCGATGCAGCGGCTGGCCGACCGGGCGAGCGCGGTTTTTGTGCCGGTGGTGGTGGGGCTGGCGGCGGTGACGTTCGCGGCGTGGCTGATTGCTGCACACTCGCTGCCGCTGGCGCTTGCGAACACAGTGGCAGTGCTGGTGATTGCGTGTCCGTGTGCGATGGGATTGGCGGTGCCCGCCGCGCTGACGGTGGCTGTAGGCCGCGGCGCGCAGCTGGGAGTGCTGTACAAAGGCGGCGAGGCGCTGGAACGGCTGGCGCGGCTTGATGTGATCGTGCTGGACAAGACGGGAACGATTACCGTGGGAAGGCCGGTGCTGGAAGCGGTGCATGTGCTTGCCGGCCACTCGGAAGATGATTTGCTGCGGATGGCGGCGGCGGCGGAGGAGCGATCGAATCATCCGCTGGCGCATGCAATTATTGACGCTGCGAAGGCGT
>JBEKRG010000019.1:0-50798 GCA_049518955.1 Occallatibacter sp.
ATCGGTTGCATCGCCCAAGCCGAAGTGAGCCCGCTGATCGTTGGACGAAATGTAGCTGCCACCGCTCATCACATCTTCACGCTGACGCATCCCGTTCGCGGTTAAATAGACGGTGGCGCCGACGGCGTCGCGTGGGCTCCTTCTGCCGGTCTTCGGGTCTGCGCCGCCTACCAATTTGAGTTCGACCCAATGGTGATGGTCGGGGTTCACGTTCTTGAGCAGCACCGGCGGTCCATCTACGGGGTTGATGACGACATCGATCTTGCCGTTGTTGAACAGGTCGCCGAAGGCGGCGCCCCGCCCTGGCACTACCACCGCCAATCCAGATCCCTTCACTGGCGGCACATAGTCGAATTTGCCGTGATGGTTATTATGAAACAGCAGCGGGCGTTCGGCATACGTAGTTCCCCAGGCGTGCTCGTCCACCTGGGGATAGACATGGCCGTTGATCATCATAAGGTCTTTCCAGCCGTCATTGTCGTAATCGATCAGACCGTCGCCCCAGCCCACAAAAGGAACAGCCATTTGGACGAACCCCGCCTCTCGGCCAACATCGGTGAAGTTGGCGTTGCCGTCGTTGCGGTAGAGCGCCTTGTAGTCGTCTGAGAAGTCCGTATCCAACACGTCAACAAAACCGTTGTTCAGGTAGTCGCCTGCGGCCAGCCCCATCGAGGCGATCTCTCGTCCGTCGAAGTTGAAGGCAAACCCGGAGACGTAACTCTGGTCGTCAAAGGTGCCGTCACCTTTATTGATGTAGAGGTAGTTCTGCTCCGAATCGTTAGCCACCAGCAGATCCAATTTGCCGTCGTTGTTTACGTCCACAAAGATCGCAGTGAATCCATAAAACCGATTCGGGTCTGAAACCCCCGCCTTCACACTGACGTCGGTGAACGTCCCGTCGCCGTTGCTATGAAAGAGATGGTCGGGCTCGCCGGGCAGGCCGCGGGGGCCGCACATGACTGGCACGCCGCGCATCTGGCAGTTTGCGTTCGAGGCTGTGCCGTCTTCGGCGCTGGGTTGATTGTTCAGATCGTAATGTACGTACCCCGAGACGAACAGATCGAGGCGGCCATCGCCATCATAGTCGCCCCAGGTTGCGCCTTTCGACCAATTGCCGAGCGTGACGCCTGCCTGTTCCGCGACGTCTGTGAACGTCCCATCGTGGTTGTTGTGGTAGAGCCGATTCTTGCCGAAATTTGCCACGAAAATGTCCGGCCAGCCGTCGTTATCAAAATCCCCGATGGCCACGCCGAAACCCCAGCGGTCGTTGGTAACGCCGGCCATTTCGGCCACGTCGGTAAAGGTTCCGTCGTGGTTATTGTGGAAGAGCGCGGCATGAGGCGGGGTACGCTTTCCGCTGATTGCGTCGTAGGTTGAGCCGTTTACCAGATAAATGTCGAGCCAGCCGTCGTTGTCGTAATCGATCAGGCCGACACCGGAACCATCGGTCTCCAAAATGTACTTCTTCTGGGGCGTGCCCATCTCATGGCGCCAGCCGGAAAGCCCGGCGGCCTGTGTCACGTCCTCGAAGACTACCGTACCTTTGTCAACGAATCCGCCGGCAGTGATCGGCCGCTTTTGTTCGTCATAAACTGGAGCGAACACGCCAGCCGAGGCTATGCCTCCCCCCATGCCGCCTTGTCCGGGCTGCGCAGGCTGCTGAGTCTGGCCCGGTGCATGCATAGAAAGGGAGATCAAAAATGCGCTGCACATCAGTTCACGAGTATGCAAGAGAACTTCTCCATTCGTTCATCTCCAACACTGTGCCTGAATCGCATCATAGTAGCAGGGAGAATCGTCAATGCTGATTCTTTTCCGGCACGTTACCAAATATAGGTGGCGATGACATGGGGCGGTCCGGCCACCGAATTAGTTACCGTGATTTGCAGGAGAATTTCAAGATTGTGGTTCTGCCAGTCAGCGAGACGCCAGCGAGCCCTTCTTTCAGATAGCGCGAAAAAAAGAAACGAACTCGCCGGCTACTTGTGTTCCGCGGGGCCCGAGTCCCGTGGTCGGGATACTTCCGCTCCGCCGGGATGGCTGTTGTATTTGTTTTCGAATGACGCTAACGAAACGACCATCGAATCTCCTCCATTTTCACTTAGGCGAAAGCCTGCCCCAATTCAAAAGCTTTGCGTCAAACGTTGATTATAAAAATGTAATCTGGAAATTTTACTGTAAATATACTGTTTGTTACTTGCGAGTCCTATGATCAGCGGTCAAACTGCCCATCGGTTTCGGGATTAGACTTTGACGGAGGCGGGAAGCATTTTCACAAGTTTGATTTTGGAGCCTGAAGACCGGTTTCGTGGCCGGCAGGTCGAATTGGGCTCGATCGAAAGATGGCAGTCGAGCGAAGCCTCGATAGTGCCTTGGTGATCACATAAGGGAGCCGTGCGGTGAACGCATTCGTCCGTAAAGGCGTGGTTGTGGTCGGGCTGGGGTTTCTTCTTCCCGGTTGCCGGGCACTTTGGGGCGCAGACACGCAGATCGTGTTGTCGCGCCAAGGCAGGGTTGTTGTGCTGGAGCCATACGCCCCCAATATTATTCGAATCACTTTGAGCTCCGAAAGGACTCCAGCGATTGCGGCCGCTGGGTATGGATTCGTAGGCACGCCGTCGATTACCGGCTGGGCCCACGAGCGAGATTCCAGAGGATACGAGGTCATTCGTTCGGGGCGAATGGTCATTCGTGTTGCTCCAGAGAACCTCCCTGCACCACACGCTATGCAGCTCGACGCGTTGAATCAGTCGCTGAGAGAGCACTATTTCGGCGGCGGTCCTCGTAGAAATGGACCATACAATGACACGATCTCTATCACAACGGCGTCCGGCAAACCGCTTCTGACGATGCGCAACTGGTTCATGATGCCCAACCGGCCGGCAGCGTCCTCCGGAAGCGCGGAGAGCGGGCAGAAGAACGATTCCGGCTACCGTGTTTCTGCAGTCTTCGATTCTCCGGCCGATGAGCACTACTACGGGCTGGGCCAACACCAACAGGGTTTTCTCGACCTCCGTGACCATCGCATTGAGTGCTGGCATGAGTACAACGCAATCGGTGGTGAGACCGTCTGCGTTCCCTTCATGGTGTCGAGCCGCGACTACGGTCTGATCTGGGACAACCCCTCGAAAACCACGATCGACCTGGGTTTCAACCTGCAGAATGTTTGGTCATCCGAGGTTGGAGATCGTGTTTCCTTTTTCGTGATCGCGGGTGATAACAGCGACGAGATCTACGAGGGCTATCGCCAACTCACTGGCATCACACCCATGTTGCCGAAGGCCACATACGGCTACATCCAAAGCAAGGCCATTTATCCCACCCAGGACCAGCTCATGGCCGTTGCGAAGGGATATCGCGACCGTAACCTGCCGCTTGATGTGCTTGTGGTGGATTTCCTGAACATGACGAAACAAGGCGAGTTGGATCTCGACCCGGTTCGATGGCCCGATCCAGACGCAATGAACAAACAGCTGCATTCGATGGGCATCAAGACGCTGCTGAGCGTGTGGCCGCATTTCGCTCCGGGCACGCGTTATTACGACATGCTAAGGCAAAAGGGTTGGCTCGTTCACACCGCAGACGGCACTCCGGACTATGGCGGCTTTAAAGACGTAATCGGTCCCAACATCGACACAACCAACCCGGAAGCCGCCCGGTGGTGGTGGGAGGCGATCAGGGATCGCTATGTGAAGCCGTACGGCTTCGATTACATTTGGCTCGATGAAACGGAGCCAGACATCGATCCGGCCAAGGACTTTTTCTATGTCGGCTCGGGGACCCGGTATTACAACGTCTATCCCTTGTTCCACACAGCATCGGTTTACGAGGGCTTCCGGCGCGATTTCGGGGACAGCAGGCGGGTCATGATTCTCGCCCGTGCCGCGTATCTTGGAGCGCAACGAAACGGCACGGTCTTTTGGTCGAGTGATGTCAGGTCAACCTGGGATATGTTGAAGCGTTCAATCCCGGCGGGATTGGGCTTCACTGCCTCCGGCATGCCGTATTGGGACACAGACATTGCGGGTTTCTTTTCACCAAGTATTCCGTCCACGTACCACGCGGCACATGCACCTTTGATTGACCCTTCAGACGCCCAGAGAAACGTCGGCAATTACGAAGACTATCCTGAGCTGTTTGTGCGGTGGTTCGAATGGGGCGCTTTCCAGCCAGTAATGAGGGCCCACGGAGAGCGAGAGCACAATGAGGTTTGGTCGTATGGCAAACAGGCCGAGCCCATCCTCGAGAAGTATCTGCGCCTGCGCTATAAGCTTCTGCCCTACATCTACTCCCTCGGATTCCATACCTACCAGACAGGCGCGCCGTATACGCGTGCGCTGTTCATGGATTTTCCGGACGACCCGAATGTAGCTGATATTGGCGACGAGTACATGTTCGGACCGGCGTTTCTCGTCGCGCCGGTAACCGAACAGGGGGCTATCAGCCGCAAGGTCTATCTGCCCGCCGGAACCGTCTGGTACAACTACTGGACAAACAAACGGTTGACAGGCGGCCAGACCGTTGAAGTGTCGGCGCCGATCGACACCATTCCGCTCTTTATCCGTGCAGGTTCGATTGTTCCTCTCGGAAACGAGATCCTTAGCGCCGAGGAGCCGCAGACAATTGCTTGCGTACTTATTTATCCAGGCGCCGATGGTGACTTCACTGTCTACAACGACGATGGACAGACGTACGCATACGAGAAGGGAAACTCTAAAATCACACGCTTGCATTGGAACGATGCGGCCAGGCAACTGACGCACGAAGGGCCAGAAGCCTGGACCGGGTCCGACGCGGGCATTGTCAAGATCGTGGGACGCTGAGCGATCCCCATCACGAAGCGCCCTGACACTTAACGCTGTCAAATGCAAACGGAACGAATGTGAATAAGGAGACCTGCACGAAACATTGACCAAGTCAGTCACAAACTTTATGCCGCCTTTCGCCGGCGCAGCCACGCCGGAGCGAGCTAAGCGCACTATCCGCGAAAGCCGTATGGATGCGGGACTAGAATCAACTGGGCCTCAAGCCTAGGTCCCCCGCGAACTTTGAACTGCGCCTGAGCGCTGTTGTACACTCCCCTTGATGAAATCCGCTGTTCTCTGCACCCTCGTTCTTGTCGCATCCGCCGCGCTTGTCGCAGCCCAGGAAGCCAAACCCAAACCCGAGGAGACGGAAGTCTGGGAGCCCGTCCCGTCCGCCATCACACCCGGTGCTACCTGCGGCGCGCCTCCTTCCGACGCCATCATCCTCTTCGATGGCAAGAATGAGGACGAATGGGTTTCCGCGCAGGACCACACGCCGGCAAAATGGATCGTCGCCCACGGCCTGCTCACCGTCGTCAAAGCCACCGGCAGCATCGAGACCCGGCGCACCTTCAAGGACTACCAGCTCCACGTCGAGTGGCGTGTTCCCGCCAATATCACCGGCTCCGGCCAGGGCCGCGGAAACAGCGGCGTCTTCCTCGCCTCGACCGGCCCTGGCGACGCCGGCTACGAACTCCAGGTCCTCGACCCGTGGAACAATCCCACCTACGTGAACGGCATGGCCGGCAGCCTGTACAAGCAGGCCATTCCCCTCGTCAACCCCGGCCGCAGGCCCGGCGAGTGGCAGACCTACGACGTGGTGTGGACCGCGCCCATCTTCAATGACGACGGTTCGCTGAAAACGCCCGCCTACGCCACCGTCTTCTTCAACGGCGTCCTGGTCGAAAACCACTTCGCGCTCAAGGGCCAGACCCTCTACATCGGTCAGCCGTTCTACAAGAAGTACGACCGCGCGCCCATCAAGCTCCAGGCCCATGGCGACAAGAGCGAGCCGCTCAGCTTCCGCAACATCTGGGTCCGCGAGATCCCGTGAAGAAAGTGATCAGTGGACAGTGATCAGTGGGCTTCGGCCAACCACATTTGCTGCCCCTCGAAAGCTGATGAGCAGGGTACTCCTAGCTCCTTCGAGCCAAGCAGCTTCCGAATACAGCGACGCGATCGCCTCGTCGGACGTGCTGATTTCTGCGCGGTAACGTAGGGTAACCTCTGAGAGCGGCAAGTCGAGATTGTGCGGTTCTTGACCGGGCCGTAGATCAATTTCTTTGGCGGACCCACAACAATGAAGGTGTAGAGCGGTCACGGCAGGGCAAGCAGCTGTTTGATAGTTGACGAAACCAGGCCATACCACTCGGCTACTCCGTTCGCGCCCAGTTTGCCGTTCCGGTCGGTTGGTCGGCTATCGGTCAATAGCTGGTTAAGCAATAGCGCGCCAAGGAGTGTAAAGCAGGCAGCACGGAGTTGCTTGGAGGTTCCGCCTCCCCCCAACAAAATCGATCATTTTAGTCCGGCGGGCGGGATCAGTCTTCGAAAACGCCCAAGGGTCCGGGAACCGTAGGGAGCACTCGCCGAGGAAAGTGCGCTCTGTGCCCCTTCTTAGTCCGGCACTCATACCGGGGTTTCCCAGGCTGTTTATAACAGGCTCTAGTTTCAATCGGCTAGCGACAGTGATGAGTCGAGCCGGACGCCCGCGAGCGAGATAGAGGCGCCGATGTAATGCTGTGCAATTCTTTCCTGGCTCTCGAGAGCTGTGTCGCTGCCAATTCGCATGAGAAGGCACACTCCCGCGCAATGATCGGAGTGCCCGTCGAAGTTGCGTCGGCTAGTTTGGCTTAGCGCGAGGGATAAACAGACGCAGGCGAATCTCCCAGGTGGTTGATTGGCCAGGATGCAGCGTGACCATGCCTGTGTCCATCCCGTTCCACTCCTTGCCAAACGGATCGACAAAGTTGAACTGGTCTTCCACCGCGACAAAGTTCTTACCCTGAGGCGAGTACACCTGCACCGTCTTGATCGCGGGGGATACTCCTTCAACAGTGATGCCGTAGTGGGCCTCGGGATCGGTCAGTCTCACGTCCACAACGCCGTTAGATCGCTGCAGGTGAGAGAAGTTGTCGTCGAGCGCGCGATCGTCAAGCGCGACCCCATCCGGAGCCCGATAGTCGTAGAGAGTTCTGCCCACAGGCTTGAGCGCTCCCGTCGGGCGCTCCTCCTGATAGCTGGTGATGACCGCCATCGTCTCGGCAGGAATATGAATCTGCGCCTGGGCGCGGTCCTGGCTGGGAATGGTGAAGTAAGGGTGTGCGCCGATGGCGATGGGCTCATCTTCGTGACCGATGTTCCTCGCTGTGACCTTCTCGTCGATCACATCGCCTGTGAGTGCAAATGTGAAATGCAGATCGGTTTCGGAGAGCCAGATGCCATCGAAACTGCCAGCATGGATGACAGCCGACGCGGTCTGACCGTCGACTGTTTTTTCGATGTGCACATCTTGCGCTTGATCATTGGAGATCAGGCCGTGCATGACGACGCCCGTTTGCGAAGGCGGCGCCGAAGGAGCTCGGACCTGTGGATTTGCAGGAAGTGCGAGTGCATGCCCATGCCACTCCGTGATGACGGAGGATCCGTCGGCGGATCGCTGCCCGAAGATTCGGTTGGGAAAGGGAATCAGAAAGGCTGTGCCAAAACTCGCACCGAAGCCGCTGGACCTTCCGGCTGCGTCATTGAGGCGGCTGACCAGCTCTTCGAGCGTGGGTGAGGCAAGGAGGGAGATCTCTCCCTTGCTCGGGATGTTGGCGGTGATCTGAAAGACGTTCATGCCGAGGCCGGGTAGGAAGGTGAGAGAGAGAAACTCGGGCTTTGTGCCGTGGCTCGTCGCTGCGCGATGGAGAGTGACCGGGGCCTCTTCACCAATTTGAAGCGGTGCCGAAACTCCGGGCTGACCGTTCGCCCGTGCAGCAAGAAATGGGAAGCAGGCAACGAAGATGGATAAGGACAAGAGTCGCAGAATGTGTTCGTGGGAGTTTGGGTTTTTCTTCATGGCTAATTCTCTCCTTCTCTTTCAAGCGAGTGGTTGCGATTTTTTGCCGCTGGCTAAGTTTAGCCGCGAGGGCGAAGACTAGCGGCCCATTACAAGTGATCGCCGGCTCGTTGCCGGAATAAGCAAGGCGGTCATCTCCTCGCCTGAACGCTTCGTAGTTTTCGCTATCTTTGGCGTCCCTCGCCACTTCGATGGTCCCATGGGATTGATCTATGCATCTGCAGCGCTTTTCCTCTTGGGCGCAATCATTGGCTTCGCTCTGTACGCCCGCCAATAAGGACGACCGCCACATTCCACGTGGACGAGTAGTCGGCTACGCGTCCACATGGTTTCCAACCCATGCACAGCTTTGGAATTCACTTCTCTCGGTAGCCGGTTTTACGTCCAGGTGGATTGGATTTGTAAATACTGGCCGGTCGGGTCGAGGACTGGCGCGGTAGCCGGTGATACTCCCGGAATTCAAACTCTGGCAGCATCCTCAGAGGTCATGTTTCAAAAGGGGTGGTGAAAATCGATCGGCCGCCACAGCCTTTTGAAACGGCCACGACCCTGGAATAGCTGCCATTTCCGTTTGTAAAACCCTCGCAAATTGTGCCGTCTATCTCACTGAAAACGAAAGGTAATTTTGGACGAAAAGAGCCGTTTCAAAACCTATACCTTCTGAAACATCACAACAACGCTGATAAACAATCAACCGATAGTGGTTCAGAAGATTGTTCAATCCTGCGGCGTCTTCGAGGACGAATCTTGCCAGCCGGTTGACGCTGATTTCCAGAAAGGTTAGCTGAGAGTCAAGAGGGCTTCCCCGTCTCGCGAACTGAAGCGTCCGCCATTATTGCACGTTCAGTGTCACCTGGCCCGAAGCCGTCGTGGACCCGGACGTGCCAGTTACCGTGATGATGTAAGTTCCCGATGTAGTGGGCGGAGTGATTGCATTGCAGTGCGCGGTCAACTTAGGAGCATTGCAGGCCAATACGCCGCTGCCCAGGCAAACGAGCAAGAGCATCAAGCCGAGCCATGCCCGCCAGCGGCGCTTCCGCGGCACGCCAAACAGCATCAACACCGCCAGGGCTGCGCCGCCCGGCACGTACCACGGCGCCTTTTGCCCGCTCCCATTCATCGCGGCACATCCGCCCTCGGCGCTGGTGGCGATCGTCAATGTTGCCGTGCCCGCTCCGCTGCCGGTAATGTTCACCGGGCTGGTCGAACCGAAGCTGAACGTGGGCGGGAGCACGGCGTCATTGGGACCGGAGGTCACTGCGGCCGAAAGCGCTACATTGCCGGTGAATCCGCCAACGGGAGTGATGGTAATGGTCGTGGTGTTTCCCGTCGTCGCTCCGGCGGTAACCGTCACCGCTGTTCCATTGATCGAGAAGCCGGATGCGGGCAGTACGGGAAAAACACAGACGATGCCCTCGATCAGCGCCGGCGATATGCTGGGCGCGAAGACGCCGCTCGGCGTGTAAGCCGCAGTGATGCTTGCCGAGCATCCCATGAGTGTGCTGTCGGCGAAAGTGGCGACACCGCCGCTGAGCGGCACCGGAGAGCCAACCGAAACGCCATTCACGCTGAGCTGCACGGTTCCGGTGGGCACGGTGGCGCCGCTGGCCGCCGTTACCGTCGCCGTGAAGATCACTGGCACGCCCAGGGTCGGGTTGTAGGGGTTCACGGAAGAAGTGACCTTCGTAGTTGTAGGCACTGACGTTGCGGCCGCAGCGGTGCCGTTCAACTCAATGGTCTGGGTTGTGTCGAAAACATGCAAGGCGTCATCGGTGATGACCAGTTGGCCGCTGAGCGTGCCAGCTTCAACCGGGGTGAAGCTGATGGGCAAGTCGCAGAAGGAACCCGGACCGATTAACGTGCTGAGGCTGGTGTTCCCAAGGTACGGGCAGGAAGATGGAGCGCTCCAATTCCATGTGAAGTTGCTGGAAATGGTGGGACCGGGACTCGGCCATTCGAGCGGCGCGTTTCCGTCATTGATTAGCGCGACGGTCTGCGGGCTGTCAGGGCTGGTTGAGCCTACCAACGTGGCATCGAAGTTGAGAATTGGGGCGTCGGCGTAATCGTATTTGAAGACCTGGCTGTAAGTGTAGGGGCCCACGTCGGAAAGAAAAACGTTGCCGCTGCCATCGACCGCAATGCCACCGATTGCCCAGCCCAGAGAGATGATCGTGGGGTTTTGGGCGGGAACAGTGCCGTTGACAGCCAGCATCTCGCTTATCACGTCGTCCAGGACGAATACATCTCCGGCGGCGTCCACTGTCACGCGCTCGGGCGAGGAGAATCCGCTGCCAAGCGTATTGACCGTTTTATAGCTGCTTGCCGCGACAATCTCGTACACCGCGTTGTTATTGGCATCCGCGACAAAGACATTGTCGGCTCCATCGACTGCCACGCCATAGGGGTCGCTGATGACTCCCTGCCCCAGTGTGTTGGCAGTGGTATAGCCGCTCGACGCGAGGAATTCATAGATCGCACCATTCCACACAAACCCCGCGAAAACATTGCCGGCTCCATCCACCGCCACGCAGGTGGGTGCGCCATATCCGCTGGCTTTGCTCACCAGAGTGTTGACCGTGGTGTAGCCGCCCACGGCAAGAATCTCCTTGACCGCGAAGTTATTGGAATCCGCGACAAAAACGTTTCCGGCTCCATCCACCGCCACGTCGTTGGGCTGAATGAATCCACTGCCCACGGAGTTGACCGTGGTGTAGCCGCCCGCGGCAAGGATCTCTTTCACCGCATTGTGCAGGGAGTCCGCGACAAAGACATCGCCGGTGCCGTCCAGCGCCGCTCCATGAAGATAGCTGCCGAAGCCGCTGCCCAGGCTCGCCGGCGAGGCAGGAACAAAGTTGCCCTGCGACTCGACCGCAAACGTAACCTGAGGACCGATGCCTGTGCCCTGGATGTATCCGGTGGAAAGCAGATTGCCAGAAGCATCGAGGAGCTCAACGGCGCCATAACGCGCGCCGGGATGTTGCGGAGCGAAGTTTACATTCACCGTGCAGGTGGCGTTGGCAGCGTATGCCGTGTTGGCCGCGCAGGTTCCGGTTTGGGCGTCGGTGAAGTCGAGCTGGGGCACGCCCTGGGTGAGCACCGCCACTGAGCCAAGCGTAGCCCCCGTTTTGAACATGAAGGTGATAGAAGCCGGGGTTGAAAGGGTGCCGCCTACGTTGACCGAGCCGAGGTTGCCGCCGAAGAATACAGTTTGCGCTTGCAACGCGGGAACCAGCTGAAGAAGGAAAAGGGCTGGCACGAAGACGGGCAGGAATAATTTCCCATGGAATCCCGCTGCAACCGAGTGTCGCAGTGCGGAGAAAATTGTTCTGGGCTGATCCGTCACCATGGCATTGGCATCCTTTCTGTCCAATGCAAGTCGGCAGGCTGGCTTGCGATCCTATATCTAAACTATGTGACGGATTTTAGATGAAATTGATGAGTGTTAACTCACGAAATTTGCAAATTAATGTTCGCTTGGCTCGCCAGCAGATATTTAGTTCTGGTTTCAACCGTCCTTCGGCGATCGCTAGCTTTCCGTCGGCCGCTCTACGTGGTCGACGACGAGAACTTTAACAGGTCCTTTATGGGTTCGAGCCGGGAGCGTCGCAATTATATTCCCAAGAGGGCAAGCAGCGAGGCCGAGCGTTGTGCCCAAATCACCGGCAATTCGGAAGCAACGTGATCCTAGTCACGTTGGGCAAGTATCGTCAACCATGCAATCAGAACTCTACCTGGTGGTATATTGGTCGGCAGCCGGGAGGCAGAATGGAAATTCCGGATAAATTCGATTTCGGAGGAGTCTATGCTCAAGCGGTCAGTGGGACTTTTCTTCGCTTTCCTTCTGCTTGTGTTCAGTTGTTTCGCTGCAGAACCGCAACAAGTGATCATGTGGCCCAGTGCAGGTACACCGGTTTTGCAGTTTACCTTCAGCAAGTTCCGCGACCTTGGCGGCTCGGTGGGCAGCCAGCGCCCATTCGCGACTGACACGACAGCAAAGAACCTGTCCTCTCAACTAATCCCACACGAGCGATTTACGCTCTACGTTTTTGACAGGAAACAGATCCGCATTGGGGACGCTTCGATGGAAGTAAGCAACATCGGTCCTGGGGAGACAGTGAAGTTTCAAGTCACGATCATGACGTCAGGCTCTCCGGCAACGTTGTCAATTGCGGCCGATTCCGACGCCGCCAAGAAGGTCTCTCTTACCATTAATTCAGTCCCTCAGGGAGCGCTGCTGAAGGTTGACGACGTGGAGGCAGGGACGACACCCAGGCTCATCAGTATAGGGCCTGGCAAGCACAGGCTCTCCTTCAGTAAAGACGGCTTCCGCTCCGGAGAATTCCCATTGGAAATCGGCCCGAATGATGTATCGGGAGGAAGCGTTAGCTATGAACTGGGCGCCGCGCAATTCGACACAATTGAGTTGCGCGATGGAACGGTGTTGAACGGCGATCTGGATTCGATTGCGGGAATGGAGGTTGTGGTCCGCGTGGGCGGAACACTGCAACAAATCGATCGCAACAAGGTGAGCAGGATTCTTCTAGTGGAAAGAGACGCACCAGAACCATCGAGCCTGCCGCCTGCCGCGCCAAAGTAATAGCGATTTCCCTTATCCGGCCAGCCGGCAACCGGGCACGGAGAATTGTGCCTTTGACCTGAGCAAGGAAGCTGCTTCATAGAGCAACTCCGCTACAAGAATGCTCGAATCGCCGATAACGCCTGAGCCACCGGCCACTCGTCACTAACAAGTTGAGCAACAGCCGCGCATGGTTTTGGGCCTGGCGGTGTCTTGTCACTGAGGAGGTCAATGATCCACTTGTCTGTAAAGTCGGCTACGCGCCCACATGGTTTCCAACCCATGCACAGCTTTGGAATTCACTTCTCTCGGTAGCCGGTTTTACGGCCAGGTGGATTGGATTCGTAAACACTTTGCGGACTTCTCCGGATCAATCCGCTCTTCGATTAGCGCATTTGCGGATGATGCACTGATTGAGCGTCAGCGCTATTCAAGGCGAATTCAGGTGGCCGTTTGTATATTGGCTGCAGCTTTACGGTCGATCTGATTCACAAACCGATATGGATCTTCTTTAAGCCACAGTAAATACGGTAATTATCGCGCAGGGAATCCACTCGGAATAGAAAAAATCTGCCGGGCAGCGATGAGTTTCGGCGCCCCCGCCGGTTTTACCCGGTAGAGAGGTAAGAAATGGGGGTCGATCAAGTACAAACATGAATACGATGCATGAATCGAAGATTCCCACGCCGATTTTTATCGGCAGATGGACGCCCAAAATCTTGTTTTCGCTCAAGGAGAGGCCTCATCGACATGGGGAATTGCGCCGCTATCTCGGAAGCGTCTCCCAGCGTATGCTCACCAGAACTCTTCGCAATCTCGAGTCGGCTGGATTAATCAACAGGCGCGTAACGAGATCAAAGAATGTCGCCGTCGAGTACTCCCTCACCAAAACGGGAGATACGATCATCGCGCCACTTCGAGGCATGTGCCGCTGGGCAAAGCGGTATAGCAAGGTGGTGAGTGCAGACGTGCACTTTCCGGCAAAAACACGCGAGGACAGTTAGCGGGACCAAGGCACATGAGTGTTCCCAGTTGCGCGTGGATTGAAGAACTGATAAGTTGCATTTGTCGAGACCGGCGCGAGAGATTGGGAAGCCGGTGCCCTATCATCCCCGGGACCAGACCAGAGCGCTGAAAGCTTAGTTGACCAGGCCCCGCGCCGCAAGGCGCTCAAAGCAGAATCTCCGTTGATTTTCCTTCGCGTACCACCTCCGCCCTCAGCGGAGGGCTAGTGCACGATTCACACAAGAGCAATTCGGCCCCCCAAAAATAAGTTTCCAGGCACCGATGAGTTTTGGCGCCCCCGTCGGTTTTACCAGTAGAGAGGCAAGATCGGGCCGACCAAGGACGGTCCCAAAAGGAGATCATCATGAACATCGCACAAAAAACAGTCTTGATTACCGGCGCGAATCGCGGCATCGGCCATGCACTCGTCCAAGAAGCGCTGCGGCGCGGGGCGAAGAGAGTGTATGCAGGAACGCGTGGAACACTCGATATTACAGACGAGCGTGTAACGCCGCTGACGCTCGATGTGACCAACGCTGAGCAGATCGAACAGGCAGTCCGCCAGGTCGGCAGCCTCGACGTCCTCATTAACAACTCTGGAATCGCCCCGTATGACGATTTGAGCGATCCGGCCGTCATCGAGCAAACTTTCGCTGTCAATTTCTTTGGCATGTACAAGGTTTCGCGGGCGTTTCTGCCGATGCTTAAGCGCTCCAAAGGCGCCATCGTCAACAACCTGTCGCTTTTGGCGCTCGCCCCGTTGCCGCTCACCCCCAGCTACTCGATTTCGAAGGCCGCCGCGTTGAGCATGACACAGTCCCTGAGGGCGCTGCTGGCAAGTGAGGGCGTGAAAGTCCACGGCGTCTTCCTGGGCCCCGTCGACACCGACATGACGCGCGGATTCGAGATCCCGAAAGCTTGCCCCGAGTCCGTCGCGCAGGGTATCTTCGACGGACTAGACAACGGCGAAGAGGACATCTTCCCCGACTCCTTGTCGCAGTCCATCGCCCTGGGCTGGCGCACCGGCGTCGCCAAGGAGTTCGAGCGCCAGTACGCAGGCTTCGTGCCGCAAAGTGCGATCGCCCTGTAGGAGCGCTGCGCGCCACGCAATGCCGACAGTCAACAAAATGAGCGGATGGAGGTACGGATCATGAAGAAGGACGGTTTCACAACTTCGTTCACAGTTGAGCAGACTCCCGAACAGGTCTTCGCAGCCATCAACAACGTACGCGGTTGGAGGTCGGGAGAAGTCACAGGCGAAACCAACAAGCCCGGGGCCGAATTTACCTACCGCTACAAGGACATGCACAAGACCACGCAGGAAGTCACGGAATTCGTTCCCGGCAAGAAAGTGGTGTGGCATGTTACGGACGCCGAACTGACCTTTGTCAAAGACAAGACCGAATGGATTGGGACCGACATTGTCTTTGAAATGGCCAGAAAGGGCGGCAAGACCGGGCTTCGCTTCACGCATGTGGGCCTGGTTCCCGCATTCGAGTGCTACGGCGGCTGCTCCGGCGCCTGGGGCGCGCTGGTCGGCGGCAATCTGCGCAAGCTGATCACAACGGGCAAAAACCAGCCTGACGTGTTCGTGTAGGAAGCAAAGAAACCACTGACGCGCGTATCGGCAGGCATAGGGCCGATCGCTCCACCGGATCTTCAAAATCTCAACCTTCGATACAAGGGAGGAATCATGTCGCATCAAAACTACACCGCAACCATTTCGGTCGACCGATCGCCGAAAGAAGCATTCGAGGCTATCCGCAACGTTCGCGGCTGGTGGTCGGAAGAAATCGAAGGCAGCACCGCCAAGGTCGGCGACGAGTTCAGGTATCACTACCAGAACCTCCACACATGCACCATGAAGCTTGTCGAGTTGGTGGCCGGGAAGCGAGTCGCCTGGCTCGTCACTGACAACTACTTCAGCTTCACCGAGGACAAGACCGAGTGGAAGGGCACCAAGGTTGTCTTCGATATCGCGAAAAAGGGCGACAAGACCGAGATCCACTTCACGCATGAGGGCCTTGTCCCTGCTTACGAGTGCTACAACGTCTGTTCCGACGCCTGGGGCAGATACATCCGCGGCAGTTTGAAGAGCCTGATCGCAGCCGGCAAGGGCTCGCCCAACCCGAAGGAGATTCTGGAAAAGGTGTAGCGATGGGCGGCAAAATCTGCTATCGCAGCGTCAAACGTTGGAAATAGGAACTCGAAGAAAGGAGGGACATATGTGCCCGGTATGCATCGCGAACGCAGCGATAATGGTCGCCGGAGCCGGATCCACGGGAGGAGTCCTGGCGGTTTTCGCCGGCAAGCTCAGGAAATTCTTCGCCGCCAATCGTCCCGGTCAGGAAATGAAGGAGAGATAAGATGGCAACGAACAAAGAGCATGAAAAGCAAAACGGAAAGGAGCATCTGGAGATGGAAACGCCCCAAATCGTGTCGCAACAGGAGTGGGAAGCTCGGCGGCAACAACTGCTTGTAAAAGAAAAGGCCCTGATGCACTCCCGTGACGCGCTGGCCGCCGAACGCCGGCGCATGCCGTGGATGGCGGTGGAGAAGAAATACGAGTTCGATGGACCCACGGGAAGGGTAAGCCTCGTGGATTTGTTTGAGGGCCGCCGTCAGTTGATCGTCTACCGCGCCTTCTTTGAGCCCGGCGTGTTCGGCTGGCCGGAGCATGCGTGCCGCGGCTGCTCGTTGGGCGCGGATCAGGTTTCTCACCTGGCCCATTTGAACGCTCGCGACACCACGCTGGCGTGGGCCTCGCGCGCGCCGCAAGCGGACATCGCGCGGTTAAAAGCGCGCATGGGCTGGGAGATGCCCTGGTACACCATGACCGACACCTTCGACGTGGACTTCGGTGTGGACCAGTGGCACGGGCACAATGCATTTATCCGCGACGGAGACAAAGTGTTCCGCACGTACTTCATCAATAGCCGCGGCGACGAGGCGATGGGGACCACTTGGAGCTACCTCGATATGACGGCGCTGGGCCGCCAGGAGACGTGGGAGGATTCGCCGGAGGGCTACCCGCAGACCCAACCGTACAAGTGGTGGAACTGGCACGACAATTACAACGAAACCTCGCCTGACCCTCTGTGGCTCGATATCACCACCGACCCTGCAGGAGCCGCTGTCAGAAGGCGCGTGGCAGAGGCGAAAGCGTGCGGCTGCGAGTGAGCGCGGCATCTCAGGGACAAGCCCGCGCAGCGAAGGAGAGATCGGTGACTGACTTCATGAAAGATGAACCAGGAGCGCCCGAGATCGTCGATCGCGCAATTTTTCAAGTCGAGTTGGACGCACTCCGGGTTCGAGAAAAGGCGCACACTCACGAAGGCGACGCCATTGCGGCAGCCCGTCGGCGCCTCCCCATGGTCGAAGTCGATGGCGCTACAACGCTGATTGGCCCAGAAGGCCCAGTGACGCTTCTCGATACGTTTGAGGGACGACGCCAACTCATCGCCTACTACTTCATGTGGCACGCCGGCCATCCTGCGCCGGAGCAGTGCGAGGGATGCACCTGGGTTACATCGCAGGTCCGCGAGCTTTCCTATATTCACTCTCGCGACGTCACCTACGCCACGTTTTGCCAGGGTCCCTACGAAGAGAGCGCGCCGTACCGCGACTTCATGGGCTGGCAGATGCGTTGGTATTCAGCCCCCCGGGAATCGCTCGATGCCCTTCTGGTTGGACGCCGCGTGGGCAGGATGCACATCGTCTGCTACCTGCGCCGTGGATCAAAAGTCTTCGAGACGTATTGGACGACGGCGCGCGGCTCCGAGGTGATGGATAACAACTACCACCTGCTCGATTTGACCGTCTACGGACGGCAGGAGAAGTGGGAAGACTCGCCGGCGGGCTGGCCGCAACATTGCACCATCACACGTACCAAAAGCGGCTCACCCACCTGGCAACCGGAGTGGCCGGGCGGACGTCCAATCGCCCAGTGGCCCCGCGTTCAGGCCGGATATTCGGACGACCTGGGAACGGGCGGACACTGAACCGCGCCGCCCATGCTTCATCTTCGTGCCTGAAGGCCGCGGCGAAGACGGCCGCAAATCTTCCGTGGAGCGGGTGCTCGCGCAGAATCACGATCCGGGCGCCCGATCGCTCTCTGGGGGACGTGTTCCTCATCTCCGGCAAAGGCCTCGAAGCCGTGGCTCGATAATGAAACCCTTGAAAAAGATCGCTGAACAATTTATATCAATCGCAATGGCATCGGCGCAGCCATCCCGTCCGGAGCAAGCCCTGAAGCCTGAATGCCAGGGGCATTTAGACCAGGCATTCGAACAGCTCGCCGAACCGTTCCGCCGCGAAATCAAATTGCATTGCTACCGCATGCTGGGCTCTTTGCATGAAGCCGACGACCTTGTGCAGGAGACCTATCTGCGTGCCTGGCGCAGTTTCTCGAGTTTCGAAGCCGGAAGCTCCGATGAGCGCGGAGCGTTTCGCGCTTGGCTCTATAAGATCGCCACCAACGCCTGCCTCAATGCGCTCGAAAGCCGCAAACACCAGCGGCGATATCTGCCTGACCAGCTTGGCCCTGCCGGGCCGCCGAAACTCGAAGGCGGCCCTGCGCTTGACGTGCCCTGGCTCGAACCGTATCCGGACCTGAACCTCGAGGGCTTCGCCGACACCGCACCGAACCCCGAGGTGCGCTACTCTCGGCGGGAGTCTGTCGAGCTCGCATTTGTCGCTGCCATTCAGCGGTTGCCGCCGCGCCAGCGCGCTGCGCTCATGCTCTGCGATGTCCTCGGCTGGGGATCAGGTGAGGCCGCAACTTTGCTCGGCAGTTCGACCGCATCCATCAATAGCGCACTGCAGCGAGCGCGCGAGTCGATCTCCGAGCGCTACTCTGACCGCCGTCCCCCGCTTGAATCCCGGCCAACTCCCGCACAGCAACAGCTCCTCAGCCGTTATCTGCGGGCCTGGGAAGGGCACGATGTAGACGGATTCGTGGCTGTACTCAAGGAAGATGCAACCGCCGTCATGCCGCCGTGGCTGCAGTGGTTTATGGGGCGCGAGACCATCGGAACTTTCTTTGCCGCGGCATGGAAGACCTGCGGCGGCCTCCACCTAGTGCCCACATCCGCCAACGGACAGCCGGCTTTTGCCATTTATGAATTCTCTGCCGCAGACAAACGCTGGAATGCGCACTCCATTCACGTGCTCACGCTTGAGAACGACGCAATTTCCGCGATCACTCTATTCTTAGATCCCGGTCTCTTTCGCGACTTCGCGCTTCCGCAGTTTCTGCCCGATGACGCGAACTCTGGATTGCGGAGCCCTTCGCACGGCATTTCGGACAAGTGACGTCGAAACCTTTTGCACCAATGACAAGGTTAGTCTTCGACCGCTTTAGGTTGCAGTCAATTCACGGCTAGCCGCGATCCGACATTTCCGTTATCAGGGCCGATAGGCCATCCGTCAGATTCACCGGCCGGGCTACGATCTTAACCTTCGCCGATTCAAGGCCGGGGCGGCTGGCAGTGATACTAATTGTCCCGGGGTATTGGAAGTATCGAGGACCGTGGACACCGGCGAAGTGGTGATTATTCATCCAGACTTGAAGCCTGACGCGAGCGGTGTCGGTCGACTCGTGTTCTCGCCACGTCACGCGCGCTACTTGGCGAATTTACTCGTCGAACACGCCGCCGCCGCTGAAGCAGAGGCAGCAATGTCTGCTGGCACAGGAACGGGAAAATCGACTGCCCCACCTACCAAATGTGGGGAGCGATTCACGTCGGGGTAAGAGAGGCGCATAAGATTGGAGCAGGCCTCATTGAGGAAGCACACCATGTGCATTGCCCGGCGACAAATGCTCGTTGGCTCCGCCTCTCTGCTTGGGTACTTATCCATCAGCCGTCTCGGCCTTGCACAAGCGGTCGTGCCTTCCGCAGTGCCTCCCAGCGATGCGCCAATTCTACCGCCCGTCACAGCTACGGCAAAGACGCTCTATCGCGATATCGGCGACGGCAGTTGGACGGAACTGAACCACCGTCTCCGCGCCGTGAATGCCGACATCCAGGCACACGGCTTACGCCACATCCCCGGCGTCGAAGGCACCTTTCTCACCGGCTACCCATACAACGAGTTTTATGACTGGGACCTTTACTTCGAGAACCTCTACCTTTCCTACTACGGTGTATGGCCCTACTGCTTCACGAACCTTAAGGAGTTTCTCAATCGGGAACAGCCAGATGGATACGTGAATCGCAGCCTGATCAAGCAGCGCGACCGCCAGCAGTTCAAGCCGTTCCTCGCCCAGCTCGCCGTACTGGGCTGCAAACAGAATCACGATGACTATGAGTGGTTGCGCGGCAACTATTACGACCGCCTGGTCAAGTACATCGACAAATGGTTCTCGTATGACTCGGACCACAACGGTTTGCCCGTCTGGAATTCTGCGGATGCTGCGGGAACTGACAACCAGTGGTCCCGTGCAGGCGCCCTCGGCTCCTTTGAGATCGAAGGCGTGGATCTGGCCTCTTATCTTGTCCGCGAATTGCGCGCCATGTCGGTGATCGCCGCGCACCTCAACCTCAAAGCCGACTGCGCTGAATTCGACCGACATGCGGACCAGTTGGTCGGGATCATGAATTTCGCCTTCTGGGATGAGAAGCAGGGCATGTACTTCGACCGCAATGAGAAGACAGGCAAACGGGTATACGCGAAGTCAGCCACAAACTTTATGCCGCTTTTTGCCGGCGCAGCCACGCCGGAGCGAGCTAAGCGCACCATCCACGAACATTTGCTCAATCCTGATGAGTTCTGGCTCGCTTATCCCGTGGCCAGCTACGCAAAGACCGAACCCGACTACTACCAGGGCTCGCACAATGAGTGCAACTGGCGAGGCTCTACTTGGGCGCCTACGAACTACATGATCTTCCAGGGGCTGAGACGTTACGGATATCAGACTGAGGCCCGCGAACTCGCAGCACGCCTTTTCGATATGGTCTTGCTAAAGAACCCTACGCTCCGCGAGTACTACAACGCCGAAACCGGGGAGGGGCTTGGGCAGACGCGGTTCTGGGGATTCACCGCGTTGTACTACGGCATGCTCCTCGAATCCATCCTCGGATACGACGCATCGGCCCTCGACAAACCGATCGAGCCAATTGTGACCGATGAGCTCGGCATCGCGTTTGAGTCGTGACAAGCAACAAGAACACCAGTAGACCAAGGACGTCGAGGCGGCCGAGATCGTCACCTTCAAGGTCTTCCGGAGTCAGCTCCCGGTGATTGAGCACGCAATTGAGAAGGCAGCCCTGATGCTGGGCACAGACAAATCGCGCGGCTATTGTCTCGAGATGATCTGCGCGGATTTCCTGGCAGGAGCCAACCTGGACAGCGGCCAACCTGACGCGCTCTTGTTTTCGATGGCACGGTTTTTCCAGTTCCTGCCCGGGGAACAGCGGCAGGCGTTTGTCGAGCAGATCACGGAGAAAGCGTCATGAACCGGACTCCGGTAAAGAGTCCTCGCCTGCGCCTCGCTCCGGAATTGTACGCAACCCTGCGGCAGGAGGTGCTACGCCGAGACGTATGGAGGTGCCAGAGTTGCGGCGCACTGTCGAATCTCGAGGTTCACCATCGGGAATTGCGCAAGCCAGTCCGGGGATGATGCAGAGCAAAACCTCATTACGCTTTGCACTCGATGCCACGCAATCGTGCATCGGGGAACGAGTGGAAGCCGTACGCGAATATAACTTCTCGGCATGGAAACTTCGATTGCAGTCGTGAGGGTGTTCCCCCATTCGATGCGGCCCCCAGTGGATACTTCAACGGCTGGTAGCATGATAGGTGTTTTGCCAAGAATATTATGGGCAATATTTTAACCATTGTGCTATATAATAGGCTTCAAGGGGTAATATATTGCCTGTTTATCTGAAGACGGTGCAAGAGGTGCAGACAGGGATTGCAGGGCGGTTCAAGGCCCGGCGTCTTGCCATGAACCTGACGCAGAGAGAACTGGCGGCTCGCTCGGGCGTGACGTGGAGTTCGCTGAAGCGATTTGAGCGCGAAGGATTGATCGCGCTGGATTCGCTTCTGAATCTAGCCTTGGTGCTTGATTGCATTGACGATTTCGATAAGCTGGCCGTGGAAAGCAGGCAAACCCCAGGCGCTCTATCGCTCGACGCCTTGCTGGCCACGCCGGCGTCGCGGCGCAGAGCGACGGGCGGAAAAGGACGCAGCCATGGCGTTTAGCCCGACAGAGCTGCTGACCGTCTATCTGGACGCGCGAAATCAACGTCGCAAGGTTGGGCGCCTAGCGTTCAAGGATAGACAGGTCCTTTTGGAGTATGACGCCTCATTCATTGCTTCAGGCATCGACATTTCGCCGATCAAACTTCCGCTCCGCGCTGGCGTAGCCATTGCCGACACTACGATCTTCGATGGCCTGTTCGGCGTATTCAATGACAGCCTGCCGGACGGATGGGGTCGCCTTCTGCTCGACCGCACGGTGGAAAAGCACGGTATCCATCGCGGCCAACTGAATCCGCTCGACCGGCTGGCTTATGTGGGGCGGCATGGCATGGGCGCTCTCAGTTACGAGCCGGAACGAGGTTTCGAAAGCCCCGATGAGGCTCCGCTGGCGCTCGACAAACTCGCTGAGAAATCAGCCGCCGTGCTGGCCGGAGGAAACGAAGAGGTATTCGAAGAGTTGCTGCGGCTCAGTGGTTCCTCTTCGGGTGCCAGGCCCAAGATCGTGGCGCAAGTGAGCGCCGACAAGAAAAGGATCATTCACGGCCAGCAGGAATTGCAACTCGGCTTCGCGCACTGGATGATCAAGTTTCCGTCTTCCCAGGACGCGCGAGAAGTGGGAGCCATCGAATACGCCTATAGCCTCATGGCAAAGGATGCAGGCGTGGAGATGCCTGAAACCCATCTTTTCTCGACGAAAAGGAACAAATACTTCGGCACGAAACGCTTCGACCGGGACGGCGATGCCCGCATCCATATGCATAGCCTCGGCGGCCTGATCCATAGCGATCATCGCAGTCCCAGCCTCGACTACGATATGGTTCTGCGCGTGACCCTTGGGCTGACCAGGAATATCCAGGATGCCGAAAAGGCCTATGCGTTGGCCTGCTTCAACGTCGTTGCTCATAATCGCGACGACCACGTAAAGAATTTTTCGTTCCTTCTGAACGCGAGAAACGAGTGGATTTTCGCGCCCGCTTACGACCTGGTGTTCTCCTATGGCCCGGGCGGCGAGCAAAGCATGCTGGTCATGGGCGAGGGAAGGAATCCAGGGACAGCCCAACTGCAGGCGTTGGGCAAACAGCATGGGATAAAGAACGCACCGGAGATTCTGGCGAAAGTAAAAAGGGCCGTGGCGAATTGGCCTCGCTATGCCGAACTGGCAAACTTATCGCGAAAACCCGCCCAAGAGATCGCCGGCAAGATCAAATTGCAGTGATTTTCTACATTCTTTCTGTCCAGGCCACGGTCGGATCTTCGGCCCTGTGGTGTCAGCAGTTGCTAACAGTCTAAAGCGCTCACGAGATCCACCCAGGAATTCCGGTGCCTTCCGTTGTAGGTGGCGGCGCCAAGCAATTCTCTGGTCCGTGTAAGCCACGCTGAGAATTGAAGCCTCTCAATTGGCACAATTTCCCCGAAACGCACCTAGGCATTGCTTTCTGTATCCTTTTCGGGTACGATTGACCCCGAAATGGGTACATCTGGCACGCTTTCGAGTACGCTGTTTGGGCGCACGCGCGGTGCGGTGTTGGCCATTCTGTTTGGCCATGTCGGCGAATCCTATTATTTAAGGCAACTTGCTCGTGTGACAGGGATTGCGCTCGGGCCCGTGCAGCGGGAGTTGCGCCAGTTGGTCGACGCCGGCCTGGTGACAAAAAAGACTCTAGGAACGCAGGCCCTCTATAGCGCCAACGAGGCTAGCCCTATTTTTGACGAGATGAGAAGTCTCGTGGCAAAGACTGTTGGGATCCACGACGTCCTCCAAGCGGCGCTCCATCCTGTCGAAAGCAAGATCCAACTTGCATTCGTGTACGGTACGGTGGCGCGTTCCCGTGAAAGCCAGCAAAGCGATGTCGATTTAATGATTGTGGGTGGTGTGCACTTCGCAAATGTGGTCGACCGAATCGCGAACGCACAGAAAACGCTGAACCGCGAGATCAACCCTACGGTTTACACGGTCAATGAATTCAAAAGCAAGATGCGTGGAAACTTCCTAAAGACTGTACTCGGCGAGAAAAAGCTTTTTATCATCGGGGATGAGAATGTCCTTGAAGAACTGGGCCATCAATCGATGGCTTGAAAAGCTGGAGTCCGATCGAGAGGAGATCGAGCGTCTGCTTGCAAATGCGGATGGGCATCTCGACGACTATCGAAAAGCGGTTGCAAGTGAGATGTCCACGGATGCGCAACTAAGTCTTGCATACGATGCGATTCGCGCTTCCGCGACAGCCGCATTGCGCGCAACCGGATACCGGGTCGTTCGCGGCGGAGGCGAGCATTACCGAACGATCGAAGCTCTGGAGTTTTCTATCGATCCGGAGAGAAAGCTCATCCCGAAGCTCGATGCCTTACGCCGAAAACGAAATACGGGCGCCTACGACGACTACGGGCTTGTGTCTCAGGGAGAGGCTGATCTCGCAGGCAAACTAGCGGCGCAAGTCCGCAAAGACGTCGAGGACTGGATCCGCAAGAACCACGCCGACAAGATTACATAAAAGCCGATTGTTGCAGGGCACCTTGACGCCGACGCGCTGTCGAATCTCGAGGTTCACCATCGGGAATTGCGCAGCCGGTCCGGAAATGATGCGGAGCAAAACCTCATTACGCTTTGCACTCGATGCCACTCAATCGTGCATCGGGGATCCGCGTGCGTCCGGTGAGGCCAGTGAAGTCGGGAAGCGCGTGTTGCGCGTACTTGATCGCAAGCCCCTTCAGCTTGCCATTACTTGTAGGGTCACCAAGAAATGGCTTTAGCCGCAATTTGGACACTTGTTCGGTTTGGCCTTGACTCATCCTGTCACCTTCGCCGCCGTCTCGCCACAGTCAGGGCCGTGACGAAGTAACGCGGCCCGCTGTCATGCACGCTGTCATTAAGCGAATAAGGTGGGATATTCAATTCGATTGTTTTACTTGAACGCCGCGATCCTTGCTGGCGCAGACCGTGCTTAACGAGCAGCCGTTCTCCGGTCACGTCTTCGTTTTTAGAGGGCGCCGCGGAGACATCGTGAAGGTTCTCTGGTTCGATGGCGAAGGGTTAGGTCTATTTACCAAGCGTCTTGAGCGCGGCCGATTCATCTGGCCTCAGGCTACCGAAGGAGCCGTTTGTCTGTCGCGCGCGTAGCTGTCTCCCGTATACCGCTGGTGCTTATAGCCACAAATGAATTCAAGTACAACGATCCCCAGTATTGATGAGGATGTTATTCTAACTACCTCATCAACGTGGCATACATTGTGGCTAAATTAACTTCAAGTACAACGATCCCCAGTATTGACGAGGATGTTATTCTAACTACCTCATCAACATGGCATAAAGTGCGGCCAAATTAAATTCAAGTACAACGATCCCTAGTATTGACGAGGATGTTATCCTAACTACCTCGTCAACATGGCATAAAGTCTGGCTAAAATAAATTCAAGTACAACGATCCCCTTTACTGATGCGGAAATGATCCTAACTACCCCATCTACTGTACTTGACAGCCCTAGCAATGGGTGTAACGTGTGGGTCAGAAGGATTAAGACCCAAATGTTTCACATTAACACGGAAGTTATTCGCAACTATCCATAGTGCGCGACATCTCGGGCCTCTCAAACTCAGCCGGCTGCGCAAGTCAACCAACGTTAAACCTAATAAGGAGATTCACATGAGCAAGGCAAGGTATGCGGGGCGGGATTCGTTGCGTCGTCTCCCCTTTTACAAACTTTCAGACGCAGGAGTTATCTTTTGCTGTGAATGGGCTCGACTTTCTTCCCCAAACCGGAGAAGGGTCGAGGATATCCTCTTGAAGCACGCCTTCTCGCCGAACGGTACGGATTCATACCAGTCGCCGCGGTGGTACATAAATGAAACGAAGATCAGCTATGGAATGTTCAAGGACATTTCGCTCGAGATGGCTGCTGCCTGGTCTGTCTGGGTGCGCGAGATCAACAAAACATGCGCGTCCCGAGTTGCGTGCCGCGAAGCGATCCTTGGTATGGTAAGCAACCTAGTTAACCGGAAGTCTCTTGTGGAACAGGCGCATTGCATGACAACACAGGTCCCGAGGCTTGGCGGCTCGATCAGTCCAATTGAAGCAAGCAAGTCCTTAGACGGCGCCGAACGCAACGCGGAAAGTGAGGCGAAGATTACTGACTGAGCTGTCTAGATCGATCTTACCTCGCGGCCCTCACTGAGCTGCTTACGCGCGCAAGCCACGCCTGAGAAGGGTCGTGCTGCTATCCGAAAGCTTCGCCGGATGCTGGATCAGGAGGATCGTCGCCGGCGGTTGCGGCTTCTGGGCCAGGAACACCAGTCCGCGGTCGCGATGTCGCGGGATTTTCTGGCCACTTGGGCGGACCCAGGAGCGTAAGTGTTTAGAAGAATTGAAACTTTCATACCCTTTTTTTAGAGAGTGTGCCGAGCCCGCCGGAAAGTCGGCGGTCGCCTGGATACACCGCGGAAGGACGGGGAACATGGAAGAGAATTCCGCGAATACAATCGCCAGCGGTTCGGACCGGCCCCAAACCGGCGCCGCTGCAAATATCAATCCAGATTTGCCCGAACGGGCGACTGATGCCAACCCGTCTCCCGCAGATACCGAAACCGCAGAACCAACATCGCCACAGGACGACACGTCTGAGGCGGAGGCAACGAAAGATGAAGCCGGTGCAGCAAGCCAGGATCCTGCAGCCCCGTCGAATTCGCCGAAAAACGACCCCCTGCCGGCCGCGGAAGGAAGTGTGACACAGCCTGACGAAACCGATGACGGCGGCTGTTTTGAACCATTCATTCCCCAGTCTCCGTCACCCCCCACCCCCAAACTGGCGCCGAAGCCTGAGCCGAAATCGTTTATGCACCTGATTGACGCGGCCATCCTCGGCGAGGATTACCTTCCCACCCTGACTGACACGACGACGGAGACGGAATCTCCCGCTCCCGCGGCAGATGGATGCACAAGCGACGCCGAAATGGCCAAGCCCAGCGAGATTCTCACCGCGCCGGTGCCGGCGCCGATCCCGCCGCCTAGGGTTGCCACGGCAGCCGAGCTTTTCTCGTGGATCAAGCGGGTCCTCCTGGCGCAGACACTCCTGTCGGAAGATGCGGCCGAGTTGGTCGCTTTCTGGACGATCTCGACTTGGTTCCAAACTGAATCGGTAATTCTTCCGTGCTTGCTCATCACTGGCCCTGCCTATGCTGCAGGCCGCGTTCTGCACGTTCTCAAAAGCTTTTGCCAGAAGGCGGCACTGCTGGCCGGATTTCGGCGGAGCGATCTTGAAGTACTTCGCTGCTATTGGACCCTCCTGCTTTCAGAGCCGAACCTCGACAAGGGGACTGCCAATTTACTAAGCAGCTTGACAGACAGGGAGTTCTTGGCCGTGCGGGGCCCTTATATAGCCTGTTACTCCAAATCAACGGCCGTCTATGCCGGCGAGAATCCGAGGACACACCAGATCGAGAACGCCATCCGCATCCACTTGGCTCCCACAAACGCAGGACCATTTGACCCTCCTTGATGGCTGGAAAAAATGGTTGAGCGCCTCCCCATCCACCTGGACCAGTACCGCAACAAAAACCTCCGTTATGTGCGCCACTCGACGTGGGCTCCTTCCGGCTTGTCTTCCGAGACAGTGGCCATTGCGACGGCGCTCGGACGTGGCATCGTGAACGCGCCCGAACTCCGGCAGGAACTCGTGACCCTTTTGAAGACCCATGACCAGCAGCGTCGGTCTGAGCAGTCGAGCTCCACCGAGGCAGTTGTCCTGGAATCGCTTCTGGCGCTCTGCCGTGACGGACAGGAACACGCGTACGCCCGCGAGATCGCTGCCGCGGCCAACCATCTGCTGGAAGCGCGCGGTGAGATGGCGCGCCTGAGTCCGGAGATGGTCGGCCACCGGCTGTTGCGGCTCGGCCTGCGCACTTGCCGCTTATCGCAAACCGGCAACGGTCTGACTCTCGATAAGGCCACGGTCGTCCAAATCAAGAAGCTTGCCGCAATGTACGATGTGGAGGATACGCCGTTGGAGACCGAGAACCTCCCTAGCTAGCAAACTACAGGAAATATGTAGGTTAAGGAGGTTATGGAGGTTATGGAGGATAATTCGACTACTTCTGAGCAAAAGAGCGGATGATGAACCGTCTGTCCGGAAAACAGCTCTATGGGTGAAATAGATCCGCGTTTCGAGAAGCTTGGCGTCTCGTCGCGTGTCGAGCTGGTCCTGTATGCGGTCAGCAACGCGAAAAGCGTGCGCCCTTCTGTCACCCCGAGCGAGAAGCGGGAACAGAAACCGGGCGGCAAGCCGCGGAGCAGCGGTAAGTCGCCGAAGGCCGCGGATCAGGTCCCAGAGCCCTGAATCCTCGGCATCAACGGACAAGAAGCCAGAGGGCCGCGCATCGTCTTGAAAATCGGAGCCGAGTCGATCACGTTCGACGCTGCGAACTAGACCCTCATAGCCTGTCAAACACACGAAAGCCCCTCGCGTGCGAGAGGCTTCGTGGCAGTTCTGGAGAGAAAAACCCCTTGAATGAGTTTTCTTGTACTGTCACGCTACGGGGCCGCAATGACACGCGCCGTGACCGCGGTCACGCTTGGTATTTGGGGCAAATCTAGAGTGAAGGCGGTAGTACTAAAGGCCAACGTCCTAAGGATTGCTGTTGAATATTTTGATCGTACCCTTTGGTCCGTATGCTTATCGCCATGCGCGCCGCTCTGATCGTGCTGACGGACAGAGAAAAGGGTCTCACTGCCCGCCGAGGGTTGACGGCCCCGGCGCGCATGGAGTTGAATCTTGGACCCTGCTGACCGCAAACTGACAATCAAGACCCTGCAAGAGCGACTAGCCCAGCTCAAGATCGCCTGTGACGGCTTTTCCAAGGAGCTCAACCAAGAATCGTCGAATCCGGCACAGCAGGCGCTAGTCGCTAATCAATGGGATGCTGCGCTCAAGGAACGTCGCGCACTTCAGTTCGTGCTCGATAGCTTAGAGCTAGAGGAGCAGAAGGAAACGCCACGGAGCTGAAGCGGTAGTCAGTCATCTATATTATTGCCAGAATTTTCGTACCCGCCCCACCGTTTCCGCATGGTCGAACTGCAAGAACAGCCTTCCTGATTTTCCCAAGAGACCGCTCTTCGATACGGATTCAATGTGACCAACTGCTTCGGTACACGCGCGCACGCACCCGCGCGATAGCGCTTGCAATGCCTCAAGAGATTTTCGGACTGGGCTGTTCCGCCAAGGCGTAAACCACCTTCAGGCCCATCTTCCTGCAGATACCCTTTGTGGGCCGCCAGTGACCCGCCAGAAGCCGGTTTAAGCCGAATCGCCTATTTGGCGCCGAACAGACGCAGCACATCGGCAACGTGTGGACTTCTGGAGCTGTTGGCCCACCACAGAACCGTTTCGCCGGTTTTGTTTTTGGCATTGGGGTTGGCGCCGTTGACAAGCAGGACCTGGGCCACAGCCACGCAATCGGTTGAAGCTGCGTTAAACAAAGGAGTCAGGCCCAGAAAATCGCGATGATCGATCTCCGCATGCTGGGATATTAGATACTCAGCGATATCCTTCTTGCAGTACAGCGCCGCATCGGCGAGCGGATTTTTTGAGATTAGGTGGGGGTCGGCCTCGATCAACGCCTTCACCTGTTCGAGGTCGCCCTTCTTGATTGCCTTTTCAAGAGGACTGCAAAAGGCGGGGCTGTTCCAGGCCAGCGCCAGCAGCACGATTGCGGCAAGGCGAACTCTGGAAGAATGGAAATTGCGACTCAAGAAAGAATGCGCGTTCATGGTTTCTCCGAATTTTGGCATAACGGATAAAGAAGGATCGCTTGTTACAGCGGACTATTTTTGGGGCCCCTTGTAGCGCGGGAAGGTGATGGCTTGCTCACAAAGGGTCGTGGACCCATTTGTGAATGCCGCCGCGAGAAGGCTGCGCTGCACCCCAATGCTGCTGGGATTGTTTCTCCACAGCAACTCTCCAGTGGCGCAGTCGGTCAGCCAATACTCGGGGTTCATCTCGCTGTTGATTCCTACCGACGTACCAACAATGGGCTCAGTATCGACGAAAAACCCGTGGGAGTAACCTTTGATAACTGCTTCGAAAACCGCGTCGACGCCGAGTACCGAGCAGGCCCGTTTCCGATCCGGATGCAGCGCTTCCGCGTCCGTAAATCCCGCGGCTTTCAACAATTCGCGGGTCTCGCTGAGTCTCATGATCGGATAATGCGGAGTGGTGACCGCTGTATATCGGGGCATTCCCTGGGTGAGCGCCTGTTCCACACCCTCGGTGAAGCCCTTAGATCGGTCGTCCTTATCTCCCCGAATATCCGCCACATAGATCACCGCGATCTTGGAGGGCTGGCGCAGGTTGAACTCCGGACTCTGATAGAAATTGGCCTTCCAGGGATCTGCGCCGGCCTTGGTAAGAGCCAGGACGACATTTGGGCACTGGAGAGTCAGATCTTTGGTTCGCTGGATGGAGGCAAAGGTCAGCGCGTCGTTGCCACGCGCATCCACCGCCTTCACGTCCGCGCCCTGACTCAATAGCGCGGTCACTTCTTTTTCATCGCAGCTCATCGCCGCAAGCATCAGGGGTGTAAGGTTCGGCTTAACGACTGTTGCCGGTTCCTTATTCTTGCCTTCCGCCAACGAGTGGGTGATAGCAACACACATCAGCGCCGAAACGGCTAAGGCCTTCCATTTCGGCCCGTAACAGCGAACCATAATCGCGGGTTTAATTGAGTCGTTCATCTTTCAACTCTCCGGAGAGATGCTATATCGGTCGAAGTCTCCCCTATTCAGTCAATTGTAGCTTCGTACCTCCTCATTCTGAGGAACACTCTATCCATATCTGCTTCCTCAGCCCTGGTTCGGCTTGAGACCGCCGTACCGGAATTGGGCAACGATTGGGCAACAAACGGAAATGCTCCACGCGCTTCCACCGCAGTAAACTAGTGAAGTAGTTTGTGTCACGACAAAGTGGCCCCGTAGCTCAGATGGATAGAGCAGCAGTTTCCTAAACTGCTTGTCGGCTGTTCGAATCAGCCCGGGGTCACCACTTTCCTCCGCTCCCGAAACCTCGCATCCGGAATTCACCCATTCTTGCTTCGACCCCTAGAGTTGCTTTTGACTTCCCTCGCCGAACCCGCTATAAAAGTTCATGTCGTGGAAGTCGTTTCCATGGCATCATTGCTGCGGCACGCAATCGCCTCAGCCTCACTCATCATCGCGATCGTCAGGATGCTCGGGAAGGCGGTGAAACTCCGCCACTGCCCCGCAACTGTGAGCGCACCTGTTTTCCTTGCCGTCGTATAACGAGGCATTGGTACAAACAGGGTTTCAGCCCAGTGCTTCCGCTGCCTGCGGAATCCACTTGAAACCACTGGAGTCGAATCCAATTTGGTTCGGCTTTGGGAAGGCGGCTGAAACCAGCGCAAGTCAGGAGACCGGTCCTCGGCGTACCCAACCGCTTTCACGTTCCGAGGGGGACGAAGGAGCTCACATGCCGAATTCCATTTCTCTGCGCGAATACTTTGCCCGCGCCTTGTGTCGAGCCTCGTACTGGGCCCTGTTGCGCGCCTCGTCGCGCACGCTCGCTGCAGCACTATTCATTTTTTTCGCTGCCACCTGTTCCGCGGCTTCCATTCGCGGCGTCATCACCGATGCTACTGGCGCCAAAGTTCCCGGCGCAGCCATCTCTCTCGTGAGCAACGGTCAGGTCATTGCCGCGGCAGTTTCCATGGCCGATGGCAGCTTTCAGATCCTCACCGGCGCTTCTGGCCGCTTCTTTCTCGTCGTCTCTGCAAAGTCCTTCCGTCAACTGCAAACACCGGACTTTTACGCCGGCCAGTTAGACTCGACCGAGCGCAACGTCGTACTCGAGCCGGAATGGGCGCGCGAATCGATTGTGGTCACCGCCACCGGCACACCCACTCCGCAGCCGCAAACAAGCTCCGCCACCACCGTGCTCGGACCGCTCGATCTTGCCTTTCGTGACGATCTCGTCAGCACTTTGCGCCTTATGCCTGGCACATTCGTCATTCAGACCGGCCAGCTCGGCGCGCAGTCATCGCTCTTCGTTCGCGGCGGCGACTCCGATGACAATAAAGTGCTTCTCGATGGCGTCGACGCCGGCGACCTTGGCAATCAATTCAACTTTGGTTCGCTCTCCACAACTGCCATCGAAAGCGCCGAAGTTTATCGCGGCCCCGATTCGAATCTGTTCGGTGCGGGTGCTGAATCCGGGGTCATCAGCCTCGTCACCCCACACGGCACGACCAGCTTCCCTTCACTGCTCTTTGAGGGTGACGCCGGTAAACTCGATACATCGCGCGAGCAGCTTGAGATTGCCGGCGCGCATAAGAAGCTTGACTACCTCGGCGACTACAGTTGGCTGCAAACCGCCAATGACCTGCCCAACGATGAATTCCACGTCGGCACCGCGGCAGCCAATGTTGGTTGGGCTCTTAACGGAACTACGCAGATCCGTGCCACGGCTCACTACGGCGTCTCTGCCAATGGAGTACCGAACGCATGGGATTTTTATCATGTCGCCGATGACGCAACGGAGAAGGACCAGGACATCTTCGCGAGCGCATCGATCGATAATCAGACCACCGCAAGCCTGCACAACAGCGTTCGCTACGGCCTCACCCGCAAACGCGAGCAAGAATCGCTCTGGACCGAGTCTGGAGCTCCCGTTTCCTATCTCGATTACTGCTTTGGCCCAGGCACGCTCGGCAACACCGTCACCATCACCGGCGCCAACGGTTACTCCGCAAGCGGCCAGGCCGTCCTCGATTGCAGCACTTTTGCATCGCAGCTTGTCTCCAACCGCGACGCGCTGGTTTACCGCGGCGATATCACCATCACTCCACATTTGGTTGGTCTCATCGGATTCCAGTACGAAGACGAACGAGGCGCGGAGCCAGGCAGCAACTTCTACCCGACCGTCGAGCGCACCAATTACGACTATCTCGCGGGCGTCCAGGGCGACTTCAAGAATCGTTTCTTCTACTCGCTCGGTGGCAGCCTTGAGCACTATTCGCTCTTCGGTGTCCAGACTGAGCCTCGCGCCGGAGCATCCTATTATGTGCTTCGCCCCCGCAGCCGTGTCTTCAGCGGGACGCGGCTTCTTTTCAACTTCGGCGAGTCCGATCGTGAACCAACTCTCCCCGAGCAGGACGAATCGCTCTATACCTTTCTCGTGAACATCCCGAACAACCAGGGCCTGGCCACCATTCAGGCGCTGCATATCAATCAGATTGGTGCGCCACAAGATCGCACCTACGAGGGCGGCGTCGAGCAGTCCTTCCTCTCGCAGCACGTTATTCTCAAGTCCAGCTATTTTCACAATGAATTTGGCAGACAGATCGAATACGTCGGCCTCGACCTGATTCCCGCGCTCCTTCCAAGCCTCACGCAGGCCCAGCAGACCGCGCTGGAAGCCACACTTCAAAGTAACGGCGCTTTTGAGCTGACGATCAACTCCGAAGCTTTCCGCGCCCAGGGAATTGAAACATCAGTCGAATCCGGCATCGGCGCCAACCTGTTTCTGCGCGGCGGATACACCTATCTCGACGCGGTGATCCAGCGATCGTTTACCAATGACGACGCGGCCCTGCTCGGTCCGATTCCTACCTGGCAGAACATCCCCAACGGAATCCAGATTGGCCCCTATTCGCCGCTCGAGGGTGCGCGTCCCTTCCGCCGCGCGCCCCACGCTGGCTACTTCACGGCCACATACGCCACAAGGAAAATCACTGGAGTTTTCAGTGCGGCCTTCGCCAGCCCGAGCGATGACTCAACATATCTTGAAGGCGAGGACGCTTCGAACGACAACAGCCTGCTCCTGCCCAATCGCAATCTCGATTACGGCTACGCCAAGCTCGGCATCGGAGGCAGCTATCAATTGCTGAATTGGCTCGACGTCTACGCGCAGGCCGAAAATCTTCTCGACAACCAGCACATCGCGCCCATCGGCTATCCCAGCCTGCCTTTCACGGTTCGCGCCGGTCTGCGGATACGTTGGGCTCCAGGCAGCGGCCACTGAGAGGATTCCGCTCCGCCAATCGCGGATCCCGTCAGCAGCAAATCGCTGGGAAACGGGGCCTCAACCTCTGACTTAATCGGCGATAGTCCGGTTTTGCCGCCCTCAACCCGCTATCTCCAAAGGGTTTCTTTAAGTTGACCCGGTTTTCCACAGCCCGCACGACAAACACCCGATTTCTCACTGCTGGCGCAAGATTTTTTCGCATTACCACTTGGAAAAACAGTCTTCTCTGTCCTACAATGACGTCTCTTGAGAGATTGAAGTAGCCCGCGACAAACCTGCTTCAGGAATGCTTTCACTCCCTTTCTGGAGCGTCGTTAAGGGGTCAGTTGTTCTTCAACAGGCGTTGACGGCCCAAGGGTGCGGTCGAAATCGTCCCTATGCTCCCTGGCCGTTGTAAACCGCAGAGGTTTTCAGCTTTCCTTTTTCTTGCACGATTGCATTGTTTTCTCGTGAGGGCGTGACAGCCGATCGTCACAGGCCAATCTGGATGACCACTCCCCCGTCCGATGGCCCGACCCCTTCATTTGCAAACTGAGGTCCGAATCCCCGGTTGCCGCTCACGACGTATGACTTCGCATTTCATCTCTTGTTCATCGAGAATTTGTACGCTCAAGTTTCGGGTCCATCCAGCAGTTACTCTTCCCATGCTGGAATCTGTGTGTCAGCCAATTTCTGCTTGTCTCATGCATTCCTCTGTTTCGCGTTGACCGCCGCGCCTGTCAACGACGACGGCCAGTCTTTTGGTATCGGGTCAAATGCTAACCACTACTTTGGAGGGCAGTTATGATGTTAAGTAGACTTCGCCTGGGTGTTGGTTGCCTTGCGCTCTTCACCCTTGTTGTTCTTGCCTCTGCGGTTCCCAGCTTTGCGCAACAAACTCTTGGATCTTTGAACGGCACCGTGCTCGATCCTTCAGGGGCCGCTATCGCCGACGCCGCCGTGAAGGTAACTGACACTGCCATTAACGTCACCGAGTCAACGACCTCGCAGAGGACGGGTTTCTTTCAGATCTTCAACCTCCCCATCGGGACCTACGAGGTTTCCGTCAGCCATGATGGCTTTGAGACCACGCGTCTCTCCGGAGTCGTCATCCGCGAGGCACAAGCCTCCACGGTCGACGTTTCATTGAAGGTGGGTCAGGTCTCCGAATCCGTCGAGGTCATCGCCAATCCCATGCTCAACGCGACCGACGCCTCCAACGGCTTCACCATGGACACCCAGCAAATTGCCGCAACTCCGCTCGCCACCGGCAGCTTCACTCAGCTCGCTGTTCTATCGCCCGGAGCCAACGCCGAACTCCTCAGCGGCCTCAACACCAACTCCGGACTGGGCAACCAGAATATCCAGGCCAACGGTCAGCGCGCCACTTCCAACACCATGCAGGTCAACGGCGTCGACGTCACTAACATCTTCAACGGCCTGACCTCCAGCGGCCTCACGTCGCAGCGCTTCAACTTCAACATCGGCGGCGGCAGCACATCCAGCAGCTCTTCGGCTGGCGCGGCGCCCATCGCCGGCTCATCGCTTGAAGGCGCTTCACCCTACGGCTCCGTAGGCAACAGCCTGCCTTCGCCTCCGCCCGAGACCATTGCCGAGCTCCGCGTGAATACTTCCATGTACGACGCGCAACAAGGTGCAACCGCCGGTGCGCAAGTTGACGTCAACACCATCGCGGGCACCAACAGCTTTCACGGTCAGGTGTACGGCGACCTCGCAGAGAACACGCTGAACGCTGCTCCCTACTTCTTCAATCAGCAGTATCAGCTCGCGCAGCAGGGCATCGGCGCATTTCCCGCATCTCTCATCAACCCGTTCCTCCATCGCTGGACTGCGGGGGGAACCATGGGCGGCCCCATAAAGAAAGACAAGATCTTCTTCTTCTTCTCTTTTCAGCATCTATATAGTTCCGACCAGTCCACCGGCCTCTCGCAACTCACCGTTCCTTCCGCGCTCACCAATGATCGTTCAGTTGCGGGTCTCGACGCCGCGGCCGTCAGCTACGCCGGAGGGGGAACCTACACCAAGGCTATTGATCCCATCGCCATGGCTCTCATGAGCGCCACATTGCCCAACGGCTCTTTGTTCATTCCATCCGCTCAAACCGCGCCAGGAACTCCCTATCAATTCGGCGTACCGAACGTCACCCTTATTGGCAATTCGCTCATCACCTCAAACCAGGGCGTCGGAGACATCGACTATCAGATCACTTCCCGCGACCGTCTCTCCGGTAAGTACTACTACCAGGACGATCCCGTCACCCTACCCTACGACTTCTCCTCGGTCGGCGGATTCCCCGTCACGCAACAGAATGGCGCGCAGGTCGCCGCTATTGATAACGCCATCGCAGTCAACCCGCACCTTAATTGGGAGCAGCGCGTCGGCATCTTCCGCCAGTTGTCCTATAGCTCCTTCTCGCAAACGCTGACCGACGGGAGCGGACCTGCCAACTTCGGCATCAATGGCTCAACGTCCATTCCCACGGCGGACGGCAGCGGCCCATTCTTCAAAGGCACGTTGCCGGGCATGCTGCTCAAGGACTTCCCCAGCAGCCAAAACGACTCACCGGGCGTCAAAGCCGGTCCCTACAGCTCTTTCGCCGACATGGGCTTTTATCAGAATCGCCTCAACCCTTCCACCAACCTCATCTACACCAGGGGCAACCACACCTTCTTCGCTGGCGGCGGCTACAGCTACACGCAGTTGAACATCGAAAACAACCGCAATGGAATCGAACAGCTCTCGACCTCAAACTTCGAGAGTTTTCTTCAGGGCAAGGTCCACAGCTCAAACGTTCTTGAAACCATCGATCCCGCGACCGGCAAGAACAATGCCAACCGCTACTACCGCACCAACGAGATCGACAGCTACCTGCAGGACAAGTGGCAGCTGAAGTCCAACTTGAGTGTCACACTCGGTGTCCGATACGACTATCACGGCGGAATGACTGAGAAGTACGGCAACATGTTCAACTTCGATCCCAAGCTTTTCAGCGTCAGCGGAACCACGACAGCCGGTTTCACGGTAAGCAACGCGGGATTCATAGTCGCAGGCAACAACAAATCGAACCCCACCGCTGGAGTCAGCGACTCCACGCTTACCGGCCGTCAATGGGGCATCACTCCGCGCGTCGGCTTCGCCTGGTCGCCCAAGCGCGACCATGGCAACTTCGTCGTGCGCGGCGGGGGTGGAATGTATTATGACCGCGGCGAGTACTTCACGTATCTGTCGCAGCCCGCAGGTTCCGGCTATGGCGGTCCGTTCGGCGTCACAGAGTCCGCGCCGCTGGCAACCTACGTCACCGGCCAGGGCTCAACGCTTGAAGATCCGACGGGCGCTGCCTTCAGCCAGACTGGCAGCCCGGCTTACACTCTTCCAAGCTCCAATCCCACCACTATTAATACAGCCTTGCAGAACACTCTGAATGCCATGACCGGCGCACCCACTTCCGGCTCCTACGCGAAATTCGGCAAGAACTGCGGCGGCGTGCAGAACCAGGAGGGCTACACGCTCTGCCCCGATGCCCTCGACTTCGGCACTTACGCCCGCTCCAACACACTGCCCTACACCATCGATTACACGCTCGACATCCAGTGGCAGCCCACCAGCGATACCCTCGTCGACATCGGTTACGTGGGCAATCGCGGCCGTCACGCGGTCGTCCCCGTGCCGTTGAACACGCCGGGGTTTGCAACCCCAAACAACCCGATCTGGGGTGAGACCGCCAGCTACGGCTTCGAGGTTCTCAATCAGAATGTCTGCGGATCGGTGTATTGCGACTATGCTCCCATCGCCGGTGAGCCATGGAACACCGAAGATGGCGGCAACACCGACTTCCGCGTTCCCTACATCGGTTTCAGCCCTAACGCCTCATACTACAAAACCGCCGGCAACTCCGCCTACGACGGCCTGCAAGCGCACCTTCAAAAGCAGTTTTCTCACAACTACATGGTCGGCACCAGCTACACCTGGAGCCACACTCTCGATGAACAAAGCGATCTCGGCTTGTTCTTCACCGGCGGCAATCCAAACAACCTCCGCAACTCCTGGGCCTCGTCGGACTTCGACCGCACCAACGTCTTCTCCGCATATTTCGAGGTCCGGTCTCCACAGGTTGTAAAGGAGCACACGCTTGCCGCGCAGTTCATCAACGACTGGTTCCTCGATGGCACCGTCATCGCGCAGAGCGGCGAGCCCTATTCGCTCTATGAGTTCTATGGCGCGGTGGGCAGCATCACCTTCGGCGACTTCCCCACACTGATGAATCCCATCCTCGGAATTAAGAACCCGGCCAATCCGAAAGCGGCACTCACCGGCAACAACGGGGCCGTGCGCGGTTCCGGCGGCAGCTACATCCCGGCCATCGATCCAACGCAAATCGCCATCAACTATCTGCAGCCCGGAACAGACGGCATCCCCGTTTCCACTGGAACCGATCCGCAAGATATTTATGAAACCGATTGGGCGCCCCCACAGCGCAACATCTTCCGCCAGGCGGGCCAACGGCAAATCAACCTTTCCCTGCGCAAGCAATTCAAAATAACTGAACGCTTCGGCCTGCAGTACGAATTCAACGTCTTCAACATCACCAACACCACCAGCCTCGACGTGCCTTCAAACCAGGGGCAGATCCGTCAGAACTCGGCTTGCTCGACGACGGCGATCCAGGAAGGCATTGCGAACGACGAGAACTGCCAGCCGGGCGCTTACTATTACGTCAACTATGGCCAGATCGTCACCAGCAACAATCCGACTGATCAGCAAACGGCTCTGACCAATCTTGACCAGTTGCCCTACTCAACCGGAAATGGCGGCCAGACGCAGATTCCTCTCTTCATTCCTGCCGGAGTTCGCACCTGCGTTCAGGGTGTCAACACGGTTGGGAGCAGCGGTTGCCCCAACAACGTAGCCAACTTTGGGTCCGTCTACAGCACTATCGGAAGCAATCGCATGATCACCATGGGCTTCCACTTCACCTACTGATTTGGCCGCTGAAACGGAAAAAAGCAGTCTCTTGAAGCGGGACCCCTCGAGGTCCCGCTTTCTTGCGCCGTTGCCTCGATTGCGACCTTGTTTCATCGCCGCTTTGCCGATCTGACGCCAATATCCGCCTCATTTTCCACAAGTTGTCTGCTGCGCCCTCGATTTTCTCGGATTCTGGGAGTTTTTTTGCGCTACCCCCTTGGAATAAGGGTTGCCTCTGTCCTACAATGACGTCTCCTGAGAGATTGCAGTACCCCCAAATCAACCTCCTTTGAGGGGTTTTTCAGCCCGTGTTTTTGGGGAAAGGGCGAAGTTCTAATTATTTCTAGTCGCGCGTTGACTGCGGCACAGCGGCGCATCGCAAATTCTGAGACGCCTTCTCGCTGCAGCCAGCCGGACTTTCTGAGTCCATTGCATTCGTGCTGTCGGACCTGAATCGCATTTACGTCGGGCGTGATTCTAGACATTTGAAGCCGCCAGAACGGATAAGTGATCTCCTTCATCCGATTGCACGCTGTGTTTTTTGGCCGCGTCCGGTACGCAGCCCACAGCTTTCTGATCACTCGATTTCGTCCCGTTTTTTCACCGGGAGTTCATCGAGAGTTTGTAAGCTTACTTCTAAGCCCATTGTTTTGGCTTAACTTTCTTATCAGAAATGCTCGATTGGCTTCTCGTAGGTTTCAGACAGTTTTGCAAGAACACTTACACTTCCCCGGTTCCTGCGCGTTGACCAATGCGCCATTCGTGGCGCTGGCGACGACGCCATCATTCACGCGTAATCGGGTCAAACGCTAACGACTACTTTTGGAGGGCAGTTTCATGATGTTCAATAGACTTCGCCTCGGTGTTCGCTACCTGGCACTTCTCATCCTCGCCGCGTGCGTCAGCTCAATATCACTGAGCGCGCAATCTACAACGCAGGGTTCAATTGACGGCACCGTCCTTGATTCTTCCGGGGCCGTAGTCCCGGGCGCTCCAGTCACCATCGTAAGAACGGCAACTGGCTTCACGGTGAACCTCGTTTCCGATAACAGTGGCTACTTCAAAGCCTCTCTGCTCGAGCCCGGAGACTATACCGTCTCCATTTCGGCTCCCAACTTCGCTAAGTACCGTGCCGATAACGTCGTTGTCGTCGTCGGCCAGGTCACAAGCCTCGAGCCGCGCTTGGCCGTCGCCTCATCCGCCACTGAAGTGGTCGTCACGGAACAAGCTCCGGTCATGAACCTTCAGTCGCCCGATTTCTCCGACACGTTGAACGCCAAGGCAATGCAGAACATCCCCATCAACAACCGCCGCTGGTCGGCTCTTGCTCTCACCACTCCTGGGGTTACAGTGGACACCAGCGGTTACGGCCTCGTCAGCATTCGCGGCGTGAGCACGCTGCTTAATAACGTCGAGATCGACGGCGCCGACGACAACCAGGCCTTTTTCGCTGAGGAGCGTGGACGGACCCGCGAAGCTTATTCAACGGCAGGTAGCGCAGTCCGCGAGTTCGCCGTTAACACCGGCGTCTACTCCGCCGAGTACGGCCGCGCCGCCGGTGGTGTCATCACCTCGGTCACTAAGAGCGGCACAAATCAGCTTCACGGCCAAGCCTACTTCTATGACCGTGAGAGCAATTGGAACGCCTTCAATGACTATGCGTTCCTCACGACCTTCGCCAACGGCGTTACAACCAAATCGCACGTCAAACCCGAGGACCTGCGCAAAATTTACGGCTTCACTGCGGGCGGAGCGCTCATCAAGGACAAGCTCTTCTGGATTTACACGTACGACCAACATACCCACGTCTTTCCCGTCCTCGGCGTTCCCTACAATCCACAGCAGTTCTACACTCTGCCACAGGCCGCCTTGTCTTCGGGAGAAACCTGCAACACAACGACCGGCGCGCTGGCCGGCGCTCCCAGTGCGGATGTCAACGACACCAACGCCTGCGCCTTGGCCGCGCGTCAGGGCATCACCTACGCTCAGGCTTCCTACGACTGGGCCGCCCTGTTCTACGGCAGCTCGAACGTCACCGTCACCAACTATGCCGGCGCCACCGCACTTAGTGATCTCGGGCTCAACTCCGAGCTCGGCCTCACGCCCCGCTTCGGCTACCAGGAGATCAACACTCCCAAGCTCGATTGGCAGGTAAGCCAGAAGCATCATGTCAGCGTCCTCTTCCATCGCCTGCGCTGGGATTCGCCATCGGGCGTGCAAACTGCAAACCCTGACAATTACGCCGAGGATTCTCAGGGCAACGACTTCGTCAAGCTCGATTACGGCGTGGCTAAGCTCACCAGCCTCGTCACCAACACCATCAGCAACGAGCTGCTTTACCAGTACGGCCGCGAACTTGACTACGAAACCCAGGAGGCTCTGACCCCTTATACCAAGGCCGACATTGCCACCAGCACCAATATCCCGGAACTTGAAGCCGGCTATAACTACGGCATCAACGCCGGCTCCGAGTACTATGAGCATCGCGTCGACTATCCTTTGGAGAATAAGTGGCAGGTCGGCGACATCCTATATTGGAACAAGGGCAATCACAGCTTCAGATTCGGCGTCGATGCGGTTCACAACTACGACCTGCTGAATAACACTTACAAGAGCAACGGCGACTACTCCTATAACTGGGTCGGCAACTACTTTGACGACCTACTCAACTTGAAGCACGGCATAGTCCCGTCCACCACTACCCCTGTCGGTTGCGATTCAAGCGGCCAGCAGAACTACTCTTCCACTCCCATTACCGGAATCTATCCTTGCTACAACAGCTTCACTCAAGGATTCGGTAATCCAGCCTTTGCCCTGTCCACGATGGATACCGGCGTCTTTGCTCAGGACAACTGGAAGTTTAATCCGCGCCTGACCCTCGAACTCGGCCTGCGCTGGGATCATGAGACCATTCCGGCTGCCCTTCCCAACCTGACCACGGCCACCGGCACCTTTGTGCCTTACACCGGTATCGCCAACAGCCCGAGCGACTGGATGAACTTTGGGCCCCGCATCGGCTTCGCTTACGATGTGTACGGTGAAGGCAAGACCGTGTTGCGCGGTGGCTGGGGCATGTACTTCGGCCGCATCACTAACGGCAATATCGAGAATGTTCGGCTCGCCACGGGCAGCCCGAACGGTCAGTTCACTCCGACCTTTAACGCCAACACCGCCGGCGCTCCGATTTACCCGAATATCCTTGCCTCCGGCTCATCTTCTGCTAAACCAACCTCCTACTTCATGGCGCCGAATCTGAAGCTCCCTGAGGTTCAGGAATTCGATCTCCAGGTCCAGCAGGCTCTGGGCAACGGCACATTCCTCTCCGTGAGCTATCTCGGCAGTTTGGGTCGCGATTTGCCCAATTTCCTGGACGTCAATCTCAATCCAACCACCACCGCCAAGACGATTACTGTGGCAGGCGATCCCAATGGTTTGGGGCCGCTTGGCGCCAACGGTTCTACGGTGACTGTCCCGGTATATACCGCCTATGGCAACACGGCTCTACTCGGGCCGTCTGCCACGAATTTCCAGGCCATCTCCGAGATGATCAGTAATGTCAACTCCAACTACAATGCCTTGGTCGGCGAGATACTCAACCGGTCGCTCAAGAGCATTACCTTCGATGCCAACTACACCTGGTCGCACGCTCTCGATTTCGCCCAGAACGCCAATACCCAGGGAGCGGGTGAGTCCTGGTACGATCCCTATGCCAATCCGCGCGTAAATTACGGCGATTCCCAGTGGAACATTCCCAACCGCTTCGTAACCTACGTCCTCTACAACCTGCCCAACCTCCACGGAGGCAATCCGCTGAAGTGGCTCGTGAACGACTGGAGCCTCGACGATAGCTTCCAGATGCAGAATGGCTTGCCCTTCACAGCAGGCGTCAGCGGCAGACCAACAAGTGCAATCCTCACCAGTTGGAACGGCACTGGCGGTCCCACCATCATTCCTCAAATCGGATACGACACCTATAAATATCCACGCCGCATCGTTGACGATGCCCGTCTGCAAAAGTCGGTCGTCTTCGAGGGCAGCAAAACCATCCACAGCGTTGACCTGATCCTCAATGCCTTCAACGTGGCGAATCATCAGAACATCACTGGCTTCGCGGCCACCTACCTCTATAGTTTGTCGGCCTTGACGGCGACTTATACGGGCGTGAACGGTACCGGAAACAAGAGCTTCATGGTGCCGAACAATTCAAACAGCAGCAACTTCACATATTCGCCGCGAAACGTTGAAATCGCCGCAAAAATTAACTTCTAACCACGCGGAACAATGTTCCACAACGCGGCGGCTTCGGCCGCCGCGTTTTTCTTTGCGCCTCCTAGCGCTTCGCCAATCTCGTCGCTGCGCCAAGTTGGCGCGTTCCGCGCCAGTTCGACCGCAGCTTCCCCGTACAGGATTTGGCTCGCGCTCCCTCGCGCCCGTCAATTCCCCTTGCACCTAGTGGACATCGCACGTTTAAGGCAGAACATCTCGGAATCTCGCCCCGCCTTAGCCCCCGGATTGCACAATCCTAGCGACTTTCCGGCCCGAATGAACCTCAAATTCCCATTCGTATTGTCAAATTCAACTTTCACGTAACGAAATTCGATGTTACTTTCGTGCACCTTTTAGATTGAAACTGTTGAAATCTCGACCGTTATTCCGTTATGTTGAATCACTCCCTCAATTCTTTTTTGGGGAGCTCCGGCCTTTTCGGACTTCCTGAGGTGTACAAATGATCTGCCCAAAGTGCCAATCTGCCGCTCTATCCGTCGTCCCGGCAGAAGTCCGGCTCTATCGCAACAGTCCACGCACCTTGAGTCACCCCCCGATGACGCCTTCTCCTGACATTCGGGTTTGCCTGGATTGTGGCTGGTCGGAGTTCGTGATTCCTCGCGCATGGCTTTCCGCTGGTTGGTTGCGTTCTCTGCGCCCGCAACCCACCGTCAATGATGCGGGAATTGCCACCGCGAGTGTGTCCGCTGCTGTAATGTAGTGCGGAACAATTCGATGGACCCGGCCCACTTTTGGCGGCCGTTTGGCGGCATTTCCAACAGTGCGCTGTGCCAAATGATCTTGCGTGCATAAAAAAGGCCCTCAGCTTTCGCTGGGGGCCTTTCGCTTTTGTGTCTTCAGTTCGCCTTTGAATCAATGACCTGATCGAAGCCTTTGCTTGATCTGCGTTCTTTCGATCACCGACCCCTGTTGACTGACATCCATAACGAAATTTCTAAACGAAACTTCCACCAACATGGTTTTGCATGCGTAAAAAAAGGCCCCCAGCTCGCGCTGGAGGCCTTTCAGCTTTGTTCTTGCGTTAAGGGCGCGTACGCCCGGACAGCCAGTCTTAGTACATGCCGTCCATGCCGCCGCCGCCATGACCGGCCGGTGCAGCACTCTTGGGTTCGGGCAGCTCAACCACCAAAGCTTCGGTGGTCAGCAGCAGCGCCGCGATCGACGCCGCATTCTGCAGTGCCGTCCGTGTCACCTTTGTGGGATCGATGACGCCGGCCTTCACCAGGTCCTCGAACTTGCTGGTCAGCGCGTTGTAGCCGTAGTGCGCTTCCTTCGACTCCAGCACCTTGGCCACAACCACAGCGCCCTCTTCGCCGGCATTGGCGACGATCTGGCGCAGCGGCTCTTCCAGCGAACGCAGCACGATCTGGGCGCCGGTCTTCTCGTCGCCGCTGAGTGTGCCGATCAAAGCCTGGACCGCGGGAATGCAGCGCACCAGCGCCACGCCGCCGCCTGGGACGATTCCCTCTTCGACAGCCGCGCGAGTTGCGTGCAGCGCGTCCTCAACGCGAGCCTTCTTCTCCTTCAGCTCGGTCTCGGTCGCAGCGCCTACCTTGATGATGGCCACGCCACCCACCAGTTTCGCCAGCCGCTCCTGGAGCTTTTCCTTGTCGTAGTCTGAGGTGGTTTTCTCAATCTGCGACCGGATCTCCTTCACGCGGCCTTCGATGTCGCTGGCCTTGCCTGCGCCGTCGACGATCGTGGTGTTGTCCTTGTCGATGGTGATGCGCTTCGCCTTGCCCAGGTCCTCGAGCTTCACGCCTTCCAGCTTGATGCCCAGATCCTCGGTGATGGCCTTGCCGCCGGTCAGAACCGCGATGTCGCCCAGGATGGCCTTGCGCCGATCGCCAAATCCAGGAGCCTTCACCGCAGCCACGTTCAGCGTGCCGCGCAGCTTGTTGACTACCAGCGTTGCCAGAGCCTCGCCTTCAACGTCCTCGGCGATGATCAACAACGGCTTGCCGCCGCGCGCAACCTGCTCCAACAGGGGCAGCAGATCCTTCATCGCGCTGATCTTCTTCTCGTAGATCAGAACGTAGGGATCTTCCAGAATCACTTCCAGCCGCTCCGCGTCGGTTACGAAGTACGGGCTCAAGTAGCCGCGGTCGAATTGCATTCCGTCCACAGTCTCCAGGCCGGTGTGCATGGTCTTCGACTCTTCGATCGTGATCACGCCATCCTTGCCAACCACCTTCACAGCTTCGGCAATAATCGCGCCGATCTCTTCGTCGCCGTTGGCCGAGATCGCGCCCACCTGGGCTACCGATCCCTCGTTCACCGGCTTCGACAGCTTGCTGAGCGCGCCATCCTGATTCCACTTGCCATCCTTGTCGCGCGTGCCGTTGATCACGGTAACGGCTTTCTCGATGCCGCGTTTCAGCGCCGTCGGATTCGCGCCCGCCGCCACCGTCTTCACGCCTTCGCGGAAGATCGATTGCGCCAGCACCGTCGCCGTCGTCGTACCGTCGCCGGCCACGTCGCTCGTCTTCGATGCCACTTCCCGGACCAGTTGCGCGCCCACGTTCTCCATCGGGTCCTTCAAGTCGATCTCTTTGGCCACCGTCACGCCGTCCTTGGTGATGGTGGGCGAGCCGAACTTTTTCTCAATCACAACGTTCCGGCCTTTGGGCCCGAGCGTCGCCTTCACTGCGTCCGCCAGCGTGTTCACGCCGCGCAGAATCGCCTGGCGGGAATCTTCACCGTGCAAGATTTGCTTTGCCATATCTCCAAACTCTCCTTAGTTCGTATTCCTGGTTTCAGTTCAAAGTTCCTCGTTCGCAGTTTTCAATCGCGCATTCGCTCACTTCGCCCTTGGGCTGTGAACTACGAACTGTGAACTGGCGTGCTTGCGCCATTACTTCTTCAGAATGCCGAGAACTTCTTCTTCCCGCATGATCAGAAGTTCTTCGCCGTCGATCTTGATCTCCGTGCCGGAATACTTTCCAAACAGCACGCGATCGCCTGCCTTCACGTCCAGCGGAAATACCTTGCCTTCGTCGTTCGACTTGCCTTTGCCCACGGAGATGACCTCTCCCTCCTGGGGTTTTTCCTTTGCGCTGTCGGGGATGATAATGCCACCGCGAACCGTCTCGCCCTCTTCCACGCGGCGGACCAGAATCCGGTCGTGGAGCGGAGTGAATGTCGTTGTTGCTGCCTTTACTGCCATCGCTTTGCTTCTCCTTGTCGCGCACCGATTTGCTTCCGGAACGCGGCTCTTGGTGATTGGTAAGATTAAAAGATTCAGGAGGTTGAAGAATGCCAACCACAGAGAACCTTGACCGACCCTAGTGAGCGCTCTCACCGGGCGGCTGCTAGCACTCTCACCTTCCAATTGCTAACGATAGGGGACCCAGTTGCGCTTGTCAAGAGCCGAGACGTTAAAATCTTAGTGCATTTCACTCATATTTTGAGGTTTCTCATGAATCCGGCCCTTTTAAGCGATTCTCTCCCCCCACTCCGCCAGCCCGCGCAAGCTCCGCCGACGCCGCTGCCGCTACTATCGCTTCCATTTACAATGAAGAGCATGTTCCGCAGCGCATTTCGTCCTTTTTGCATCGCTCTCGCGTGTTTATCCCTCATCGCCGGCACCTTCGGCCTCCGCGCGCAAGACGACGACTCCCACCATGGCCGTAAATACAAGGCTCCGCCGCCTTCCGCCACAATTAGCGTCACTGTTGTTCGCGCCTACAACGGCAAGCCCATTGGAGACGCGCACGTCATCTTCCACCCCATCGAAGGCGACAAGGATAAGGGAGCTCTCGAGCTCAAAACCAATGAGGATGGCAAAGCCACCATCGACGTGATTCCCCTTGGCGACACCGTCACTCTTCAAGTCATTGCCGACGGTTTCCAGACCTATGGGCAGGTCTACAAAATCGACAAGCTCAACATGGCAATGGAAGTCCGCATGAACAGGCCAGCCTCGCAATACTCCACCTACAAGAACTCCGCGGCAAGCTCCGGTTCGGGCAATGACTCCGGCTCAGGAAAATCTTCCGGCTCCACGCCGAACTCCCCGCCCCCCGACTCCAACAGCAAATCTGGCCAGTCCGATCCTCCGTCGAATTCGACTCCATCACAGCCCCCACCCAAGTGAACGCATCGCTCTCACTACGCTGGCTCGCCTCTCTCGCTAAACTGATCTTGTAATGCCTACCGATCTCCTCACCGGCAAAGCGGTCCTCGTCACCGGTGGCGCGCGCCGCCTGGGCCGCGCCATCGCGCTTACCCTCGCGCAGGCGGGCGCCGACGTCGCCATCACCTTCCGCGCCTCTCAATCGGACGCCGCCCAAACCGCCGCTGACATCGCCGCTCTCGGCTGCAATTCCCTCGCCGTTCCCTGCGATGTGCGCTCCGAAGCCTCAGTCCGCGCAGCCGTCGTTCAAGCCATCGCCGGATTCGGCCGCATCGACGTCCTCGTCAATAACGCTGCTGTCTTCGGCTCCGCGGCCTTAGAGAGCCTTTCTCTCGACCAGTGGGACGATGCCTTCGAAACCAACACCCGCGGTCCGTTTCTCGTTGCACGTGAGGCCCTGCCTCATCTCCGCGCCGCTCGGGGCCGCATCGTCAACATGGGCTCTCTCGGCGGTCTCCACGCCTGGGCCGGTCATGCACACTACTGCGCCTCAAAAGCCGCTCTGCACATGCTCACCCAAGCCATGGCCAAGGCCTTCGCGCCCGATGTCAGTGTGAATTGCGTTGCTCCCGGCTGGATTGTGCTCGACGACGTGCGCGCCGTTCAGGAACAAGCGCCGCCCGATCCCTCGGCTGCCGCACCTTTTCCTCAGCCCGCTCCCGGACGAGCGGAATTGCAGGCGGCTCGATTCGCTTCCAAGACCCCCATGGGCCGCAATGGCGATGCGGACGACGTCGCTCAGGCTGTCCTCTTCTTTGCCACCGGCCCCCACTTCATCACGGGTCAGACACTGGTCGTCGACGGCGGCCTCGGCCTTAGCTGACTTGCCGCCTATCCAACTCCGCCGTCTCGCGAGGTGCCAGTCCTCGCACCAGTATCCAAATACACAGCGCCACGTCGAAGAAGAAAACCGGCATCTCGTACCAATTCACAGAGATCATCGCTCCGAAGTTGCGATCGATCAGGTAGGCGAACCCGCAAACGCCCTCAAAGAGCGACGCCGCCATCCCGCACACGGCCAGTGCACGCGGAACATAGCGCGATTTGAAGAACAGATAACTGAAGAGGACGGACCCGATCGGAGAAATCGTCAACCCGATGTAATAAGCGTCCCAGCCCGAGGCAAGTTGCAATCCCGCCAGGGCCTGCAGGTGTTCTGGCTTGAACGCCTGCAAGTATCCCGCGCCTCTCATGATGCGCAGCGCGTCGAAAAGGTCGATCAGCCCGATGAACCACATCACGACGCCCACCAGCCTGGTGGATGCGGCGAACAAGGTCAGACCGCGGCTGATCGGCCTGAACATAACGTAGAGTGCAGCCATTACGATTATCGACCCGATGCCGAAAACGACGGCCAAGGCAATGTAGAAGTGGAGGAGCGGTTCATGCGCGGAGAAGTTGCGGGCCGTCACCGCTTCGTCGCCCCAAACCAGAAACGGGGCATAGAAACGAGTGAACGCAATCATAACGACGACGTACATGATCAGGGTTGTGATTGCGAAAATCCGCGCAGCCTGCCGTTGCGATGGTTCGATCATGGCTCTCCTTTTTCGCGCAGAGACCCTCGTCGCGCAGTATCACCTGTTTGCCGGAAAGACTCTCAAAGATACGAGAACCCAGGACCGGCGGTTCCGCAACCGCAATATTGACTTCTGGAATCGGAAAACCCGGGAGATGAGGCGCCTTTGTGTCCTGCGGCCAGATTGGTTGAAACGCTGGCTTGCTAACTCGCTAACTCGCGGCCTTGCTGCATTTCCTAACTCCGCTATCTCCGCTAGCCCCGATGCTGCCTTCCGAATAGCCGCATCCAGAAGCCTGCCTTCTGCTCGCCGTCGTCCGCGTCCGTTTTGCTCTTTCCCGATCGCACGCCCCTCGACTTTTCCGCGCCGGCCCGCTCCGCAAACCGTAGAGGCACGTTCTCCCGCAGTCCTTTCGCCTCCGGCTGCTCCGGCCACGGAGCGCCCTCGACCGCAATCCGTGGATTCGTCTCGCACAGCCGCGTCGCCGTCTCCTCGCCAACCCGTCTGGCTACATACTCAAATCCGCTCTTCAGGTGCGGCGACCGCCAAACCGGATGATGCGCATCCGTCGCCAGAAAGTGAATCCAGTTCCGCTCGAGCAGCTCGTTGGCAAGCGCCTCTGACTCCTTTCCGAATCGCCCATAAAGCGAGCTGCTCGTCACCTGCACCAAGCATCCATTTCGCATCCATTCTCCGAGAAGATGCGGCTGCCGAAGCACCGCCGGATACCTCTCCGGATGCGTGATAATCAGCCTGTATCCTGCAGCCTGTAGCTGGAACAGAGCATCGTTCATCCTCGGTAGAATCTCCTGCCATGAAAACTCAACCAGCAGATAACCTTTCCCGCCGATTGAGTAGCGCAGCGGGTTCGCCACCGCGTCGCGCACATTGCCCGGTGTCATGTGGAAGTCGCATCCCAGGCTCAACTCCACCACGCCATGCAGCCGTTCCTTCAGCTCGGCGAACCGCTCTTCAATGAGCGGAACGTCGAAAGAGTGCTCTCCGCTCGCGTGCGGCGTGCACACAATATGCGTCACACCCTCGTCCGCCGAGATTCGCGCCATGTCCAGCGACGCCTGCAGGTCCGGCGCCCCGTCATCCACTCCATAAATCAAATGATGGTGAATATCGATCATCGTCCCGAGGTCCAGCTTTTAATTGATAGCTCTTAGCTCCTGGCCTCTTCCTGCAGAACTTGAAAATGCCAGCTCGCCGAATGAAAACTAAGAGTTAATAGCTGAGAGCTGCTTTTGAAGCATCGACGCGAAAATCCCCCATCCATCTGCCGACCCGAGCAACGCCTCGCTCGACCGGTCCGGATGCGGCATCATGCCCAGCACATTCCGTCCTTCGTTCAGAATTCCCGCAATGTTGCTCAGCGACCCGTTGGGATTCGCCTCTGGAGTAATCTCGCCCGACGGCGTGGAGTAGCGGAACGCAATCCGGTCCTCGCTCTCCAGCTTCTTCAGCACTTCGGGCTCGCAAAAATAGTTCCCTTCCATGTGCCCGATGGGAATCTTGAGCAAAGTGCCCTTCTGCAATTGATTCGTGAATGGGCTGTTCGTTGTTTCCACCCGCAGGTGCACCTGCTTGCAGATGTACTTCAGCCCCGCGTTCCGCATCAGCGCGCCCGGCAGCAATCCGCTTTCAGTTAATATCTGGAATCCGTTGCAGATTCCCAGCACCGGTCCGCCGCCCGCTGCAAATCTCTTCACCGACTGCATCACCGGCGAAAACCGCGCAATCGCGCCCGTCCTCAGGTAGTCCCCGTAAGCAAATCCGCCGGGTACCAGCACTGCATCCACGCCCTGCAGGTCCTCGCTGTCATGCCACAGGAAGACCACCGGCTGCCGCGCCACCTCGGCAATCACGTTGTAGGTATCGTGATCGCAATTCGAGCCCGGAAAAACCACCACACCGAATTTCATGAATTCAGGGTATCAGCCCAGCGCGCTTCTCCAGCGCGACATAACGCGGATCGTTGCGGATTCCATCGAAGAAAGGGTCGTACTTGATATAGAGAATCTGTCCTTCGTGCGCGTCGCCCGACTTGCTCAGTTCCGCGATCGCGTTGTCCGTGTCGTGCAGCAGAGCATAAGCAATGGCCAACTGGTAATGCGGCGCGCTGAGCGCCTCCATCTGCTTGATCCACCGCAACGTTTCGGCTTTGTCGCCTGCGCAGGCGGCAGCGAAGGCTAACACTGTCTGCGTCGCCGGTACC